>DASUYU010000094.1:0-7035 GCA_036377235.1 Thermoleophilaceae bacterium
GCCCCGCTCGGGCATCGACTGGGCGTTCCACTCGAGCCACCGCACAGAGCCGTCGGCGCGGATGACGCGGGCCTCGAATCCGACCAGATCGTGACCCTCCGCGAGCTGTGCCAGCGCCTCGCGCGCCGGCTCCACGTCATCCGGATGGAGGAGGTCGAGAGCTGTTCGCGAGAAGAGCTCCGCCTTCGTGTACCCCATCAGGCGGAGGAACGACGCGTTCACGCGCTTGAACTCGCCGTCGAAGTCGACGATGGACAGTGGGTCGATCGAGAGGTCGAAGAACTCCTCTTGCTCGGTGTCGAGCTGTGGTACCTGTGGCGGCCGGGCTACGACGCGCTCCTTTCGTTCCCGCGATTATCCCCACAGGTCCGAACCTCGCGCGGTAGGGCTGGCCCGACCCACGTCTCCGGTTAGCCGTTCCTTGATGTCGGGAGCGGTCCCATTCCGTGCCGCCCGGGAGTGCGGGACAGTGCAGCGGATGCGCTTCACCGTCTATTTCCGCGACTCGGAGGAGTTCCTCCACCGCCTCAGCCATCGTGCCGAGAGTGAGTCCGAGGCACTAGAGTGGTTCACGCGCATCGGGATCACCGTTGTGGCGATCCGAGCCGAGTCCGCATGAACTGGGGCGTCCTCGTCTCCACATTCCTCGCCGCGTCGATCGAGGTGATCGAGATGGTCGCGATCGTCGT
Source organism: Thermoleophilaceae bacterium (assembly GCA_036377235.1). Classification (GTDB taxonomy): domain Bacteria; phylum Actinomycetota; class Thermoleophilia; order Solirubrobacterales; family Thermoleophilaceae; genus JACVRW01. The sequence continues at coordinate 690 of DASUYU010000094.1, forward strand.
CGCAGTCGGCGTGACGCGCTCGTGGCGGGCGGCGCGGGTCGGTGCGGTTGGCGGTCTCGTGGTGTTGATCGTGACGGTCGCCGCGCTCGGCGCTGCGCTTCAGGGCCTGTCTCTGGAGACGCTCCGCCTGGTGGTGGGCGCGCTCCTACTTGCGTTCGGCTCGCAGTGGTACCGCAAGGGCATCCTGATCGTCTCGCGCGACGGCTGGGCCACCGGCGTCGGCGACGAGGACGTGGACGACGACGTGCCAGACGGCTTCGACTGGACAGGAGCCTTCCTCGCGTTCAAGGGAGTCTCGCTGGAAGGGCTCGAGGTGGCGGTGATCGTGGTCGCGTTCGGCGCCGCCGCGGACGCGATCGGCTCGGCGATCGTCGGGGCCGCAGCGTCGGTGGTCGTGATCGGCGCCCTCGGCGCCGCCACCTACCGCTACGTCGCGGCGATACCCAGGCGAGCGCTGCAGCTCTTCGTCGGCGCGATGCTGATCACCTTCGGCACGTTCTGGGCGGGCCAGGGCCTGAAGGTCGAGTGGCCGGGCGACGACTTCGCGCTCGTGTGGCTGGGCGCCCTGTACGTGGCCGCCGCGCTGCTGCTCATGCGCGTCGTGTCCGGCTGGCGCCACAACGCCGCGGTGGCCGCCTGATGGTCGTGTGGCGATCGACCAAGGCGATAGTCCTGTTCCTGGTCGACTACATCTTCGGCGACGACTGGACCGTCGCCGCCCTGATCGCGCTCGGCCTGCTCGCCGCGTGGCGGCTGGTGGACGCCGGCGCCGCCGCCTGGTGGCTCGTGCCCCTGGTCGTGCTCGCCGCAAACATCCAGAGCCTCCGAAGGACAGTCCGAAAAGGCGGATGATGACCTCCGGATGGCAGTCACGCTGAGCAAGCCGCTCACCCCGTTCGTCGACGAGCTGCCGCTCCCGCGCCGGCTGGTCGCGGCCGAGCACGACGGCCGGCTGACCGTGCGCCTGCGCCCGGGCACGCACCGCTTTCACCGCGACCTGCCCGAATCGAGGGTCTGGGGCTACGACGGCACGGTTCCCGGGCCCACGATCGAGACCGAGCGCAGCCGGCCCGTCACGGTCGAATGGATGAACGAGCTGGAGGGCCCGCTCCCGCTGGCGGTGACGATCGCCCCGTCCGCGACCGACGCCGACGGTGTGCCGGTGCAGTGCCATCCCGGCCTCAGCGGTGGCAGCCCCGACGACCACGTGGCCGCGCTCACCGGGCATGCCGTCGTGCACCTCCACGGCGGCCTCACGCCTGCGTCCTACGACGGCTGGGCCGAGAACCTGGTCGCGCCCGGCCAGAAAGCCGTCTTCCACTATCCGATGGACCAGCGCGCGGCGCTGCTCTGGTACCACGACCACGTTATGGGAGTCACCAAGTACGACGTGTACGCGGGGCTTGCCGGCCTGTGGATCATCCGCGACGAGCGCGAGCGCGAGCTCGGCCTGCCCGAGGGGCCGCCCTTCGAAGTGCCGCTGGTGATCCAGGACCGCAACTTCGACCTCGACGGGAAGGGGCAGCTGAGCGGCCGTCTCGTCCACAAGACCGACCCCGAGGTAATGGAGGCGTTCCCGCCGATCACGGTGGTGAACGGCAGGGTCTGGCCTGTTCTCGACGTGCAGCCGGCGACCTACCGCTTCCGCCTCCTGAACGGGTCGAACGCCCGCACATACAGGCTCGTACTCATGCACGACGGGCGCCCCGAGCTCGATCGGATCGCCCAGATCGGCACCGACCACGGGCTGCTGCGCGGCGCCGTCGCGGTGCCCGCGGAGGGGCTCCTACTCGCTTCGGCTGAGCGCGCCGACCTGATCGTCGACTTCTCGGACCTCGAGCCGGGCAGCGAGCTCACGCTGCTCAACACTGCCTCCGCTCCCTTCGACGGCGCCGCCTTCCCGGCCGCCGAGGCGGAGAGCGCGGCGGACCTCGATGGCCTCCTCCCCCACCCCGAGGTGATGCGGCTGCGCGTCGTCGCCGCGCCGTCCAGGCCACGGATGGTCCCGGGCGATCTTGCCACCGACTTCGCGGGGCCGCCGCCGGATGCGCTGGCAGCCGCGCCGCGCCGGGCGATCGCGCTGGTCGAGCGCGAGCTCGAGGGCGAGCCGAACATGCTCACCATGCGCGAGCTGGCGCCGGTCGATGCCGAAGACACCGCGGGCCCGCGCGTGACGGTCACCGACGGCGCACAGACCATGCGATACCGGACGGTGGCGGCGCACTTCGAGGATGCGACGACCTTCTTCCCGATGCTCGGGGAGCACGAGGTGTGGCAGCTCATCAACCTGACCGGAGACACTCACCCGATCCACCTCCACCTCGATCCGTTCCAGATCGTCTCGCGGCGCGCGATCAGCTACGAGATCCCGGAAGGAGGCATCGAGGACCGCCACCTCACGGCAACGGTCAGACTCGAGCGCGACCCCGCCGATGGCCTCGAGCATGCCATCGATGACAACGAGCGCGGCCTGAAGGACACGATCCGCGTGAACCCGAACGAGATCGTGGAGATCGCCGTGCGCTTTACGACCTACGGCGGGCGATACATGTACCACTGCCACATCCTCGAGCACGAGGACCGCGACATGATGCGGCCATTCGTGACCATGCCGGCCGAGCTGATGCCGTTCATGGCCTGAGGCCCCCCATCACCGCTAAGCGGCAGCCGCCCTCGGCCATGCCGGAGCGATCCGGTGACCGGCGAGCCCGGCGCGGAACTCCGCGACCGACGCCTGTCGCCCAGCCGGGTCACTGGAAAGCGCCCGCCGAAGCACCTCCCCCACACGAGGCGGTGGATCTTCGATCAGCAGGGACGCGACGGCAGCAAGCGAGTAGAGATCCGACGCGTTCGACGGCGGAGCGCCATCGAGCACCTCGGGCGCCACGTATCCCGGTGTCCCCCCCAGATCTCCCAGGCGCTCCCCGGCACCATCCTCGACTGCGCTCGCGAGACCGAAGTCGGCGAGCTTCGCCGTGCCGTCGTGCTCACTGACAAGGACGTTGCCGGGCGAGACGTCGCCGTGGATCAGGCCGTGGTCGTGTGTGTGCTGCAGCCCCGCCGCCACCTGGGTCGAGATCCGAAGCGCCGCGGCAAGCGGCTGCTGAGCCCGCCCCTTCGCGAGCGCCGCCGCGTGCGGGCCGCGAACGAGCTCCATCACGATGAAGGGGTCGGGCTCCGCTCCCGCGTCGAGCACCGCGACAACGTTGGGATGCCACAGGCGCGCGCCCAGCTCTGCCTCGCGGCGGAAGCGGCGCACAGCGAGCATGTCCTGGCGGAAGCGCTGCGCCAGCACCTTGACCGCGACGTCCCGGCGAAGGCGCTCGTCGCGGGCGCGATGGACGACCGCCATCGCGCCGGCGCCGAGGCGATCGATCAACCTGTATCGCCCGCCGTACAGCTGGTCGGTGCGGTCCACGGGTCAAGAGGTCCGGTCGAGAACCTCGAAGAGCGCCGCGATGTCGCTGTGGTCGTAGCCGAGCTCCCCTGCTCGGGTCAGCGCGTTCAGGGCCGCGCGCCCCGAGGGTGTCGATACGTGGAGGCGATCCGCCTCAGCCAACGCGAGGCGGACGTCCTTGCGCATGAGGCTTACGTCGAACCACGCTTCGTCGGGCAGCTCGAGCACGAACGGAGCGCGCGCCTTGAGCATCGGCGAGCCGATCGCGCTCGACGTCATGACCTCGAGCGCCAGCTCGCGGTCGATCCCGTCGCGCTCCCCCATCAGCACTCCCTCTGAGAGCGACAGCATCTGAACGGCGAGGCTGAGGTTGATCGCCAGCTTCAGAGTCAGGCCCTGACCGTTGCCGCCGATGCGAGTGGGCGTCCCGAGCTCGCGGAGGACCGGCTCGGCGCGGCGATAGGGCTCCTCGTCACCGCCGACCATGATCGTCAGCGTCCCCGCCTGCACCTGCGGGACGCTCCCGGACACCGGCGCGTCGAGCATGGCGGCCCCGCGCTCGCGCACACGCTCTGCGAGCTGCCGGCTGGCGCTCGGGCTCACGGTGCTCAGCTCGACCCAGATCTTGCCGGGCGCGAGGCCGGCCAGGACCCCTTCCGGACCGGACGCGACCTGCTCGAGCGCCGCATCGTCGGGGATCGACGTGAAGATGAGCTCGGCGGCCTCGGCGACGTCGCGCGGCGTGTCGCACCAGGTGAGCCCCTCGTCCAGCAGATGCTGCGCGCGAGCCCTGCTCCTGGTCTCCCCATGGACCGGGTAGCCGGCCTCGAGGAAGCGGGCGGCCATGTTCCCTCCCATGCGGCCGAGCCCCACGAATCCGAGCGCGGTCGTCGCTGTCTCGCGCATGTTGAGAAATGGTCGCTGCCCGGTCCCTCCCAGTCGATACCGCCCCGCGATCGGACGAGCGCCGATACCGATCGGGCGCTAGCCGCTCGAGAGCGGCAGCGTCGCCGCGACAAGCGTGCCCTCGCCTGGGCGGCTCTCCACCGTGAGCCGTCCACCCAGCGCGGTCACCCTGTCGGCTATCCCGACCAGACCATGGCCACTGGGATCGGCGCCGCCGATCCCATCGTCCTGGACTTCCACGTGCAGGGCGCCGTCCTGCACGGATGCCCTCACCTCGCCACGTGTGGCGTGCGAGTGCTTCATGACGTTCGTCAGCGCCTCCGCCACGATGAAATAGGCACTGGCCTCGATCTCCGATGGGAACCGGTCAGGCGGAACATCGACTCGGACCGGCAGGGCGAGCCGGGACACGACCGCGTCGACACCTGCCCGGAGGCCGCCGCGCGTAAGGATCGCCGGAAGAATTCCGTGCGCCAGCTCTCGCAGCTCAGCGTTGCTCCGCTCGGCGTGCTGCAGCGCCTCCCCGACGAACGCCTCAGCCTTCCCATCTCCTTCTCCGAACGCCCGCTTAGCGAGCTTCAGCGACACGATCGTGTGGACCAGCCGCTGCTGCGCGCCGTCGTGAAGGTCCCGCACCACGCGGCGCCGCGCCTCGTCCGCGGCGGTGACCAGACGTGCCCGTGAGGCTGCCAGCTGGTCGCGGCTGTCGGCCTTGGCGATGGCGGTGTCGAGGAGCCCGGCGAACTGCGTCATCCGCTCCTCGGTGTCGGCCGGCGGCGGCTGGTCGCCCTGCCAGTTGGCGATCGTGACGCCCCACAGGTGTCCGTCGACGGTGATCGGCGCCGCGACGCTCGCCCGTACGCCCAAGTCCTTCACGAGGTCGGCGATCGGTCCCTCGGTGCCCTCGTAGTGCTCCAGGCGCGCCGGCTGCCCCGTGCGACGCACGATCGAGGTCACGTTCTCGCCGGTGTGGCGCACACGCGTCCCGGGTGGCACCCGCTCGGCGTTGGGGCCGCGGTGGGCGACCACGGTGACATGCTCGTCGGGCTCATAGCGGCTCAGCGTCACGCCGTCGGTCTCGAGCAGCCGCGCCATCTCCGCGGCCACGGCGTCAAACACGGCGGTGGCGGCCGCTCCTTCGGCGACGAGGGTCGCCACCCGGCGCAGCGCGGCCTGCTCCTCGGCGAGGCGCTCTATCTCCGTGCGTGCCTCGGCGTTCGCGATGGCGGTGTCCACCAGCGCGGCGAACTTCACCATTCGCTCCTCGGTATCCGGCGGGGGCGGTGCTTCGCTCTTCCAGCTCGCGGTGATCAGGCCCCAGAGTTGACCCTCGACCGTGATCGGCGCCGCCACGCTGGACCGCAGACCGGTCTGGCGGGCTATCTCGGCGAGGGCTCCCTGTGCAGAGCTGTAGCCCTCCATCCGGGCCGGCTTGCCGGTGCGCCGCACCGTCGCGGTCACGCTCTCGCCGTGGGTGCTCACGCGCGAGCCGACGGGCGTCCGCTCCACATCCAGTCCGCGATGGGCCAGCACGAGGATCTCGTCCCCGGACTCGAAGCGATTGAGGGCGACCTGGTCCGCGTCCAGCAGCGTCTCCATCTCGGCGACCACGGCGTCGAGGACGGCGCTGGGAGTTCCGCCCTTGGCGGCCAGCGTCGCGATCCGGCGCAGCGCGGCCTGCTCCTCCACCAGCTGTGCGAGCGCCTCGCGGGACTCGGTGTTCGCGATCGCCGTCGCCGCCAGCTCGGTGAACTTCTCGAGCCGCTCCGCCGCATCGAGCGGGAGTGCATTCGCGGAGTTGATCGTGATGGCCCCCCAGGGACGCCCCTCCACGACGATCGGACTGCCCACCTGGTAGAGGAATCCCTCGCGGCGCAGAAACGCGGCATCGGACCCTCCCACCTCGTCGAGCTCCGCCGCGTCCACCCTGGCCGAGGCGCCGGTGCGGAGGACGCGAGTCGACACGAACAGCTCCTTGCGCCCATACCGCGATCCCACCTCGCGCTCGAGCTCCGTCTTCGCGGCACCCACGAGCACGAACTC
>DASUYU010000095.1:0-5995 GCA_036377235.1 Thermoleophilaceae bacterium
GGGCGCCGCAAGCTGCCCACCGGGGACGTGACCTTCCTGCTCACGGACATCGAGGGCTCCACGGGGCTGCTCGCCGACCTGGGCGACCGGTACGCCGTCCTCCTCTCCGACATCCGGCGCCTGGTGCGCGCCGCGGTGGAGTCGCCGGGCGGCGTCGAGGCCTCAGCCCGCGGCGACGACGTGTTCGCGGTGTTCGAGGACCCCGCCGCCGCGCTCCACGCGGCATACGCGATCCAGCGCGGCATGCGCGACGCGAGCTGGCCCGGCGGTCGCGACGTGCGCCTGCGGATCGGGCTGCACCGCGGGCGTCCGCAGCTCACGGACGGGGGGTACGTGGGCCTGTCGGTTCACGCGGCGGCGCGGATCTGCTTCGCCGCTCACGGCGGCCAGACGATCCTGTCGGCCGCGGTTCACTCGGCGCTGCCCGCTCAGGTCGATGCCCGGAGCATCGGCTCGTGGCGGTTCAGAGGGCTGCCCGAGCCGATCCAGATCTTCCAGGCGGAGGCGCCCGACCTGCCCTCGGACTTCCCTCCGCTCCGGTCGGCGGACCTGGCCTCTTGACCAGCCGCTACGACGACGAGCTGTGGGAGCTCGTGCCCGAGGATCCGGGGCCGCCGCCCGCGCACCTGCGGGAGTTCGTGAGCTCGCTGGGCCGCGTGGACCGGGCGCTCGACGTGGGCTGTGGCGACGGCCGCCTGACGGCGCACCTCGACGCGGGTGAGCTCACCGGCGCGGACGTGTCCGCGGTGGCGCTCGGGCGGGCCCGCTCCAGGCTGCCGGACGCGCGGCTGGTGGAGCTCGATCCGGACGCCCCGCTGCCCCTGGGCGACGCCGAGTTCGACCTGATCCTCGTAGCGGAGACGCTGGAGCACGTGCGAGACGTCCAGCTGTTCATGTCCGAGGTGCGGCGCGTGCTCCGGCCCGGCGGCACACTCGCGCTCACGACGCCGGCGAGCGGGCGGCTCATGCGCCCGCCCGACCCGCTGTCACCCCATCTCCGCTTCCTCACGCGCCACTCGCTCGCCCGGCTCCTCGGCGAGCTCGGCTTCGACGTCCGCTCGCTGGAGCGGCGCGCCGGATCGCTCCTCGTGCGGGCTGCGCGCTAGCCCGGAACGGGCTGGTTCTCGCTCGCCTTGCCGGTCTTCTCGCGGACCCGTGCGCGGGCGTTCAGGAACAGCTGGCTGGCCGCGCCGGAGTGGGGGTCCAGATAGAGCGCGCCGCGGATCGTCCTGATCGCCGTCTCGGGCGCGTCGAGCGTGCCCAGCTGGAAGGCCGCGAGCCGGTACCAGGTCTGCGGATCGCCCGGGAACGAGATCACCGCCTGCTGGAGCGAGTGCTCGGCGTCGCGCACGCGGTTCGCCTCGGTGTCGATCGCCGCGCGCACGAGCAGTGGGTCGGGCGTCAGCGGGTTGATGTCCTCGGCGTCCTTCGTGCGCTCGAGCGCGGCGTCGAACTTCCTCTGGTCCGCGAGCGCCAGCGCCTCGTTCGTCGCCTTGTCGGACGCCTCGGGCTGCCATGCGGCCCAGGCGATCAGGGCGGCCGTGGCCACCGCCGCCACTCCGGCGAGGATCCGCCCCCACGTCGGCCGGCGCGTGAACACCGGTCCGGGCGCGGCCCCCTCCTCGTCCTCCGACCCCAGCGGCCCGCGGCCGGCCACGTACCCGGCGGCGATCAGCGCCATCACGGCCGGCGCGGGGATGAACCAGGTCCAGTCCAGCAACGACTGCACGCCGAACACGACCGGCACGAGCAGGACCGTCACCAGCGCGATGCGGTGCGCGTCCCAGTCGCGCCGCAGCGGGACGCGGACCTCGTCCGCGCCGCGCAGGAGGCGGCGCGGGAGCAGCCCGGTCGCGCTCAACGCCGCCACCGCCCAGGTGAGGAACAGGAGCGTCGTGAGGGCCAGTCCGACCAGGCCGAAGTCGGCCAGTATCTGCGCGAACCAGCCGTGCGCGTGGCGGGTCACCGAGGCGTCGTTCCGGTACTTGAGCCGCGCGACGGCGAACGCCCCGGCGCCCACGCCCTCCGCCGGCCGGGCCTTGAAGACCCTCCACGCCTCGCGCCAGTACTTGCCGCGCGAAGAGGACGCCGCGAACACGCGGCCGCCGCCCTGCTGCGGCGCCACCTTCGTCTCGCTGGTGAGCTCGGAGATGCGATCGCCGATGCCGCGCTCGCTGAAGGCCACCGACGTGAAGGCGGCCAGCGGGACCAGGCACGCCACGACAACGGCGGCGATGCCGACCCTGCGCCGCATCCGCGCGGACGGCACGCGCCGCGCCGAGCCCGCCTCGATCGCCGCCCCCACGAGCATCAACAGGACGAGCATCAGGAGCACGAGCGTGCCGAAGTCGGCCGCCACGGCCTCCTTCGCGGACAGCGGCTGGAGCGCCTTGGTGAACGGGTCCTTCGAGAGCGCCCAGGCGCTCACCGCCAGGGCGGCGGCCGCGGGGACCAGGACCACCGGCAGGCTCCGCAGCCGGAGCGGCACGAGCACGAACCAGGCGAGCGCGCCCACCACGGCCGCGGCCGCGGCGCCGCGCGACTGCGTGAGCGCGATCGTGAGGATGCAGGCCCCCATCAGCGGGTAGGCGAGCGTGCGCGAGGTCGAGCTGCCGCTCCTGCGCGAGCCGAGCCACAGCAGGATCGGCACCGCCATCGCGGCCACGGATCCGACCGCGTTCCAGTAGTCGAAGGGCTGTCCGACCCGGTTCGACACCTCGTTCTCGGCGAGCGAGGCCGGCCACACCCGCGACGCGAGCGCGTAGCCGACCGGAACCGCCGCGCCGATCAGGAGCCCCCACAGCACCTGCGGCGCCGCGCGCGGGAAGAGCCGCGCGCCCGCGACCGCGGCGGTGAAGACGGCGAGGTAGGCGAACGTCCGCCCGACCTCGATGTAGCTCAGCTCCGGCGAGATCGACCAGAGGACCGACAGCGACGTGAGGAGGGCGAGGAGGGCGAACAGGATGACCGTCGTGCGCCCGTACGGATGTCCGGGACGGCTCCACAGGAAGGTCACCGCGAGCACGGCGGCGCCCACCAGGATCAATGCCACCTCGGTGATGCTCGTGCGCGTGAGCTCGGTTCCACCCCGTGCTCCGAACGCGACCGCCACGATGGCGGCGCCGAGTATCAGCGGGAAGGCTCTAGTCGCGACGGCCGCTGAACGGGACACGCAGCGTGGGGATCTTTGACAGGAACGGGATGCGCGCGAGCGCGGGCACGCGCTCGCGGATCGAGCCGAGCCCCGTCGCGAGCGCCGTCATGCACAGGAGCACCAGCGCGATCAGGAGGGGGACCGGAACCTGGTTGGCGGCCCCGCCGAGATTGAAGAAGCCGCTGCTGTCGGGCTTCAGGTTCTGACCGCCCACGTCGAGCTTCGGCGTCTTGTCGCTGTTCGCGATGGCCGCGAGGTCGGACTGGTCGGTCTGCTGGGCGGCGGCCTCGGCGACCGGGTCTGTGGCCGCGATGCCGGGGCTGGCCTTGCCGCCGCTGCGGTCGGACCCGCCCTTGATGGCGGCGGCGATGATGTCGCGGCAGTCGGAGTACTCGTCGGCGTCGGACGGCATGTGGTCGCGCGCCCGCCGGAGCTCGGCGTTCGAGTAGTGGTGATCGAGCTTCCCGTCGTAGATGCAGTCGCGCAGCACCTGGTTCGCGCTCGCATTCGCGGGCGCGGGCAGCACGAGCACGGCAAGCGCGCAGGTGACCAGGAGAAGATGTCGGGCTACTCGGTTCATGAACAACGGCCTAAACGTTTGTGAACCCTGCCATAAGGCAAAGTTGCGGCGATGCCGCCTCGCGTCGCGATCCTGCCCCCGGTCCCGGTTCCCTACCGCGAGCCGCTCTTCCGTGCGCTCGCCGATCGCGGCAACGTGGTCCCTCACGTGGTGTACCTCGCCGCGCGCCAACCCGGTTGGGACCAGCCCGAGAGCTGGTTCTCAGACGCAGAGGGTTACCGTAGCGAGGTTCTCCGCTCGTGGCAGAGGTCACGACCCGGCCGCACGCCCATAACGGTTCCACGGGGCATCGGGCGGGCGCTCTCGCGGGCGCGGCCGGACTGCGTGGTGAGCTGGGAGTACGGGCCGGCCACCATGCGCGCGCTCGGCTGGGCGCGCCGCGGCAGGGTCCCGCTCGTGATCTTCAGCGAGCTCACCCCGTGGAGCGACGCCGGCCTGTCGAGCCTCCAGCGGCGCACGCACCGCGCGCTGGCGCCGCGGGCAGCGGGCTTCATCGTCGCGTCGTCGCAGGGGGTGGAGCGGGTGCGGAGCCTGGGCGTCGACCCGGCGCGCGCGGAGGTTGCGCTCCAGAACGCCGACCTCGAGCACATCCGGCCGGCCACGCCGGGCGCGGCCGGCGAGCCCGTCCGCATCCTGGCGGTCGGCCGGCTCGTGCGCGCCAAGAACCTCGACGGCCTGATCCGCGCCTTCGCCGAGGCCGGGTTCGGCGACGGCGAGGCCGAGCTCGAGCTACGCGGGATCGGGCCGCTTGCCGCGGAGCTCGTCGAGCTCGCGGACGCGCTGGGCGTGCCGGTGCGCTTCCCGGGCCCGGCGACCCCGCGCGAGCTGGGTGAGGTGTACGCCTCGGCTGACGCGCTGGCGCTGGTGAGCTCGTACGAGCCGTTCGGCGTGACGCTGCGCGAGGGAGCGGCCGCCGGTCTGCCGCTGATCGCCTCCGAGCGGGCAGGCGCGACCGGCGACGTCGCCGTGGCCGGCGAGAACGCCCTCGTGGTGGATCCGGACGACCGCATGGGCCTGGTCGAGGCGCTGCGGCGCGTCGTCCGGGAGCCCGAGCTGCGCGAGCGGCTGGCCGCGGGCAGCCGCGCCGTGACCGAGCGGCATCCGCCCGAGGCCGACGTGGAGGCCTGGGAGCGCGCGATCCTGCGCGCGGCTAGCTCAGCGCGAGCGCCCGCCGGGCGCGAACCTGGTCCCTGACCCAGCGGTAGGTCACGTCGAGCCCGTCGCGTAGCGGCGTGCCCGGCTCCCATCCGATCGCGGCCCTCAGCTTCGTGTTGTCGCTGTTGCGGCCCCGCACGCCGGTCGGCGCGTCCGTCTTGTAGCGCCGCTCGAGCGTGATGCCGGCGATCTCCTCGACGATGGACACGAGGTCGTCGATCGTCACGAGCGTCGCGCTGCCGAGGTTGACGGGCTCCGTGAGGTCGGAGTCCATGATCGCCAGCGTCCCGCGGACGCAGTCGTCGATGTAGGTGAAGCTGCGCGTCTGCTTGCCGTCGCCCCAGATCTCGATCTCGGGGCGGTCGAGCAGCTCGGCCTCGGCGACCTTGCGGCAGATCGCGGCCGGGGCCTTCTCCCTGCCGCCCTCGAAGGTCCCGTGGGGGCCGTACACGTTGTGGTAGCGGGCCACGCGCGTCTCGAGGCCGAAGTCCTCCGTGAAGTGGCGGCACATCCGCTCGCTGAACAGCTTCTCCCAGCCGTATCCGTCCTCGGGCATGGCCGGATAGGCGTCCTCCTCGCGCAGGGGGACGACATCGGGCGAGGTCTGGTGCTCCGCCGCGTACACGCACGCCGACGAGCCGAAGAAGAAGCGCTCCACGTCCGCCGCCGCCGATGCCTGCAGCAGGTGCGTGTTGATGAGCACCGACAGCATGCACGCCGCCTTGTGGCTCTCGATGAACCCCATGCCGCCCATGTCCGAGGCGAGGTTGTAGACGCGCCCCACGCCGGCCACGGCCTCGGCGCACGCGCCGGGCTCGCGGAGATCCGCGATGCGGTTGTCCGCTCCGGCGAACACCTGGTGCCACTCGGCCTCAGGCTTGATGTCGACGGCGCGCACGGCCCGTCCCCCGGCCAGCAGGTCCTTGACCAGATGGCCGCCGATGAAACCGCCCGCGCCCGTTACGAGGGTCACGTCCGTCACGGGGCCGAGGTTACCGGGGAGCGTCCGCAAAAAGCGCGGGCAGCAGGTCGCGGGCCACGATCTCCCGCACGTTCTCCGACCGGTACGGGGCGAGCAGCTCGGTCGCGCGGTCGCGGTAGGCGCG
>DASUYU010000096.1:0-6368 GCA_036377235.1 Thermoleophilaceae bacterium
CGTGTACGCGATGCACCGGTATCCCATGCGGTAGCTCTCCTCCGCCCAGATCGACCGCGACGAGGTGGCGTAGAACTGCGGCTCGTCGTCCTGGACGAGGTAGACCTTCTCGCGGCAGCCGGGGAGGTCGCGCACCGGGAAGGCGGTTCGCCACTCGGTGGCGATTGCCACGTCGGCGCCGGTCCAGCGCGTCAGGTCGCGGAACACTGGCGCGTCGATGTCCACGAAGTGCTCCCGGATCTCGTCCCGGAGCTGACCGCCCGAGCGGCCCTCGCTGCGCTCGGCGTCGAACAGGTGAATCGAGCAGCTGTGCCCGCGCTGCTCCATCTGCCGCACGAGCCGGAAGATCGTCGTGTGCCCGCCCGACCCGACACTCCACGGCGGCACCACCCAGGCGATCGTCATCGGACCGTCGGCCTCGCCGGAGTGCGGCTCCACGGCCACCGCCCGGCGCGGGTAGCTCCGCCGCACGAACTCCCACGCCCAGTTCGGGTCGAAGCTCGCGTCGCCGCGCTCGAGCAGCCCGCCGGGCACCTCGTGGGGGGTGAAGCTGTCGCGGCCCTCGAGCGACAAGAGACGCCGCAGGGCCGCGGGCAGCCGGTTCGCGCGGGTGCCGATGATCGAGCCCGCCATGCGGGCGGCATGATGACGGCCTGAGACCAGCAGGGGGCGGACGAGGTCGCTGCCGTGGAGCCCCTGCTCCTGCAGCCAGCGCCTGTCCGCGCCCACGAGGCCGCGCACGTCGCGCGCGGTCTGCCGCGGCCCCCACGGCTGGCGGAAGCCCAGCACCTCGCGCAGGGAGCGGAACTCGTCGAAGTAGCGCCGGAAGAAGGCGACCGGCGGGTAGTCGTGCGAGTGGAGCACGCGCGCGTCCGGGTGGAAGACCTTCGCGAAGCCGGCCTCGATCAGCTCGCGGCCGAGCAGCTGGTCCTCGGCGTACGGCACCTCGCGATAGGGCACCCGCTCCCACGCCCAGCGCGCCACGGCGCCGTTCACGTCCGAGAAGAAGGTGAGCTGGCCGGGGAAGCGGCGGTACTCCGCGAGCCCCTCCGGCGAGGTGTCGAGCCGCTGCAGGTCGATCTCGCGGCCGTGCCCCCAGCTCGCGAAATGGCGCTCCATCTCCGACTTGATCATGTGGCTCGCGTCGGGCCGTGCCTCGTGGGGGCCGAACACGGCCGCCACGTCCTCGGCCTGCTCGAAGCCCTCCAGCAGCGCCGCGAGCCAGCCGTCGTGCGCGGGCGTGGCGTCCTGCGTGATGAACACCACGTGGTCGCCGCGCGCCATCCTCATCATCCGGTTGCGCGTGCCGCCGTGCGAGAACTCGCTCCCGTCGATCTCGTGGATCACGGCGCCGTGCCGGCGCGCGATCTCGAGCGAGCCGTCCGTCGAGCCCGAGTCCACGATCAGGATCTCGAGCTCGCGGTCGATCCGCTGGGCGCGCACCGCGCTCAGCACCTCGTCGAGGTAGCGGGCGCCGTTCAGCACCGGGATGGCGACGGTGACGACGCTCACGTGCCGCGGCGGCGCCGCCGGATCGCGGCTGCGCGGCCCTCGAGCATCCCCGCCGGATCGCGCTTGAAGCGCTTCATGTACCGCAGCGGGAAGCCGAGCTTCCACCAGCGCGACCGCTCGATGTCCGCGGCGCGGCTGCGCCAGTACTCGAGGTCCGCCTCCACGGCGTTCCGGCGCTGCAGCTCCGCCCACAGCCGGTTGCGGTCCGCGACCACCTCCTCGAGCGCCTCCTCGGCTCGCCGGGCGCGCTCCTCCGGGTCGGCGGCCTGCTCGCTCACAGCTCCTCCGCGATCCGGGGCGCCTCGCGGTTGAAGACCCAGAAGCCGAGCACCAGCACGCCGAGCACGATCGCTGCCGGGATCAGGAGGTGCGACATCCCGCCGGCGGCGTCCCAGGCGGTCGGCGCGCTGTTGTCGATCAGCGTGTGACGCATCTGCACGATGATCGTGGCGAGCGGGTTCAGGAGCACAACTGCCTTCTGCAGGTCGGGGTCCGGCAGCTTCTCGAGCGGATAGAGGATCGGGGTGGCATAGAAGGCCGCCTGCAGCACCACCTCCCAGATGGGCTGCACGTCGCGGAAGCGCACGAACAGCGCGGACAGGAGCATCGCGAGTCCGCCCGCGAACAGGCCGAGCGGGATCAGGAGCAGCGGGAACGCGAGCCACTCCGGCCGCGGGTCCACGCCGGTGATCAGCACGAACACCAGCACCGCGAGCAGGTTGAGGATGAGGTTGAAGTACGCGATGAGAAGCACCGCGAGCGGCACCACGAGGCGCGGGAACTCGATCTTCCGCACGAGGTTCTCGCGGTCCGCCACCGCCGTAACCGACCGGCTCGTGGCGTCGGAGAAGAACGTGAACAGGACGATGCTCGTCAAGAGAATCGCCGGGTAGTACTGCACGTCCGAGCCGAGCCGCACGAACTTGGTGAAGACGAGGTAGAGGACGCCGAACAGGAGCAGCGGCCGCATCAGCTGCCACAGGTAACCCAGCACCGAGCCGAAGAAGCGCAGCTTGAACTCCATGACGGCGAGCGTCACGGACAGCTGAGCGAGGCGGCGGAGGTCGGTGCCGAGCGCCGACGGTCCCTTGATCGGCCGGCCGAGGGCGGCCGTGTCGAGCGTGCTCATGACCTGCCCCCCTGGCCCTGGAGCACGCGGTCGCCCGACTCGAGGCGCACGTCGTGGGGGAGGTCCACGAGGCCGCCGGACACGTGCGCCCCCACCACGACCGCCGAGGCGATCTGCGGCCGCCGGTCCATGACGCGTTGCTGCCCGTGCGCCACCCACGGCGACGCGTACACGCGTCCGGGCGCGAACGCCATGTCCATGTGCACGGAGAAGACCGCCTCGTCTCCTGCCTCGAATCTGCCGGTGGAGCCATCGGTCCACTCCGTTGAGGTGGCCATCAGCGGCTGGTGCTGCTCGTTCTCGAACACCGTCGCGATGGCCGGATTGGTCACCTCGCGCGCGAACCTCACTCGCGCGTGGAACGAGCACGGCCGGCTCTGGTGCAGGATCGTCTGGCGCTCGCCGTGCTCGTCCTCCCACCAGCCCTCGAGGATCTCCGCGCTGCCGTCGCCGATGCGGCCGGCCTCGCGGGGCGCGGCGTCCTCGGCGCCGCGGTGGAAGCTCAGGTCCACGTAGGTGTCCGCCACCTCGGTCGGCTCGCCGATCCGCACCACCTTCCCGCGCTCGAGCAGGACGGCCCGGTGGCAGAACCGCCGCACCGCCGCCATGTCGTGCGTCACGAACAGGATCGTCTTGCCCTCGTCGCGCAGCTTGTTGAAGATGTCGAAGCACTTCTGCTGGAAGCCCACGTCGCCCACGGCCAGCACCTCGTCGATCAGGAGGATGTCGGCGTCCACTTGGACCATCACCGAGAAGGCCAGCCGCACCTGCATCCCCGACGAGTAGTTCTTGAGCTTCAGCTCCTCGAACTGGTTCAGCTCGGCGAAGTCGATCACGCGGTCGTAGCGCTCGCGCGCCTCGCGTGGCGAGAGCCCGAGCATCACCCCGTTCAGGAGCACGTTGTCGCGCGCGGCCAGCTCGGGGTTGAAGCCCACGCCGAGCTCGATGAACGTGGACACGCGGCCGTTCACGTAGATCGCGCCGCTGTCGGCCCGGTAGATCCCCGCCATGCACTTGAGCAGCGTGCTCTTGCCGGAGCCGTTCCGGCCCACCACCCCGAAGAACTCGCCCCGCTCGATCGCGAACGAGACCTCGCTCAGGGCGTCGAATCGGTCGTAGCCGGACCGCCTGAAGGGATGGAGAGCGCGTTCCTTGAGCGTGTTCACGCGCTCATGCGGGATGCGGAACGTCTTCGAGACACCGTCGACCGCGATCGCCGGCGTGCCTGTGGCCGGGTCAGTCACCGACGGAATCGTAGGCGCTCGACCTCACGCCCAAAGTCCTGCGCCATCGGCAGCCACGTGGCGTACCCGCCGACCGCGCGCACGGCGTCGGTGCGCATCGTGGCCGTCAGCGCCGGCACCGGGTTCTGCTCGGCCAGTTTCGGGAAGCGGTCGATCGGGTGCGGCTCCGGGTCGAAGATGTAGGTGTCGTGCCCGATCGGATGGCCGAGGATCCGGGCGCTCGCGTACACGAGCCCCACTCCGGGATCGGTCAGCCGCGGGAGCACGTGCTCGAGGTAGTCGGGCTCCCAGGCGTCGTCCGCGTCGAGCTGCTCGAGGCGCTCGAGAGCCCCGCGGTCGTCGCGGAGCGCGGCTAGGCCGCCTGGAACCGGTCCGGCGGACGCGTTGTAGTAGCGGCACGGTGGAGGACCGGCCACCACAGGAAGCGGAGCTCGTCGCTCGCGCGAAGCGCGGCGAGATGGAGGCCTACGAGGAGATCGTGAGACTGCATCAGACGATCGCGTTCAGGACCGCGTGGGTCATTACGCGATCCGACGCCGACGCGGAGGAGGCCGCTCAGGACGCCTTCGTCAAGGCGCACCGGGCGCTGCCGCGCTTCCGCGACGGGGCGCCGTTCCGGCCCTGGCTCCTGGCCATCGTCGCCAACGAGGCCCGCAACCGCGTGCGGTCCGCGGGCCGCCGGGCGGGACTCGTGCTGCGCGTGGCCGAGGAGCGCCGCCCGGACGACGCGGTCCCGTCGCCCGAGGCGGCGCTCCTCGGCTCCGAGCGGCGCGAGCAGCTCCTCGCGGCGATCGAGCGGCTGCCCGACGCGGCACGCGACGCGATCGCCTGCCGCTACCTCCTGGAGCTGTCCGAGGAGGAGACGGCGGCGGCGCTCGACTGCCCGCGCGGAACGGTCAAGTCGCGCGTCTCGCGCGCGCTGGAGCGCCTCCGCGCCGAGCTGGGAGAGGAGGTGGAGGCGTGACCGACCTCGAGCGCCAACTGACCCAGCTCGGCCGCGAGCTGGAGTGGCCGTCCACGCCGGACCTCACGAGCTCGCTCCGGGACCGCCTGCGCACCGAGCTCCCGGACGAGCGCCTACCCGCCGATCGCTCCGTCAGGCGGCGATTCCGCCCCGGGCGCTCGCTGCTCCCGCCCGCGGGACTCCGCCGGTCGCTCGCCATCGCGGTTGTCGCGCTGCTCGTCCTGGCCGGCGGCGTCTTCGCCGCGGTGCCCAGCGTGCGGCACTCGGTGCTCGAGTTCTTCGGGCTGCGCGGCGCGACCGTCGAGCGGCGCCGGCACCTGCCCCCGGCGCCGCGGCCGCGGCCGCCGGCGGTGGGGGAGCGCACCACGCTGGCCCACGCGCGCGGGGTGCTCGGCTTCGAGCCGCTCGTTCCGGCGGCCGCCGGCACGCCCGACGCCGTGTTCGTGGACGGCAGCGTCCCGGGCGGACGGCTGTCGCTCGAGTACCGCCCGCGGCGCGACCTGCCGGAGGCGAAGAGCACGAAGCTCGGCCTGCTTGTGGACGAGTTCCGGGGCGACCTGAACCCCGAGTACGCCGGGAAGATGGCCGGCCAGGCCACCCGGATCGAGCCGTTCACGCTCGACGGCGAGCGCGCGATCTGGGTGTCGGGCGCGCCGCACTTCTTCTTCTACCGCTCGCCCAAGAGCGCATTCGAGGAGCGGCGGCTGAGGATCGCGCAGAACGTGCTGCTGCTGGAGCACGGTCGCCTGCTCGTCAGGCTCGAGGGCGCGTTCGGCCGGGCGCGTGCGATCGAGCTGGCGCGTTCGCTCGGCTCGGGCTAGGCCCGGCTAGCCGCCCGGACCGCTGTCCAGCAGGCGCTTCACCGGCCAGCCGAACCACAGGCCGGCGAAGAGCAGCGCGACGGCGCTCGCCACGATCGCGACCGTGCTGGAGTGGTAGAGCAGATCCGTGATCAGCATGACCGCGCCGGTCATGGCGCAGGCGAGCAGTGCGAGCCCGACGATTGAGAGCTTGGTGGCCGAGAACACGATGCGGCGCTTGTCCTCCGCCCGGAACTCGATGCGGTGGTGAGCGGTGGGGGCGATCAGGCACGCCGTGGCCGCGGTGGCCAGGAGCAGGGTGAT
This sequence comes from Thermoleophilaceae bacterium, assembly GCA_036377235.1. Classification (GTDB taxonomy): domain Bacteria; phylum Actinomycetota; class Thermoleophilia; order Solirubrobacterales; family Thermoleophilaceae; genus JACVRW01. Next base: position 5,974 of record DASUYU010000096.1, read on the forward strand.
GAAGTAGACCGTCCGCTGGAAGGTCGTGATCTCCGGGAAGCGCTGGTTGAACGGCACGACGAGCAGGAAGGCGAACAGCACCTGCACGCCCGGCAGCGCGATCCGGAGCTCCTGAAGAAGCTCACCGAGATTGCGATCGAGCCGCTCCTTCTCGGACTCGTCGCGATCGCTCCGTGTGTCTTCGTCCGAGGCCTCCATGCGGGAGAAGAAAAGCCCGCCCGCCGGACGAACCGGCGAGCGGGCTCAGCTGCTTAACGCGACCTCGACGCGGCCTTCGACCGGCTGCCGCCGCCGGACTTGGCGCGCGACGAGCCGGACTTCGCACGGGTCGAGCCGGACTTCGCACGGGTCGAGCCGGACTTCGCACGGGTCGAGCCGGACTTCGCACGGGTCGA
>DASUYU010000097.1:0-16133 GCA_036377235.1 Thermoleophilaceae bacterium
ATGATCGACGTGAACCTCAAGGGCACGCTGTACATCGCGGCCGCCGCTCTCCCCCACCTGATCGACTCGGGCGAGGGCGACTTCGTGTCGCTGGCGAGCGTCGCCGGCGTGCGAGCGTTCCCGGGGGAGGCCGTCTACAACGCGTCGAAGTTCGGGCAGGTCGGCTTCACGCGCGCGCTCGACCACGAGCTGCGGGAGCACGGCGTGCGCGCCACGAACATCGCGCCCGGCGGCGTGAACACGGAGTTCGCGATCGGCACGGGTCGCGAGCACGGAGATCCCGAGCTGGAGCAGATGATGAGCGCCGAGGACGTGGCCGAGTTCGTGCTCTTCGCGGTGACCCGCCCGCGCAACCTACGGATCCTGACGACGACCTTCCGGCCGATGAGCGAGGAGTCCTTCGGCTGACCGCAGCGCCTCGCGGGCCTCGGCCGCGAGCCGCCTGACGAGCTCGCCTGCCGGCACCCGCTCCGCCAGGGGGTACGCCTGCCCGGCCCACAGGTGGAACGAATCGGCATCGCCGCGCTCGCGCGCCGCGGCGCGCAGCGGAGCGGTCAGGTTGTGCACCTCCGGGTACCCCAGCGGCGCCTCGTGTTCGTGCTCGCGCATGAACCGGTTCTCGATCCCGCGCGCGTAGCGGCCGGTGAAGGCGCGCGTGATGGCGGTTGGCGCGGCGCGGCCAAACGCCTCGCGGTGCGCTTCGGATGTCCCCGCCTCGGGGGTGAGCATGAAGGCGCTGCCCAGCTGTGCGGCGGATGCTCCGGCAGCGAGCACCGCCGCCACGCCGCGGCCGGTCGCGATGCCGCCGGTGGCCACGAGCGGAAGATCGGTGACCGCGCGGATGAGCTGCAGCAGCGGCAGGAGGGCGACGTCTCCGGGCGCCGCGTCGTCGAAGGACGCGCGATGCCCGCCCGCCTCGACGCCCTGCACGATCAGCGCGTCCGCTCCGCCGTCCGCGGCGGACACCGCCTCGGCTGCCGTGGTGACCGTCACCCACACCACACAGCCGGCATCGCGCAGCCGCCCGACCTCGATGGCCCGCGGGCATCCGGACGTGAACGAGACGACCGGCACCCCCTCGTCGCACGCCAGGGCCAGCTTCTCCTCCCAGCGGTCGTCCTCGTGGCGCGGCTCGCCGAGCTCCTCGCCCTGGCGCTCCGCCTCTGCGGCGAGCGAGGCGGCGTAGCGGCCGATCGCTTCGGTGTCCCCGCTGGGTGGCCCCGGGACGAAGATGTTCAGCCCGAACGGGCACGAGGTGAGCCCGCGCAGCTCCGCGATGTCCGCCCGCACCGCGTCCGCCGTCCGGTAGCCGGCGGCGAGGAAGCCGAGCCCGCCCGCCTCGGATACCGCGGCCGCCAGCGCCGGGGTCGACGGGCCGCCGGCCAGCGGCGCCTGGACGATCGGGACCTCCATGGCTGAGAGCGAGAACGGCACAGCTCAGAAGATAGGCTCACCGCGATGCGAGTGGGTGTCGTGGGTGGTGGCCTGATGGGCTCGGGAATCGCCGAGGTGTGCGCCCGCTCCGGCGTGGACGTGACCGTCGTGGAGGCGAACGACGACGGCGTGGCCCGCGCCGAGGCCGCCATCGAGCGCTCGCTGGACCGCGCTGTGAAGGCCGGCAAGCTGGAAGCCGGGGACCGTCAGGCGACGGTGGACCGGCTCGCCTTCACGAGCGATCTCTCCGACGTCGAGGGCGCCGACGCCGCCATCGAGGCGGTGGTCGAGGACGAGGCGCTCAAGCGGGACATCTTCGGGCGGCTCGACCAGATCCTGCCCGACGCACAGTTCCTGGCCTCGAACACGTCGTCGGTGCCGATCATGAAGCTCGGCGCGGAGACCTCGCACCCGGGCCGCGTGATCGGCCTCCACTTCTTCAACCCCGTGCCGGTGCTCCCGCTCGTGGAGGTGGTCCGCTCGATCATGACCTCGAAGGACACGCTCGAGCGCGCCACCTCGTTCGCCGAAGACACGCTCGGCAAGGTCACGATCCACTCCCAGGACCGAGCCGGCTTCGTGGTGAACGCGCTCCTGATCCCGTACCTCCTGTCGGCGATCCGCATGTACGAGTCGGGGTTCGCGTCGAAGGAGGACATCGACGAGGGGATGATCAAGGGCTGCGCCCACCCGATGGGCCCGCTCCAGCTCGCCGACCTGATCGGCCTCGACACGCTGCTGGCGGTCTCGGAGTCGCTCTACGAGGAGTTCCGCGACAGCTCCTCCGTGGCCCCGGCCCTCCTGAACCGCATGGTCGAGGCCGGCCTGCTGGGCCGTAAGTCCGGCCGCGGGTTCTACGACTACACCGCCTAGAAGGGTCCAGCGAAACAACTGGCGAACCGCGGTTGCGGGGCGTAAAGTCGGCGCATCCGAACCTCCGGAGGTCCGTCGTGGCTGAGCAGAAGGAAGGTTGGGTCGAGCGTAGGCGCGAGCGGAAGCGTCTCAAGCGCGAACGCACGGGTCCTTCACCCGAGAAGCTCGCAGAGCGTCACGAGCCGAGGGCCGGCGTGGTCGACAAGATGCTGAAGCTCGGCGGCGTCGAGCGAGAGAGCCGGTTCAAGCAGTAGACGCGTCGGGCTGCGAGCTTCGTTAGACCTACTAGTCCGGAAAGCTGTCCGGATCCTCCACGCAGCGACGGTGGAGGTCGTCGTCGATGTTGCGCCCGGTGACGATGAGAACGACCGGCTCCATCACCGCGCGTCGCTTGCGGAATGCCGCCAACGAGGCCGCCCCGGATCCCTCCACCCGGATGCCGGCTGACGCGTAGTCCCTGACGGCGTGGGCCATCTCCCGCTCCGAGACCATCATCATCGGATAGCCGCCGCGGCGCATCTCCTCCAGCGCGAGCGGAATCGCCACTCGCACCGCCATGCCGTCGGCGAACGTCGCGCTCCGGTCGCACTCCACCGGGTGGCCGGCCTCCATGCTCAGCGCCATCACCGGAGCCTCCTTCGCGACGACGCCGGTCACCCGGCCGATGCCCAGGCGGACCCCGATGATCAGCGCGCCGTTCCCGACCGGCACGATCACCGTCTCCGGCGCCCGGCCGAGCTGCTGCAGGATCTCCTCGCCGATCGCCTCGTAACCGTCGAACTGCGCGGGCTCCGCGCCGTCCTCGAAGAACGGCAGGTCGTTCGCGGCGGCATGCTCGCGGGCAAGGTCCTTCGACTCGTCGAGGTCGGCGCCCACCGGGTGCAGCTCGGCGCCGAGGTCCTCCAGGAGCGCCACCTTCGCCGCGCTCGCCCCCTCGGGGACGAACACGACCGCCCGCATCCCGGTCCGCTCGGCGGCCCACGCGGTTGCCGCGCCGTGGTTGCCGGTCGAGGCGGTGACCACGGCATCCGCGCCGCCCGCCCGGTACTTCTCGAGCGCCGGCAGGGCGCCGCGCCACTTGAACGCGCCCAGCTCGTGCACGTCCTCGCGCTTTAGGTAGAGCGGGCGGCCACCGGACAGCTCCGGCGGCGCCTCCTCGAGCGGAGTGGGCAGATCGGTCACCGCCCGGATACTGACGGCTAATCTCGACCGCGTGAGCGCCACCGCCGACGAGAAGCTCGAAGCCGCCAACTGGGACCTCGAGCCGCTGGTGGAGAACCGCGGGCCCGAGGCTGTCGAGCAGATGCTCGCCGAGGCGCGCGATCGCGCCGAGACGTTCGCGGGCACCTACAGGGGCCGGGTCGCGGAGCTCGGGTCGGCGGAGCTGGCCGAGGCGATGCGGGAGCTCGGCGCTATCCATGATCTCGCCGGGCGCGCCGGCTCCTACGCGATGCTGAGCTTCTCCCTCGACACCATGGATCCCGAGCGCGGCGCGCGCATCCAGAAGGCGCGTGAGCTTGGCGCGGCGATCGAGACCCAGCTGCTCTTCTTCGACCTCGAGTGGAACCACGTGCCGGACGAGCGGTCCGATGAGCTGCTCGCCGACCCGGAGCTCGGGTTCGCCGCGCATTACCTGCGCAACCTGCGCCGCTACCTCCCACACCAGCTCTCCGAGCCCGAGGAGCGCGTGCTCACGGAGACCAACGTGACCGGTGGCTCAGCGTTCCAGCGGCTCTTCACCGAGCAGACGTCCGCCCTCGAGGTGCCCCTGCCCGACCGCGACGAGCCGGGCTCGCTGGAGGAGGGCCTGTCGCGGCTTCAGGACCCGGACCGCGAGCGCCGCCGCGAGGCCGCCGAGGCGGTGACGGGCGCGCTCCGCCCGGGCCTGCGCACGCGGGCGTTCGTCTTCAACACGCTGCTCCAGGACAAGGCCACCAAGGACCGCCTGCGCGACTACCCGCACTGGCTGGCGTCGCGGAACCTGGCCAACGAGGCGAGCGACGAGTCGGTGGAGGCGCTGATCGCCGCGGTGCAGGGCCGCTACGACCTGGCGCGGCGCTGGTACTCGCTCAAGGCGCGCCTGCTCGGCCTCGACCGGCTCGCCTCCTATGACCGCATGGCGCCCGTGTCCGACTCGGACGACCGCATCCCCTACGGCGAGGCCGAGGAGATCGTGCTCGACTGCTACCGCACCTTCTCGCCCGAGCTGGGAGCAACCGCCGAGGAGTTCTTCACCGGCGGCTACATGGACGGCCCGCCGCGGCCCGGCAAGCGCGGCGGCGCGTTCTGCTCGTACACGGTGCCGTCGGCGCACCCGTACGTGATGCTCAACTACACGTCGCGCCCGCACGACGTGCTCACGATGGCCCACGAGCTGGGCCACGGCGTGCATGCGGCGCTCGCGCGCCCGCAGGGGATCTTCCACTTCACCACCCCGCTGACGCTCGCCGAGACGGCCTCGATCTTCGGCGAGAACATCGTGCTCGAGCGGCTCCTCGAGCGGGCACCCGGCGCCGCGGAGCGGCTCGACCTTCTGGCGGGCGCCCTCGACGGCGCCGTGGCCGCCGTATTCCGCCAGATCGCGATGAACCGCTTCGAGCACGCGATCCACACCGACCGCCGCGAGCGCGGCGAGCTGTCCGTGGAGCGCTTCGCCGAGCTGTGGCTCGCCACGCAGGCCGACCTGCTTGGCGACAGCGTCGAGCTCGACGACGACTACGGCATCTGGTGGTCCTACATCTGGCACTTCGTGGACGCGCCGGGCTACGTCTACGCCTACGCCTACGGCCACCTGCTGGCGCTGTCGGTCTACCGGCGGTACGAGGAGGAGGGCGAGGGCTTCGTGGAGTCGTACCTCGACCTGCTCCGCGCCGGCGGCTCGCGGCCGCCCGAGGAGCTCGGGGAAATCGTCGGCGTGGACCTCGCCGACCCCGGCTTCTGGAGCTCGGGGCTCGAGCTGATCGAGCGCCAGCTCGACGCGGCCGAGGAGGCGGCCCGCGAGGCGGGGCGCCTGGATCGGTGATCGCCGAGCGGATAGCGCTGCCCGGCGCCGAGGTCGAGTTGATGCGGCCGCCCGACGCCGAGGCGCTCATCTCGGAGGAGTCGTTCGAGCACGAGGAGTTCCTGCCCTACTGGGCGGAGCTGTGGTCGAGCGCCGTGGCGCTCGCGCACGACGTCTCGCTGCGCTCCCTGCGCGGGGCGCCGACGCTCGAGCTGGGCTGCGGGCTCGGGCTCCCGAGCATCGCCGCCGCGCTCGCCGGCGGGCGCGTGCTCGCCACCGACTGGTCGCCCGACGCCGTGCGCGCCACGGCGGCAAACGCGGAGCGGAACGGCGTGGAGGTCGAGACGCTCGAGTGCTCGTGGGCGGAGCCGGACGCGATCGTGGAGCGAGCTCCATGGCCGCTCGTGCTCGCCAGCGACGTGCTCTACGAGCGCCGCAACGTCGAGCAGCTGCTCGACCTGCTGCCGCGGCTCGTCGACGACACCGGCCTGGTGCTGCTGGCCGACCCCGGCCGCGTGCCGGCGGAGCGCTTCCTTGCGGCAGCGCCCGACCGGGGCTGGACGGTGCGGAGCGTCGCGAGCCCGCGCGCGCGGCGCGTGCTCATCCACCGCCTTCGGCGTACTCCTGGTTAGACGACCGCGAAGTCGTTGCCGCCGCGGTCGCTGACCTCGTCGGCGACCTGAAGGGCGGCCTGGAGAAGCGCGGCGGGCCGGCGCTGGCCGGCGGCTCCGCAGGTCGCGCCGATACTCGGCACGACCGGCAGTCCGCCCGGTCCGATCGGACGGGTGGCCACGTCCAGGATGCGTTCGGCGATGCGGGCGGCGGTGGTCGCGTCGTGCACGCCCGCGCAGACGGCGGCGAGCCGCTCCTCGTCCAACTGGCCCACGAGGTCGAGCGGCCTCAGCGCGGAGGCGATGTGGCGACCGAGCTCGCGGAGCACCACGCTGGTGCCCGGGCGGCCGCGGTCCTCCACGATCCGCTCGAGCCCATCGAGCCGGATCACGATGACTCCAGCCGCGCCCGAGCCGGCAGGGTGAAGCGCCCAGGCCAGCCGGTCGAGCAGCGAGAAGCGGGTGGGCAGGCCGGTGGCGGGATCGATCTCGGCGGCGGTCTGCGGCTCGGCCCCGACGACGTCGAGCCTGCGCGTTACCCACTGCACCTCGGCCACGTCACCCGCGACGAAGGTGGTCTCCACGGGGCACCAGCCACCGCCCGCCGCGAGCAGCCGGTACTCGACCGTCTCGGCGCCCGGGCCGCGCATCCAGCCGCGGTGGAGCGACATCACTCGCTCGCTGTCCTCGGGGTGGATCAGAGCCTGCACGGGGCTGCCGAGCAGGATGTCGCGCGGCACTCCGGTCAGCTCGGAGACGAGCGGCGAGGCGTACAGGAACGAGCCCGCGGCGTCATGGACGGAGACGAGCGCGCGCACGCTCCCGGCGAGCAGCCGAAAGCGCTGCTCCCACGGGTCCTGCGCGTAGCCGCTGCCATCGACAGCCTTCAAATGACGCTTCGGGACGCCCACCTTCCCCTTATCGGCGGGTGAGGACCGACCCTTAGCGCGGCAGGTCAGCCAAGGCGCGGTACAGCTCCCGCGCGGTGAGCTCGCCCAGCCGCAGGCTCTCCAGCCGGTAGCTCTCGTTGGGCGCGTGGAAGGCGTCGGCACCGAGGGCGAAGCCGCTCACGATCGTGGGCACGCGCTGCTCGGCGAGCACCGAGAGAAGCGGGAGAGTCCCGCCGAGACGCACGAAGGCGGGCGCCGTCCCGCAGGCGCGCTCGAAGGCCCCGGCAGCGAGCTGCAGCGCGGGCTCAGCGGCGTCGAAGAGGGCGGGCTCCGCGAGGTCGAAGTGGACCGACAGGTCGGCGCCGTCCGGGACGGCCTCACGCAGCAGGCGCTCCGCCTCCGCCGCGATCTCGCCGGCGCGCTGGCCGGGCGCGAGCCGGATGCTGAGCTGCGCGCGGGCGGTGCACGGTATGACCGTGCGCGGCTCCCCCGCCGTGAGCATGTTCACGTCCACCGACGGCTCCGAGCCGGTGCGCTCCCAGAACTCCGCCGCGCCGTCCGCCAGCGCCACGGCGCCGGCCTCGGCGATCATCTCCGCCCCGCTCGGAAGGCGCCCCCACGACTCGCGCTCCGCGTCCTCGAGCGGCGCCGCGCCGGCGCGCAGCTCGTCGCGCGCGCGCCCGTCGGGACCGGGCAGAACCGCGCGCAGCACCTCCATGAGCACGTGGTTGGCGTTCAGGACCGCGCCGCCGTAGAGGCCGGAGTGGAGGTCGCGACGGCCGGTCCGCACCTCCACCGGCCCCTGGACGAGGCCGCGGGTGCCGGTGTTGATCGCCGGCGTGCGCTCGTCCGCCATCAGCGAGTCGAAGACGATCGCGGCTTCGACGTCCGGCGGCCGCTCCCTGAGGTGGTGGATGAGGCCCTCGCTGCCGATCTCCTCCTCGCCCTCGATCAGGAACCGGACGTTGACGGGCAGCTCGCCCGCGCGGGCGAGGTCGCAGGCCACGTGGAGGAGCGGCAGGAAGTTGCCCTTGTCGTCGGCCGCGCCGCGGGCGTAGAGCCGGCCGTCCCGCTCGGTCGGCTCGAACGGCGGCGACACCCAGGCGTCGACCGGCCCCGGGTCCTGCACGTCGTAGTGGCCGTAGGAGAGGATCGTCGGGGCATCGCCGTCCGCGGCCCGCAGCTCGCCGACCGCCATCGGGTGGCTGCCGTTCACCGACACCGGCTCCGCGCTCCCGCCGGCGGCCTTGATCCGCTCGATCGCCCAGTCGCAGGCGGCGCTCAGGGCGTCGGCGTCGCCGCCCCCGGTCGAGACCGACGGGATGCGCAGCCAGTCCTCCAGCTCCTCGCGGATGGTCGTCATGAAGCGCGTAGGATCGCATGATGCGCCGGCTCTTCTGGCTCGTGGCCGCGGTCGTCCTCGTGGACACGATGTTCTTCGCCGCCGTCGCGCCCCTCCTCCCCCACTACTCCGACGAGCTGGACCTGTCGAAGACCGGCGCGGGCATCCTCACCGCCGCCTATCCCGCCGGCACGTTCGTGGGGGCGCTCCCGTCCGGCTGGCTCGCGGCGCGCTGGGGCGTGAAGCCGACGCTGCTGTTGGGGCTCTCCATGCTCGGGCTGGCGAGCATCAGCTTCGCCTTCGCGGACAACGTCGTGGTGCTCGACACGGCGCGCTTCATCCAGGGCGTGGGCGGCGCATGCATGTGGGCCGCCGGGATGGCCTGGCTGGTGTCCGCCGCCCCGGTGGACCGGCGCGGCGAGCTGATCGGCGCGGCACTCAGCGCCGCGATCGTCGGCGTGCTGCTCGGACCGGTGCTGGGCGGAGCGGCCACGCTGCTCAGCCCGGAGGCCGTGTTCAGCTCGGTGGCCGTGGTCGCCGCGGGACTGGCGGCGTGGGCGTGGACGATGCCCGGCGTGGAGCCGGAGCAGAGCCCCGGCATCGGCGCGATGCTCCGGGCGCTCGGACGCCCGGCCGTGCTGATCGGGTTCTGGATCTTCACGCTCCCGGCGCTCTTCAGCGGAGTGGTCGAGGTGCTCGTTCCGCTCCGGCTCGACGACCTGGGCGCCGCGGGCGCCACGATCGGACTGGTGTTCCTGCTGAGCGCGGCGGTGGAGGCGGTGGTGAGCCCGATCGCGGGCCGCTTCTCCGATCGCGCCGGGCGCCTGGCGCCGATCCGCGTGGGGCTGACCGGCGCGGTGATCATGGCCATCGTGCTGCCGCTTCCGCGCACGGTCGTGCTCGTGGGAGTGTGCATGACGCTCACGTTCGTGGCGCTGGCCAGCTTCTGGGCGCCGGGGATGGCGATGCTGTCCGACGCCGCCGAGGACGCGGGCCTGGATCAGGCGCTCGCGTTCGCCATCTCGAACCTCGCGTGGGCGCTCGGCCACGTGTTCGGGGCGGGCGTGGGCGGCGCGCTGGCCGACGCCACCTCCGACAAGGCGCCCTACGGGGTGCTCGCCGTTCTATGCGCCACGACGCTGGCCGGCCTCACGCTCAGCCGGCGCCGCCAGGAGGCGCTGAGCGCCTAGCCGCCGCAGTTCGGCCAGGGCGCGGTGCCGCTCTGCCGATACAGCTTGAGCGCGAGCCTGTCCTGGAGCCACTCGGGGGCGTCCGCGGGGTCGCCGCTGCCGCCGAGGTTGTGCCAGGTCGACCGGCTGAACTGGTACTTGCCGCGGTAGGTGCCGCCCGGCGAGATCGCGCGCGGGTTGCCGCCGGACTCGCACTCGGCGATCCGGCGCAGGACCGCGGGGATGCGGACGCTGCGGCTGCTGGTGCGGCGGAGCGAGCTGGCGCTGAACGGCCTCAGGCCGAGCGCTCCGCGGGTGAGCGGGCCCACGATGCCGTCGGGCACCAGGTCGTGGCGACGCTGGAAGCGCTTGACCGCGCGCTCGGTCATCGGACCGAAGACGCCGTCCGCGGTGAGGCCGAGCTGGCGCTGGATGCTGCGCACCGCCGAGCCGCGGTCGCCGCGCTTGACGACGACCTCGGTCGAGGCGCTCGCCCCGCCGGACGCGCTCGCGCCCGGATCGGCGAGTGCCGGCACGGCCGCCGCGCACAGAAGCGCGACGCAGATCGCCATCGCGGCGATACGCGGGCCACGCACGGCATGCAAACTCCTTGACACCAACAATTCCCCTTTCCAGTGCCTACGAGGTGAGCTGACGGGCTCGCGCCGGAAAGTGGCGCTACGCGACACGCTGGTCGCGATTCGCCCCAGCGGCCGTACGGCCGGCCGCAATTGGGTCCCCCGTTCTCCGCCGTCGGGACAGCGGAGACTCGGCAGTTCGAATCAGAGTCGTGTATCCAAGCACATCGGAGCGCCGAATGATTCGCTTGATCACCCGTATGGGGTACCCGGCCGGTACGCTGCCCCGAAATGGATCTCGGTCTTGACGGGAAAGTCGCCCTCGTAACGGGCGCGTCACAGGGCATCGGCTTCGGGATTGCGAAGGAGCTGGCGCAGGAAGGCGCGCGCGTGGCGATGAGCTCGCGCAGCCAGGAGAAGATCGACGCCGCCGCCGAGCAGATCGGTGCGCGGGGCTACGTCCACGACACCGTGGACCTCGATGCCGCCCCCGCCCTGATCGAGGCGGTCGAGCGCGATCTGGGGCCCATCGACATCCTCGTCACGAACACCGGCGGCCCGCCCGGCGGCGATCCGCTCGAGTTCACCCGCGAGCAGTGGGAGGCGGCGCATCGCGAGCTCGTGGTCGCCGCGATCGAGATGATCGAGCTGGTGGTGCCGGGCATGCGCGAGCGCGGCTTCGGCCGGGTGCTCAGCATCTCCTCGTCCGCGGCGAAGGAGCCGATCCCGTCGCTGCTCCTGTCGAGCGCGCACAGGCCGGGTCTGCTCGGCGCCTTCAAGGTGCTCGCCAAGAAGCTGGCCGCCGACGGCATCACGCTCAACACGATCCTGCCGGGACGCATCGCCACCGACCGGATCAGCCACCTGCACGGCTCGATCGAGAAGGCCCAGGAGGTGGCGCGCGACGAGATCCCGGCGGGCCGGCTCGGCAGCGCCGAGGAGCTTGCCGCCGCGGCGGCGTTCCTGTGCTCCGAGCGCGCCGGCTACATCACGGGCACTACGCTTTTGGTGGACGGAGGACTCACCGCCTCCCTATGAGCACCGCGCCCGCACCAGCACTGCCAAGCGTCACATTCGAGGTCGAGCGCTTCGAGTGGGCGAGCGACGACCGGCTCGAGGTGGTCGGCCGCTGGTTCGGGCTGCGCGGCCACCGCTTCCTGCGGCCCACGCTCGACGTGGAGGTGCGGGGCGAGCGGCGGCGCATGCTGGCGCTGCTTGAGCACAAGCCCTGGGCCGCCGAGGAGGGCGAGGAGTGGGTGGCCGCCTTCGCGTGGGCGGGCGAGCGGGCCCCGCTGGACGACGCGGAGCTCACGGTCAGCCCCGACCTCGCTGTGCAGCTCCCGCTGCCGGAGACCGATGAGGCCGCCACCGAGCCCCTGGTCGCATCCGCCGAGCGCCTCCCCGCGAGGCGTCCGCGGACGGCCGTCCTGGAGGGCGAGCTGGCCGCGGCGCTGGCCGAGGTGCAGCGGCGCGACGAGGAGCTCGCCCAGCTTCGTGAGACGCACTCCGAGATGACGCGCGAGCTGCGCGAGCGAGCGCGGACGGCGCAGGAGAAGGCCAAGCAGCTGGAGACCGACCTCGAGAAGGTGCGCGAGCGGATGACCGCCGCGGAGGAGGAGGTGGCGGGCGAGCGCCGGGCCGCCGAGGAGGAGCGACGGAAGCAGCTCGACGCGATGCGCGAGGAGCGCGACGCCGCGACCGCCGACCGGAACCGCGCGGAGGCCGAGGCGGAGGCGGCCCGCGCCGACCGCGACGACGCCCTCCGAAAGGCGGCCGCCGCCGAGAGCGAGCGCGACGCGCTCGTGGAGGCGCGCGACCGCGCGCGCGAGGAGCGCAACGCCTGGATGTCCCGCGCCCGCGCCACGGCGGCGGAGGCGCGCGGAAAGGGGCCGATCGCCGAGCGAGTGCCGGCGCCGCCCGCGCCGCCCGCGGAGCCTCCCGCGGCCGATCCTTCCGCCGCCGCCCCCGCGGAGCCGCCGACCGAACGCATGGCCTCACCCGCCGCCGAGCGGCGCACCATCCAGATCGGCGAGCGGCCGGGGCCGCTTCGGGCCGCTCCCCCGGTCCACGAAATCCGGCCTCCGGGGGACCGGTGGACGCCGCGGCTCGTCGCCATCGTGGCGCTCGTGGCGTTCGTGATCGTCGTGGCGCTGCTGCTTTTGCTTGCCTTCTAGACATCGCGGCCACCACACAGCTCGACTACTCCCCCGCGCCGGGCTTCTTCGACGAGCTCTTCGAGGGCCCGGCGACCCCGCGGCCGCAGACCGCCGCGCTGGCCGGCGCGCTCGCCCGGCTGGGCCGCGAGCGGCTTCAGTCAGCCGGCGAGCGGCGCGACGCCATCTTCGTCCAGCAGGGCATCACCTTCGACGCCTCCACTCCCGACGGCGCGCAGAGCCGCGACCGCCCGTTCCCGCTCGACCTCGTCCCGCGCATCCTGCCGGCCGACGAATGGCGCGTCATCAAGCGCGGCCTCGCCCAGCGCGTGCGCGCGCTGAACTCCTTCGTCGAGGACGTCTACCACCGCCAGGAGATCCTGAAAGAGCGGATCGTGCCCTGGCAGCTCGTCGTCACGAGGTCCCACTTCGCACGGCAGGCTCACGGCATCCGGCCGCCCGGCGGCGTGTGGTGCCACGTCTCCGGCTGCGACCTCGTCCGCGACGCCGACGGCCGCTGGAAGGTGCTCGAGGACAACGTGCGCACGCCGTCCGGCATCTCCTACGTCCTCGAGAACCGCATCGCGATGAGCCGCCTGCTGCCCGAGCTGTTCGCCGAGTACGACGTCCGGCCCGTGAGCAACTACCCCGCCCTCCTGCTCGAGGCGCTGAGGGCCTCGGCGCCGAGTGGCGGCGAGAACCCGGTTGTGGTCGTGTGGACACCCGGCTCCGCGAACAGCGCCTACTTCGAGCACGCCTTCCTCGCGCGGCAGATGGGAGTGGAGCTGGTGGAGGCGTCCGACCTCGTCGTCCGCGACGCCGTCTGTTACATGCGCACGACACGCGGCCTCGCGCGCGTGGACTCGATCTATCGCCGCATCGACGACGACTTCATCGACCCGCTCGAGTTCCGGCCCGACTCGCTGCTCGGCGTGGCCGGCCTGATGGGCGCGTACCGGGCCGGGAACGTCGGGATCGCGAACGCGCTCGGCACCGGCGTGGCGGACGACAAGGCGGTCTACCACTACGTCCCCGAGATGATCCGCTTCTACCTGGGCGAGGAGCCGATCCTCGACAACCTGCCCACCTGGCTCCTGGCCGACCCGGAGCAGCGCGAGTACGTGCTGGACCGCCTCCACGAGCTCGTCGTCAAGCCCACCGGCGAGTCGGGCGGCAAGGGCGTGTTCATCGGCCCGCTGGCGACCGAGGAGCAGATCGAGGCGCAGAAGCTCGTGCTCGCGGAGGCGCCGGAGCGGTGGATCGCGCAGCAGACGGTGGCGCTGTCCACCGTCCCGACGGCGATGCCGGACGGCTCGCTCGCGCCCCGGCACGTGGACCTGCGCCCGTTCGCCGTATTCGGCGAGGAGATCAAGATCATCCCGGGCGCGCTCACGCGCGTCGCGCTCCGCGAGGGGTCGATGATCGTGAACAGCTCACAGGGCGGCGGATCCAAGGACACCTGGGTGCTCGCGGGCGACCCCCGCGGCGGCGACGGGGCCACGCCGGCCGGCGAGTTCGCTCCGCCGCAGCTGCCAGGCCTCCGCCAGGCGGGCTGGCGCGGTCAGCAGCAGCAACAGCAGCAGACGCGGCGCGGCCGCTGATGCTGGCCCGGATCGCCCACGACCTCTACTGGCTCGGCCGCCACATGGTGCGCGCGGAGCACACCGCGAGGATGCTCGACGGCCTCTTCCACGCGGACCTCCAGGGGCGCCCGGACGATCCTGCTCAGATCACGCTCTCGTGGGGCGCGCTGCTCTCGATCATGGGCGCCGAGCCGCCCGCTGACGGCCCGGCGCAGCGCGGCGACGTCGTCCGCATCCTCACCACTGCAGCCGAGAATCCGGTCTCGATCGTCTCCTCCACGACCGCCGCGCGCGAGGGCGCGCGCACGCTCCGCGACACGATCTCGACCGAGATGTGGGAGTCGGTCAACACCTTCGACCTGCAGCTCGCCCGGCGCGACCTCGACGCCGGCCTCCGCACCGGGCCGTACTCGATCTACAGCCTCGTCAAGGAGCGGAGCGCGCTGTTCTGGGGCCTGACAGCGCGCACGATGCAGAAGGACGACGCGCGGGCGTTCCTGGTCGCGGGCGGCCGGCTCGAGGCGGCCGACATGGTCCTCCGCATGCTGCGGGTGGCGCTCCCGCCGGCGCCCGAGGGGGACGGCGGCGACCCGGAGGCGCCGCGCCGCGACGGTAACGCTCTTGCGCTGCTCCGCGCGGTCGGCGGCTTCCAGGCGTTCATGCGGGCCGCGGCCGCGCCGCCGAACGCCGGACCGGTGTCGCACTTCATGGTGTTCGAGCGCGAGTTCCCCGACTCGGTCGCCTCGTCGATCGAGTCGCTGGCCGCGGCGCTCGAGCGGGTGGAGGGCGCGCCGCAGGACTCGGCGCCGGTGCTCCGCGTGCGGCGGATGCTTGCCGACCTCGACTTTCGGGCACGGGTGTCGCCGGGAGAGGACGCGGTCACCCCGATGCTCCGGCCGCTCCAGCAGGAGCTCGAGCGGCTGGACGGGGAGATCGACGAACGCTTTTTCCATCCAAGCTCCGTGGTAACTCAGACAGTCACAGGATGAAGTTCGCCCTTCGCTACCAGACCGAATACCGCTACTCGGGCCATGTGTTCGACCAGCACAACTCGCTGCGGGTCACTCCGGCGGACGGCCCGTGCCAGCGCGTCCGCGGCTTCCGGGTGAACGTGGAGCCGAGCGCGCGCACGCGCTCGTACCGCGACTACTTCGGGACCGAGGTGGTGGACTTCAACGTGTTTGCCGAGCACGACCGCCTGCGCGTGACGGCCGAGGGCGAGGTCGAGACGAAGGCGCCGCCGGAGCCGCCCGCGGGCGGCTGGGACAGGGCGCGCGGCGAGGAGTACACGAGCGCCGGCGGCGAGTTCCTCCTCCCCACCGACGACGAGCCGCCGAACGGCGCGCTCAACCGGCTGATCGAGGACGTCCGCGGGAGCGACCCGCGCTCAACGCTGCAGACGCTCTGCGAGCTGATCCCGGACCGGTTCGAGTACAACCCGGGCGTCACGTTCGTGGGCTCGACGGTCGACGACCTGCTCGAGGCCGGCGGCGGCGTGTGCCAGGACTTCGTGCACCTGTCGCTGATCCTGCTGCGGCGGCACGGGATCGCCGCGCGCTACGTGTCCGGCTACCTGTTCGCGGCGCCGGAGGACGGCGGGACCGACTCCGTGGAGGTCGACACGCACGCCTGGATCGAGGCGCTCGTGCCGTCCGAGAACGGCGGCGGTCCCGAGTGGGTGGGCGCCGACCCCACGAACCGCACCCTCGCCGGCGAGACGCACGTGAAGATCGGCCATGGCCGCTTCTACGGCGACGTCCCGCCGATCAAGGGTGTCTATCGCGGTGCCGGCGGCGAAGCCGAGCACGACGTCAGCGTCAAGATGACTCGACTGGACTGACGCCGTGCCCGGCGTGCGCTAGGCCGCGATCGCCGTCGCCTGAGCCGGCTCGAGCGCCAGCTCCAGCACCTCGCCGATGGTCATGACCGGGTGGAAGGCCATCGCCTCGCGGACCTCCTCCGGCACGTCGTCGAGGTCGGCTCTGTTGCGTTCGGGCAGGATCACGTCCGTGAGCCCCGCCGCGTGCGCGGCCAGCACCTTCTGCTTCAGCCCGCCGATCGGCAGCACCCGGCCCTGGAGCGTGACCTCGCCGGTCATGCCCACCGTGTGCTTCACCGGGCGGCCGCTCAGGAGCGACGCCAGCGCCGTGGTCATCGTGATGCCGGCGCTCGGGCCGTCCTTCGGGATTGCGCCCGCCGGCACGTGCACGTGGAACTCACGGTCGTCGAACGCCTCCTCGTCGATGCCGAGCTCGTCGGCGTGCCCGCGCGCGTACGAGAGGGCGATCCGGGCCGACTCCTTCATCACGTCGCCCAGCTGGCCCGTGAGCACGAGGCCGTCCTTCTGGCCCTCCATGCCCGTGGCCTCGACGAACAGCACGTCGCCGCCGGTACCGGTTACAGCCAGGCCGGTGGCCACGCCGGGCACCGCGGTGCGGATGGCCGCCTCCTGGAAGAACTTCTGGCGGCCGAGCGCGTCGCGGACGGCGTCCACGTCGA
>DASUYU010000098.1:0-3969 GCA_036377235.1 Thermoleophilaceae bacterium
TCCGGCTGGTCCGCGTCGTCGGCGACCGCGAGCCGCAGGACCACGGGCGCGGCCGAGCTACCCGCCTTGTCGGCGTCGTCCCCCGAAGTGCTGCAGCCGCCGGCGAGGCCGGCGAGCAGAGCGCCCACGAAGACCGTCATCAACATCCGTGTCGTCGCCCGGATCATCGTCCTGACTCCTCTCGATGGGGACGAGAGGACCGTACGGCCGCCCAGCGCCGGCCGCATCGCGGCAGGCCACAGAATTCTCGCCGCGGAGACTGTGGCTGGCAACAGTGCCGCGGATGCGAGAATCGGCCGATGGCGGACTCGCGCCTCGCCACCGGACTCGGCCTGGCCGTGCTCTCCGGTGTGGCCCTGACCCTCGCCTGGGCCATCGCCGCGCTGCTGACGGTCGGGCAGGGCAGCGACTTCGAGACCACCTACGCCGCAGCGCTCCCCGCCGCACGGGTGGCCGACCTCGCGGCCGGCGTCGGCCTGATCGTGGCGGGCGGACTCGCGGCGATTCAGCCTCGGACGCACCGCCTCGGGGTGCTCGCCGTGCTCGCGGGCCTGGCGTGGTTCGGAGCCGACTGGGAGGGCGCGGAGGATGCCGACGCCCTCCTCCGAAGCCTCGGGGCCGTGGTGGCGCCGCTCACGCTCGCATTCGTCTTCCACCTCGCGCTCGCGGTGCCCGACGGGCGCCTGCGCTCCTCGGCGAGCCGCGTGGCCGTCATCGGCGCATACGCCCTCGTCGCCCTCCTGACCATTGCCCGGGCACTGTTTCGCGACCCGCTGCTCGACCTGTACTGCTGGCGCAACTGCACCGACAACTCGTTTCTGATCCACGCCGACGCCGGACTCGCCAGCACCCTGAGCGACCTGTTGCTCTGGTCCGCGGTCGCCATCGCGCTCGCTCTGGTGGCCTTCGTCTGGCGCCGCCTGCTCGGCGCGACCGGTCCGGGCCGCCGGGCCCTGTTGCCGATCCTCGGCCCAGCGCTTTTGGTGGGCGCGGCTGAGGCCACCTACGCGATCACGCTCCTGCGTACGCCGCTCGAGGATCCGGACCGGTCCGGGTTCGCCGCGATCTTCCTCGCGCGGTCGCTGTCGTACACCCTGCTCGCGCTCGGGCTCGTCTGGAGCCTCCTTCGCGTCGCGCGCACACGCGCGCGCCTGGCGCGCCTCGCCAGTGACCTCGGCGAGGCGCCGCGACCCGGAATGCTGCGCGACAGGCTCGTGTCTGCGCTGGGTGACCCGGGAGTCGACGTGCTCTATCCGCGCGATGGCTCGGCTCAGCTAATCGACGCGGACGGCCGCCCAGCCGACCCGCCCGGCGCCGGCCGCGCGGTTTCGCGAATCGCCCGTGGCGACCGCCCCGTCGCGCTCGTGCTGCACGATCCGGCACTCGTCAACGAGCCGGAGCTCGCGCGTGCGCTGGGCTCGGCGGCCAGGCTGTCGGTCGAGAACGAGGCGCTGCGCGCCGAGGCGATGGCTCAGCTCCACGCGCTCCAAGCGTCGCGCGCCCGCATCGTCGAGACGGCCGACTCCGCGCGCCGCCGGCTCGAGCGGGACCTTCATGACGGCGCCCAGCAGCGGCTGCTCGCGCTCTCCTATGACGTGCGGCTCGCCCGCGGGGGCGCCGCAGATGACGGCGACCTGGAACTTGTCTCGCTGCTGGACACCGCGGCGACCGAGACGGAGGCCGCGCTCGAGGAGCTGCGCGAGCTGGCTCACGGGATCTATCCGGCCATCCTCGCGGAGGCGGGGCTGGGGCCGGCACTCGAGACGCTTGCCGACGAGGCGCCGCTGCCGGTGGAGGTGGGCGATCTGCCGCGCGAGCGCGCGCCGCTCGCCGTCGAGCGGACGGTGTACGTCGTCGTGGACGAATCCATCGGCGAGGCCGCGGAGCGCGGAGCGGGATGGCTCCGAGTCGGCGTGTCCCGGGAGGCCGACAGCCTGGTCGTGGCCCTCGACGACGACGGTTCCCCTCGCCAGGCGCGGCTCGTGCACCTGCAGGATCGGGTCGGCGCGCTCGGCGGCGCACTCGACGCCGGTGCCAACACGCTGCGAGCGGAGATCCCATGCGGGTAGTCGTCGCGGACGACGTCATGCTCACTCGCGAGGGGATCGCGCGGCTTCTCGAGGAAGCGGGGATCGATGTGGTTGCTCAGGCCGAGGACGCCGACGCGCTTCTTCGCGAGGTTCGGCTCAAGCGGCCCGACGCCGCGATCGTCGACATCCGCATGCCGCCGACCCACACGGACGAAGGTCTGGTGGCGGCCCAGCGAATTCGCGCCGACCACCCCGACACGGGTGTGCTCGTGCTCTCGCAGTACGTGGAGCCGAGCTACGCGATGAGGCTGCTCGAGGAGCATCCCGTGCGTGTCGGCTACCTGCTGAAGCAGCGCGTCTTCGACGTTGCGATCCTGGTGGACGCGCTACGGAGAATCGGAGACGGCGAGACGGTGGTGGACCCGACGATCGTCTCCCGCCTCGTCGGACGCCGGCGCCGGGAGGACCCGCTCGCCGAGCTGACCCCGCGCGAGCGTGAGGTGCTCGGGCTCGTCGCCGAGGGACTCTCCAACGGCGCCATCGCAAGCCGGCTCGTCGTCACGGAGCGCACCGTCGAGGCACACGTCAAGCAGGTGTTCATGAAGCTCGGCCTGACGGTCGACCCCGAGTCCCACCGACGCGTGCTCGCCGTGCTCGCGTACCTGCGAAGCGATCCGACGTAGCGCGGCTAGCCCACGATCTTGAAGCGGATCGAGCGGGGGCGCGAGCGGCCGCCGTTCGAGTCCGTCGCCACCGCAGTCGCGCGGTAGGTGCCCGGCTTCAGCCGCTTTCCGCGCAGCTTTCCGGAGAACCGCTTCCGGTTGGCGCCGATGTGGCCGGGCGCCCGGATGGCGCCGACCCGCTTGTATCGACGGCCCTTCTTTCGCGCGATCGTGATCTTCACCGTGCCGCGCTCGTTCACGCGATAGCGGAAGGTGGTGCCGCGCCTCGCCTTCCGGCGCGCGGCGGCGGCCGCGACGAAGCGGCGTGGGCCCACCCTGAGGCGGTCCAGTATCGGCAGCGTGTCGAGGCCGGCGGTGGCCAGCGTTCCGAAGCCGCCGGGACAGGTCGTGCTCTGGCCCGTGTAGATGAACGTCCCCGAGCAGCCCTGCGCGTCGTACACGGTGAGGTGCACGTCGTACACCCCGGCGCCCGCATACACGTGGGTGGGCTTTGGGCCGCCGTCCACGAGCGTCGTCCCGTCGCCGAAGTCCCAGTCGAAGCGGGCCGCGCCCGTCGAGCCGGTCGCGTCGAACCGCGAGCCGGCGCCCGGCGGTCCCTCGTGGGACGTGAAGGCCGCCACCGGCGGAGGGGTCGGGCCGAAGTAGAGCCGCTCCGGCTCACCCGAGGTCCACGCGGCGGTGGAGGGCAGGAGCGTCGGGGTCCCGTCGGCCGCTATCGACGCCACGAGGATCGAGCCGGATTTCGAGATGTACAGGAACCGGCCATCGGGTGACACCGCGACCGACTCGGGGTTCTGGACCGGCATCGTGCCGGTCACGGTGAGCGTGCCATCCGCCGCCACCGCGGCGACGACGACCCCGTCCAGGTTCGAGTCCGGCATGTAGACGTGGCGGCCGTCGGGCCCGACGGCGAAGTAGTGGAGCCCGGTATTGCCGGTCAGCGCCGGCGCGCCGTTCGCCGTTAGCCCGCCGTCGGCTGCGATCGAGAACGACGTGACGGAGTCGGGCGTGGCGGTCGAGCCCGCGAACAGGAAACGGCTGTCGGGCGAGGGTGTGAGGAAGGCTGCCGCTAACGGCGTGCTCGTGGCCGCCTCGGTGAGCTTCCCGTCCGACCCGATCGCGAAGTGCTTTATCTGGGCGCCGGTGGTCGCATAGAGGTACTTGCCGTCCGGCGTGATCGCGATATCGCCGTACTCGCCGCTGCTGAACGGAGAGCCCGCCAGCGGTGACAGCGCGCCGTCAGCGCCGATCGAGTA
>DASUYU010000099.1:0-15332 GCA_036377235.1 Thermoleophilaceae bacterium
GATCTCGAAGATCTCGCGGTAGTGGTCCGACAGCCCGTATGCCTTCACTTCGATCCCGCTCGTCCGGGCCTGGGCCAGAAGCCCGACGATCAGGGCGATGCCGGTGCTGTTGATGTAGTCCGCGCGCGCGAAGTTGAGGACCACCGAGTCGGTGCCACCGGCGGTGGCTCTCGCATATGCGTCGTTCATGGCGCCCTCGGCGGCCGAATTGACATCACCGGTGAGGTCGATGACCGGGACGCCGTCCCGCTCGCGCACCTCCGCCTGCAGCTCACTCGCCGTCATCCCTGCCTCCCTCCAGGCGCAGCACGAGCTCGACGGTGCGTCCGCCTCCCTCGGCCGTGACTCGCGCCTCGTCGACCATCTTCTCGATCAGGAACAGCCCCCAGCCGCGGGGCTTCTGGCGGCCCTCGAGCTTCGCCTCCAGGTCCGGCTCCTCCGCCTCGGCGAGCTCGCCGGCGTCGCCCCGGTCCGTCACCTGCACTCGCAGGCGATCGGCCGAGCGGAGCACGCGAATCGAGACCGGCCGGTCGGGCCGGTACTCGTTCCCGTGCTCCATCGCGTTCATCGTGGCCTCACCGACCGCTGTCTTCAGGCGCTCGAGGCGCGTGGGCGGCAGACCGACATCGGCCACCGCCCGCTCCACGAGCTCCATGGCCTCGCGCTCGTTGCCGGGCGCGCTGGGCAGGTCGAACTCGGCGAGGACCCGGCCGTTCGAGGAGGTGTTCACGTGCGTCCCACCGCCGGAGCGCTGGAGCGTGACCATCGTGATGTCGTCCTCCTGCTCGGCGTCCGGCCCGGTGAAGGCCTCGAGATCACCGAGCACGCGGTCGATCAGCTCCTGGCCGCCCGCCCCGCGCGCCATCGTCTCCTTCAGGCGAGGGAATCCGAACATGTCGCGCTGTGGGTCGTGGGCCTCGACGACGCCGTCGGAGTGGAGGAGCACGCTGTCACCCGGCTCGAGCGTGGCCTCCTTCTCCTCGTAGTCCATGCCGGGCATGAGCCCCAGCGGCATCCCGCGGGCGCGCAGCTCGACCACGCCGTTCGCCGTCTTCACGTAGGGCAGGTCGTGGCCGGCGTTCGCGAAGCGCAGGTGCCCGCTCACCGGGTCGAGCACGCCGTAGAGGCAGGTCACGAACATCTTCTCCGGCATGTCGGGGCAGAGGTGCTCGTTCACGCGCTCGAGCACCACGCCGGGCTCGATCAGGCGCCCGGCCGAGGCACGCAGCACGCTGCGCGTGGCCGACATGACGAGGGCGGCGGGCACTCCCTTGTCGGTCACGTCGCCGACCACGAACGCCACCCGTCCGTCCGGCAGCGGGATCACGTCGTAGAAGTCGCCGCCGACCTCGCGTGCCGGCCGGTAGTAGGCCGCGATCTGCCAGCCGGGCAGGTCGGGCAGCTCGCGCGGCAGGAAGTTCTGCTGGATCAGCCGGGCCACCTCGAGCTCCTGCTCGAAGCGCTGGCGGGTCGCCGCCTCCGCCTTCTGCTCGCGAACCAGCTGGGCGACACGCAGCGCGGGCGCCGCCTGCGCGGCGAGCTTCTCGAGCAGCCTGCGGTCGTCTGACGAGTAGTCCTGCTCCGAGAGCCGCGGGCCGAGGTTCAGCACGCCGATCAGCTCGCCCTGGCTCACGAGCGGGATCGCCAGCTTCACGCCGGCTGCCCTGAGCTCGCGAAGCGCGGGCGAGTCGAGCTCCAGCTCGTCGATGTCCACGGCCTCGCTCGCGCTCTGGAAGTAGGCGAGCAGCGGATCGTTGGGCCCGATCTCGACCGGAGCCTGCTCCAGCGCGCCGATCGCCTCGGGGCGAGCCACCTCGATCGACGTGCCCTCGGCATCGGCGGGGCCATGCCGCCTCAGCTTGCGCCGGAACGATCTCGTCAGGGCAGTCATCCGCATCCTTTCTAGGCCAGCGCCGTCCGGGAAGCGTTACGGGAGCCGAGGCCATAGACCGCCACGGGGGCGGATTTCCCCTTCAGGTGCAGCAATCCGCGCGTCTCCAGGGGCCTGCCGGTGTCCTCGAGCAGGCAGCGCGTGGCCTCCGTGAGGAGCAGGGGCTCGCGCAGCGTGCGGGTGGCGTCCTGGATCCGCGCCGCGACGTTCACCGGATCGCCGATTACGCCGTACTCGGTGAGCCCGCCGCCGCCGATCGTGCCCACGAGCACGAGGCCCGAGTTGATCCCGATCCCGATCCGGCAGCGCTCGCCGAACCGGGAGTCGACGGCGGCGAGCATCTCCACCGCGGCCGCGAGGGCGCGGTCCGCGTGGTCGGGGAGGAGCCCGGGGGCGCCGAAGACGCCCAGGATGCCGTCGCCCAGCAGCTTGTTCGCGTGTCCGCCGTGCCCCTCCAGAATCGGGACGGCCAGACCGAAGAACTCGTTCAGGTAGGCGACCGCCTCGTGAGCGGTCGAGCGGTCGGCGAAGGTCGTGAAGCCGCGGATGTCGACGATCACGATCGTGACCATCGCCCACTCGGGCTCGACATGGCGGCTCACCGGCCACCCCCGGCCGAGCGCAGCCACACCGACACGTGGGCCGGCTGGAGCGTATCGTGCACGACCGAGCTCAGCTCGTCGTTGAGAGTCCCGAGATCGAGCTGGTCCCGCAGCCGGGCCGAGAACTCTTCGAGAGTCTGGGCGGCGTCGTACTTGCGCCGGAAGAAGCGCCGGTCGACGGCCGACTGGATTCGCGAGCGCGCGGGGCGGACGAGTGCCGCGACCGTGAGCGTCGATGCCGCCACGGCCAGGCCCGAGTCACCGGTCACCCCGTTCAGGAGCAGCTGCAGGAGGAGGACGCAGCCCAGGTAGGCCGCGGCCAGCGTCGCGGTCAGCGCACCGTAGACCAGCGTGCGGTTGATTACGACGTCGATGTCGTAGAGGCGGTAGCGGAGGATCGCCAGTCCGGCCGCCAGGGGCAGGCCGAGGACGCTGAGCATGATCGCCGAGTTGGCCACGTCCTCGCCGACCACGTCGTAGAGCGCGGTGAACAGGATCACGCACACGCCCGCCACGGCGCCGGCGAAGGCGAGCCACTTCATCTGCTGGCGCTCCTCGCCGCGCGCACGGCGGAACCTGACGATAAGGGATGCGGACGAGCCGGCGATCCCGACGGCAAGCACGAGAAGCGCCAGGCCCGATAGGGGATCGACCACTGGACTGTCCACTCCGTACGGGTTCGTCACCTGCGGGTAGTCCTCGATGGGGCCGGCGGTGAGGCCCTGGGTCACGAACACGCCGGCGATGCCGATCGCCGCGCACCACGCCACAGGTCGCCAGCGTGGCGAGAGCAGGTGACCGTCAGGGAAGAGCAGCAGGAGGAATGTCGAGGGAACGAGGATCCAGGGGATCCACGAGACGTTTCCGTAGATGGCAGCCGTCCTGCCGAGGAGCGCCGGCCCGTCCCCGCTGTCGACCCAGTGATCGGCATACGAGCCGGCCACCCCCGCGATGCCGGCCGTGATCGCCGCCCAGAGGAAGATCCGGCCGATCGCGTTGTCCGGGTGGCGCGAGGCGATCAGGCTGCCGACTCCGGCGAAGGTGATCGTGATGGCCCAGAGGAAGACATCGCCCCTGTCGCCGTCGCCGTTGGCCACAGCGAATATCTCCGCGGCCGCCATGAGGAGAATCGCGAACGCCGCCAGGCACCAGGGCGGCAGCCTCTTGGAGCGCGGGCGGGTCATGGCTGCTCCCGGAGCCACAGGCTCATGTGCGCTGGCTGGAGCGTCTCGCAGACCACGGCCCGCAGGTCGCCGCTGAGCGCGGCGAGGTCGAGCTCGTCGCGAAGGCGCGCGGAGAAGTTGTCGACGGTGCGCTGCGCGTCGTACTTGTGCCGGAAGAAGCGGCGGTCCACGACGCCCTGGATCCGCGCCCGCACCGGGTAGAACAGGCCCGCCACGGCGAGGGTCGATGCCGCGATGGCGAAGTTCGACGACGGGCTGAGCACCAGCTGCAGGAGCAGCACGGTGCCCACGTAGGTGCCCGCGAGGATGGCCGTCAGCGCGCCGTAGACGAGCGCGCGGTTGATCACCACGTCGATGTCGTACAGGCGGTGGCGCAGGATCGCGTAGCCGATTGCGATCGGCGGTGCGGCGAAGGCAGCCTGGGAGAACGCGGTGATCAGGCTGGCTCCCGTGCTGTGCTCGCCGAGGCCGAGGATGCCGGGAAGCAGCAGCGTCAGGAGGTACACGGCGAGGAACACAGCTCCGCCAAAGGCCACCCAGCGCAGCTGCACTCGCTCGAGTTCGTCGGCGTGGCGGTACCGCCTGAAGGGTGTGCTGATGGCGATGAGGAAGCACGCGATCAGCAGGAAGATGGCGGCCGCCAACGGCTCGGCCCACGCC
Source organism: Thermoleophilaceae bacterium (assembly GCA_036377235.1). Classification (GTDB taxonomy): domain Bacteria; phylum Actinomycetota; class Thermoleophilia; order Solirubrobacterales; family Thermoleophilaceae; genus JACVRW01. Next base: position 4,338 of record DASUYU010000099.1, read on the forward strand.
GCTCCGAGCGGGTTGGCGGTGCCGGCATATCCCTCCACCCGCCCCTGATGCGTGGCCATGCCCACCAACGTGATGGCGATCAGGCCGGCCGATGCCCGGGAGAACCACCGCCAGCGCGGCGAGGGGAGCCGGCCGTCGGGAAGTCGCAGCGGGAGCTGGGTACCGAGCAGACCGAGACCGATCACCCAGACGTTGGAGCCCACGTCGATCCACTCGGCGACGGACCGGGGGAGGTCACCGGTCTCGAGACCCCACGTCGCCACCGCGGCGGAGGCCAGCACGATCGCCCAGAGGAGTCCGATCGTCGCAAGCAGCCAGCCGATCGCATTGGCCGGGTGGCGCACGGCGATCAGCGCCCCGACGACGGAGAACGCGGCGATCGGGAAGACGAACGAAATCGCGCCCAGCGTGGTGTCCGTGTCGGCTGCGCGGCCTGGGGCGGCAAAGATCCCCGCGAGGCCCAGCGCGAGAAGCGCCGCGCTCATGGCGACAAGGCCCAGGGCGAGCCGGCGCCGCGGTCGGGTCATGAGGCCCGCTCCCGCAGCCACAGCGACATGTGTGCGGGCTGCAGCGTCTCTCGAATGACAACGCTCAGCTCCCGATCGAGCGCGGCAAGGTCGACCTGGTCGCGCAGACGCGCCGAAAACGCCTCGATTGTGCGCTCGGCGTCGTACTTGCGTCGGTAGAAGCGGCGATCGACGACCTGCTGGATGCGCGCCCGAGCCGGGCGGAACAAACCTGCGACGGCAAGGGTCGAGGCCGCGACCGCGAGGCCCGAATTGCCCGTGGTGTCGCTGAGGAGCAGTTGCAGGACGAGCACGGTCGCCAGGTAGGTGGCGGCCAGCATCGCGGTCAGCGCCGCGTAGACCAGCGTGCGGTTGACGACGACGTCGAGGTCGTAGAGGCGGTAGCGCAGGAGGGCGATCGCCACGGCGACCGCCACGCCCAGCAGGCCGAGCAGGATCCCGATCCAGCCGGCGCCCTGCCCGAGCCAGCCCGAGGCCGCGCTGCCGCCGAAGGCGGCCAGCACCAGCAGGCAGCCTGCCCCGGCCACCCACCTCAGCTGCTGCCGCTCGATCCCGTGCGCGCGGCGGTAGCGGACGACGAGCGAGACGATGCCCGCGAACGCGGCCGCGCCCACCACCGGGAACGACACGGCGGCGAGCGTGTCGAGCCCGAGGCCGCCCACTCCGAACGGATTGTCCACCCAGGGGAAGTCGGCGGCCTCGAGGGAGCCCGGCGCGAGGGCGTTGCTCACCGTTGCCACCACGCCGGCCACGGCCGCCGTCCAGCCCACCTTGCGCCATCGCGGGCTAGGAGGCGCGCCCGTCGGGAAGAGGAGCGGGACGAGGGCGAGCAGGAGCACGAACGCCGGCAGGAAGGACCAGGTCGCGAACCACGCGACGTAGTCGGCCGCCGCCGGAGGGTTCTCGCGCCCGAACGCCATGTGCCAGTAGACGCTGCTCGAGAGCACACCGCCCGACCACAGGAGCGCCCCGGCGCCGAAGAACCACCCGACCGGGTTACGCGGACGCCTGATCGCGACGATGGCGCCGACCAGTGCGAATGTCGAGAACACGAGCGCGCTGAACGCCGCGTATGGGATGTATCCGCCCTCCGCCTCGTCCTGTGGCGTGGGTCCGGACGCACTCACGTGAGCCGGGCCGCCGACGTTCGGATCGACGATTGCCAGGACCAGCGAGGCGAGCGCCACAGCGACGGTCAGCGCGCACACCGCCCAGGCGAGCGCCTGGGCTCCGGCGCGTGACTGGGGGGAAGCGGTCATTGGGCTTCGGCCATTGTCTTCGCGAGCTGTGCTGCGGGCAAGCATTCGCGAAGAGCGTCTCGGGCGCGCGTCCGGGAAACGTTACGGACGCCGAACGCGCCCGCGGGTTGGAAACCCGCGGGCGCGTGCCCGTTCGGCGCTTGGGCGGCGGTCGCCTAACGGCCCGCGATTGACGTCGCGACGGCGCTCTCGTCGGGCCCGGGTGAGGCGGGCTGGTACGGGCCGGCGCCCTGGCCGACCAGAGCCGCCCTCGCCGCCTCGTCCGGCGACTGGCTCGGGCGGGGTGCGATCGACGCCGCGACCGCGCTCTCGTTGGGCCCGCCGTCCGAGCGGACGGCGGCCTGCGGGGCGGCGGTCCGGCTGGGGGCGGTCGAGGCGCCGTCGTCGATCGTCAGCACGAGCACGACCGCGGTGACCGCGATCAGCGCGATCAGAGCCGAGAGGGCGGCGACCCAGTGGGCGCGGAGCTGGCTTCTGGTGGACAGTGTGGGGTGACCGACGTGCGACACGAACGACCTCCTTGGTGGGTTCCGAATGGGGAGCCGAGCATCCGTCATGACCGTTCCGTAACCGTTACGAGATCGTCCCTTCGGGCGTTATCGTGGCGCTGATGGCCCTCGAGGTTTCGCTGATCGGGCCGCCGCGGGTGACGCGGGATGGAGTCCCGGTCACCTTCGACACGCGCAAGGCGATGGCGTTGCTCGCCCATCTGGCGCTTGCGGAGCGGCCCCGCTCCCGCGAGGCGCTGTGCGAGCTGTTGTGGCCGGGTCACGACGCCGAGCACGCGCGCGGCGCGCTCCGGCGTACGCTCTCGGCGCTGCGCAAGTCGATCGGTGAGGAGTGGATCGAGACGCGCGGCGACAGCGTGGCCCTGCTGCGAGGGGCCGGTCTCGAGCTGGATGTCGAGCGCTTTCGTGAGCTCGCCGCCGGGGACCCCTCGATCGAGCGGCTGAACGAGGCGGTGACGCTCCTGTCGGGCGGCTTTCTCGAGGGGTTCGCCCTGCGTGACAGCCCGGACTTCGACGACTGGCAGATCGCCGAGGGCGGCGCGCTCGAGCGCGAGCTGGCCGCGGCGCTGCAGAGCCTGGTGGACCGGCTGGTCGCTCGGGGCGAGTATGCGCGGGCCATCCCGCACGCCAGGCGCTGGCTCGAGATCGATCCGCTGAACGAATCCGCTCACCGGCAGCTGATTCGAATGTACGCCTGGAGCGGCGACCGCGCGGCGGCACTCGAGCAGTACCGCCACTGCGTCCGCGCGCTCAGTCAGGAGCTCGGCGTAGGGCCGCTCGACGAGACGATGACCCTCTACGAGCAGGTGAACGACGGAACTCTGCCGGGTCCGCCCGAGGCGGAGGCCGAGCTCCGGCGGCCCACCGCCCCGGCCGCCGGTGGGCCGCCCGAGCTCCCGCTCGTGGGACGGGCGGAGGAGCTGGCCGTGCTCGTGGACGCGCACGCCCGCGCTCAGCCGGATGGCGCCCTGGCCGTGATCGAGGGCGAGGCGGGCATAGGCAAGACCCGCCTGGCCGGCGAGCTCACGGCGAGCGCGCGGAGCCGCGGGGCGGTGGTGCTCGCCACCCGGTGCCACGACGACGAGGCGGGGCTTCCGTACGGCCCGATCGTGGACCTGCTCCGCGAGGCCGTGAGGGGCGCCGGCGACGGCGGCTGGCCGGCTGTCGTGCCGCCGCAGCGCCTGGCGGATGCCTCGCTCCTTCTGCCCGAGCTCTCGGGGCTCGCGGATCAGGTGCCGGATCCGCTGCCGCTCGACGGCCCGGGCGCGCAGGTCCGCCTGCTGGAGGGGGTGGCCGCGGTCATCGGAGCGGCGTGCGAGGGACCGCAGCCGGGAGTGGTCGTGCTCGACGACGTCCACGCCGCGGACGAGGCCACGCTGGACTCGATCTCCTACCTCGGCCACAGGCTGCGCGGCCGGCCGCTGCTGCTCGTGGTGGCGTGGCGCAGCGAGGCCGTGCCGCCGGGACATCGGCTTCGCCGGCTTGCGGCTGACCTGGGCCGCGACGGGAGGACCGCCATCTTGAGCCCGGGCCGGCTCGACGAGGCGGCGGTCGGGAAGCTGGTGCAGGCCGTTCGGCCGGACGCCGTCTCGCCTGGACTGGCGCGGCGCGTGTACCTCGAGAGCGAGGGCCTCCCGCTGTTCGTGGCCGAGTACCTCGCCGCGCTGCACGCGGGGGGCGACGCCGACGACGACGCCCTGCTCCCGGAGATGTGGGGACTGCTCGAGACGCGGCTTGGCGGAGTCAGCGACGTGGCTCGCCAGGTGCTCGGCGCGGCCGCCGCGATCGGCCGGTCATTCGAGCTGGACGTCGTCCGTCAGGCCAGCGGCCGGACCGACGAGGAGACGGTGGCGGCGCTGGAGGACCTCGTCTCGAGGGGGGTGGTGAGGGAGGTCCCGGGGCACGATCCCGGTTACGACTTCTCACACGAGAAGCTCCGCGCGCTGGTCTACGACGGGACCGGCCTCGCTCGGCGCCGGCTGCTGCATGGACGCGTTGCGGCGGCCCTGTCGGGCCGCCCGGGCCGCGAGAGCGCGCCGCTCGTGGCTCAGCACCTGAGCCTGGCGGGCCAGCAGGCGAAGGCCGCCGAGCAGTACCGAATCGCCGCGGAGCACGCCGCGGCGCTGTACGCCCACGCCGACGCACTGGAGCACTTCGAGGCGGCTCTGGCTCTCGGCTCTCCTGACACCGCCGCCCTCCACGAGCGCATCGGCGACCTGCGAACGCTCGTGGGGGACTACGCCGGGGCGCTCGCCAGCTACGAGAGCGCCGCGGCCGCGGCGGACGAGGGTGAGCTCGCGGCGATCGAGCAGAAGCTGGGCGGCGTGTACGGCCGGCGGGGCGAGTGGGGGCGCTCGGAGGCCCGCCTCGCGTTGGCGCTCGACGCGGCACCGCCGGGCGCGCAGGCGCTGCGCGCCCGGATCGTGGCCGACCTCGCCCTGACCCTGCACCAGGCCGGGCGCTTGGACGACGCTGCGGCGCGGGCGGCCGAGGCCCTGGAGCTGGCCGACGCGGCCGCCGACCGTCAGGCGCAGGCGCAGGCCCACAACATGCTCGGCATGCTGGCTCGGAGCCGAGGCGATCTCGCGGCTGCGAGGCAGGAGCTGGAGGGGAGCCTCGAGCTCGCCGACGAGCGGGGCCCCGCCCGGGCCGCGGCGCTCAACAACCTCGCGCTGGTGGAGCGCGACGCCGGCGAGCTCGAGCGGGCGCGCGAGCTGACGGAGAGCGCGCTCGAGCTGTCAGCCGCCCACGGCGACCGCCACCGGCAGGCCGCCCTCGAGAACAACCTCGCGGATCTGCATCACGCGGCGGGCCGCGCCGACGACGCGATGGAGCACCTCAAGCGCGCCGTCGCGATCTTCACCGAGGTGGGCGCCGACGAGGCCACCCGCCTACCGGAGATCTGGAAGCTCGTCAGCTGGTGAGCGCCGGCCAGGCTCAGCCACGAAAATCGAAGGTCTCCGCGTGGATACGGCTCGGCGACACCCCCCTCGTCACAAAACCCGTGGTGAGGTTCTCGACCATCGTTGGCGGTCCGCACATGAAGATGTGACCGTGCGACACGTTGGGGTTGACTCCTTCGATATCGCTCACCCTCAGATGGCCGAGCGACGTCTTCCGGATCGGAATGACCCTGAAGGTGGGGTACCGGTCGGCGATGTCGAAGAGCTCGTCGAGAAAGTGAGCGTGCTCGGCGCCGGGCGTGCAGTAGTAGAGATCCGCCGCGATCGGCTCGTTCAGGCTGCGCGCCCAGCTCAGGAATGGCGTGATGCCGATGCCTCCGGCGATCCAGGTCTGCGAGTGAACGCCATCGGGGCTGAGGCAGAAGCGCCCCGGTGCGCTGGAGATCGAGAAGGGATGGGACTCGAGCGGGAGGCGGCTCTGATGAAAGGTGGCGTACAGGAACTGCCCCGCCCGGAACTCCATGGGACGTCCGACCGGCGCCAGGGTGATCTCGACGACGTCGTCGTCGAGACGGCGCACGTCCTCCACTCGGTAGTCGTGGCGCCCGACTCCCAGGCGACCCCCGACCAGCCTGTAGCCGAGGCACGCGATACCGGCTGCCGTCAGGCATCCCAGGTAGATGGTCAGGCCCAGCGACGAGGCCATGGTCCCGCGCACCGCGAAGCTGTGGAACGCGCCGACGAGGAAGGTCACCCCCAGCAGCCGCTGGAGGAGCAGGAAGCGTTGATAACCGAGGCGTCGCGTGACGCTCGCGACGACGAAGCCGATCAGGAGGACGAACGCGATGACGCCGGTGAAGACGCTGAGTCCCGCGTCCGGCAGGTAGAGATCGCTCACGCTGCTCCCCTCGTGCAGCGTGAGAAAGACTACGTGCGTGGCCGCCAGGATCGCGACAAGCTCGCCCATCCGCCGGTGCACGGGGTAGAGGTTCTCCACTCCGCCGACGGCGCGTTCGACCGGGCGGATCCGGCTCGCCAGGACGAGGGTCACGGCCCACGCCGCAAGGCCGAAGAGGGCAGCGAGGTTGGCGACGCTCTTCAGACTTGCGTCCCCACTGAACCTGTCCTCCACCGAGCCAGCCGTGAGCCACGGGAGGAGCGGGAACAGGACGATCCCTGCAAGGACGTATGCGGCCCGCCGTGGTCCCATTCGTGGGCCCATCATGAAGTGAACATCGGGGGGTCGCCCCGCGTACCACACACGATGCCGTCCGAGGCCGGCGCATAGGACGTGGTCGAGGAGGCGCACGCGTTCTGGCTGCGCGCTCCCGGGCGGGGGGAGATTCGGCCGGTCGCGCTGCCCGAGCCGGGGAGCGGCGACGTGGTGGTCCGCACGCTGCGGTCCGGCGTCAGCCGCGGCACCGAGACCCTGGTGTTCCGGGGCGGTGTGCCGCCGAGCCAGTACACGGCGATGCGCGCGCCCTTCCAGGAGGGTGACTTCCCGGGTCCGGTCAAGTACGGCTACCTGAACGTCGGCATGGTCGAGGAGGGGCCTGCGGACCTGCGCGGCCGCACGGTCTTCTGCCTGTACCCGCACCAGACGGCCTACGTGGTGCCCGTCGCCGCCGTGACGGTCGTGCCCGACGACGTGCCGCCCGCGCGCGCGGTGCTCGCCGGCACCGTCGAGACCGCCGTCAACGCCCTGTGGGATGCGGCTCCGCTGGTGGGCGACCGGGTCGCCGTCGTCGGCGCCGGGATGGTCGGCTGCTGCGTAGCCCGCCTGCTCGCCCGGTTCCCGGGAGTCGAGGTCACGCTCGCCGACGTCGACGAGTCGAAGGCCGACGTGGCGGCGGCGCTGGGGGCCGGCTTCGCGCTGCCGGACGATGCCGTCGGCGAACGCGACCTGGTGGTCCACACGAGCGCGACGTCGGTGGGCCTGCAGCGCTCTCTCGACCTGCTCGCCCCCGAGGGCACGGTGCTCGACCTCAGCTGGTACGGCGACGACGAGGTGACGCTCTCATTGGGCGGCGCCTTCCACGCACGGCGTCTCGCGATCCGCGCCAGCCAGGTCGGGACGGTGTCCCCGGCTCGGAGCGCGCGCCGCACCACGGCCGACCGCCTGGCCCTCGCGCTCGACCTGCTGCGCGACCCGTCCTTCGACGTCGTCCTCACCGGCGAGTCGCGCTTCGACGAGCTGCCGGCTGTCATGACCCGCCTGGCCGAGCGGAGCCTGCCGGCGCTCTGCCACACGATCACCTACGACGGGGTGTAGCGCGTGTTCAGCGTGACCGTGCGCGACCACATGCTGATCGCCCACAGCCTGCGTGGCGAGGTGTTCGGGCCCGCGCAGCGCCTGCACGGCGCGACGTACGTCGTCGACGCCACCTTCCGGCGCGCGGACCTCGACGCGGACGGCATCGTGGTCGACATCGGCCGCGCGACGGAGGTGCTGCGAGAGGTGCTGGGCGAGCTCGGCTACCGCAACCTCGACGACGAGGCGGAGTTCGCGGGCATGAACACCACCACCGAGGCGCTCGCCCGGATCGTCGCCGACCGGCTTGCCGACCGCGCGCGGTCCGGCGACCTGGGCGACGGCGCGCGCGAGCTCGATGGGCTGGTGGTGACGCTGCGCGAGTCGCACGTCGCGTCGGCGACCTACGAGCGGCCGCTGTGACCGCGGTCCACGTCGTCGTCCCGGAGGGCCTCGACGACCCTGCGCGGCCGAGCGGCGGCAACACCTACGACCGCCGGGTATGCCGAGGACTCGCAGCGCTCGGCTGGACGGTGCACGAGCATGCCGTGGGGCACAACGCCCTTGCAGACGCCATCCGGCGGATTCCGGACGGCGCCGTGGTGCTGCTCGACGGCCTGATCGCTTCCACCGCACCGGAGGTGCTCGTGCCGCAGGCGCGGCGGCTGCGGCAGATCGTGCTCGTGCACATGCCGCTCGGCCATCGCCCGCCGAAGGACGAGGCGGGAGCGGTGCGAGCGCGCGAGGGCGAGGTCCTCTGGGCGGCTGGCGCCGTCATCACGACCAGCGCATGGACCCGGCGCAGGCTGGAGGAGCTGTACGCGCTACCGGCCGACCGTCTGCACGTGGCAGAGCCTGGCGCCGATGCCGCCGATCTCGCCCCGGGGAGCGCGGCCGGGGGCTCGCTGCTCTGTGTCGCGGCGCTGACGCCCGGCAAGGGTCACGACATGTTCCTCGACGCGCTCGCGATGGTCACGGATCTGTCCTGGCGCTGCTCGTGCGTGGGGAGCCTGGTCCGCGACCCGGCGTTCGCAGGCGGCGTGCGCCGGCGCGCGGGGGAGCTCGGGCTGAGCGACCGAGTGGGCTTCCGGGGAGCCTTGACCGGTGAGGAGCTGGCCGGTGCGTACGCGGCGGCGGACCTGCTGGTGCTCCCCTCGCACGCAGAGACCTACGGCATGGTCATCACCGAAGCGCTGGCCCGGGGCGTGCCGGTCCTCGCCACCGACGTGGGCGGGGTGACCGAGGCCCTGGGGCGCGCCGACGACGGCGCCCGGCCGGGACTGCTGATCCCGCCCGGCGACCCTGCCGCCCTCGGCGCAGCGCTGCGCGCCTGGCTCGAGGACGAAGCGCTGCGCGACCGGCTGCGCCTCGCGGCGCGTGAGCGGCGGGCGAACCTGCGCCCGTGGACGGCGACCACGTCCGCGGTGGCCGACGTGCTCGCGGGAGTCGCGGAGAGCGCGGAGGCCGTCGCCGGTCTGGCGGGAGCGCCGCGATGATCGCGGAGGGCGTCCGCGTCAGCTCAGAGGCCGTCCGGGTCAGCCCGGAGTGGCTCCGCCTGCGCGAGCCCGCCGACTCGGCGGCACGCTCGGCCGAGCTCGCCGAGCGTCTGGCGCGGCACCTGACCACGGACGGGCAACTTCTTATCCATGACCTCGGCGGCGGGAGCGGCGCGATGGGCCGGTGGCTTGCGCCGCGCCTGCCCGGCCGGCAGCACTGGGTCGTGCACGACCGCGACGCGGACCTGCTGGAGCTCGCCGTGGCCGATGCGCCGGACCCGGCTGTCGGCGGGACCGCCGTCACCGTCGAGGCCAGGCGATCCGACGTCACACGGCTGGCGCCGGGCGAGCTCGCCGGCGCGAGCCTCGTCACCGCCTCCGCGCTCCTCGACCTGCTGACCGCGGACGAGCTCGCCCGGGTGCTCGCAGCATGCGCCGGATGTCCGATGCTGCTCGCGCTGACCGTCACCGGTCGCGTGACCCTGACTCCGGAGGAGCCGCTCGACGCCGCGATGGGAGCGGCGTTCAATGCGCACCAGCGCCGTGACCGCAGGCTCGGTCCGGATGCCGTCGCGGCTGCGGCTCGTGAGCTCCGTGGCACGGGCGCCGAGGTGCTCGTCCGTCCAAGCCCCTGGCGACTTGGCGCGCCCCACGCCGACCTCGCGGCCGACTGGCTCGCCGGGTGGGTCGAGGCCGCCTGCGAGCGGGAGCCCACGCTGGCCGCGGAGGCCGGCGCATACATGGGCCGGCGCCTCGTCCAGGCGGCCGCCGGGGAGCTCTACGTCACCGTCGACCACGCCGACCTGCTGGTGCTGCCGTGACGAAACGGTGGGTCCATCTCACCGTTGCCGGGGGGATCCTCGCCGTCCTCATCTGGCGCGTGGGAGCCGGCCCGTTCCTCGACGGGCTGCGCGCGGTCGACGGCTGGGCGCTTGCGGCCGCGTCCGGCCTCGCCGTAGTGACCACGGTGTGCTGCGCCTGGCGCTGGAGGGTCGTGGCCCGCGGCCTCGGCGCCGATCTGCCGCTGGGTCCCGCGGTGGCCGCCTACTACCGCTCGCTCTTCCTCAACGTCACGGTGCCCGGCGGCGTGGTGGGCGACGTCCACCGCGGGTTCAGTCACGGCCGCGACACGAGCGACGTGGGCCGCGGGCTGCGGGCCGTCGCGTGGGAGCGCTCGGCGGGGCAGGCCGTGCAGATCGTCCTCACGGTTGCCGTGCTCCTTGTCCTGCCGTCGCCCGTGCACTCGGCCATGCCGCTCGCGGTGCTCGCCCTCGTCGTGGTGGGGGTGGGGATTGCGTGGGTCGTTCGTGTGTGGCCCGCCCTGGGCCCGCCACCGCGGCGGGCGTGGCCGGCGATCGCGCTCGCGTCGGCGCTGATCGTCGCGGGCCACACGGCCACATTCCTGATCGCCGCCCGGACCGCGGGGGTCACCGCTCCGCTGTCCCAGATGCTTCCGCTGGCGCTCCTCGTGATGCTCGCCGCGGCGCTGCCCAACGTGGGCGGCTGGGGGCCGCGCGAGGGCGTGACGGCGTGGGCGTTCACCGCCGCCGGGCTGGGCGCTCCGCTCGGGGTCGCCACAGCGGTCGTCTATGGCGTGATGGTGCTCGTGGCCAGCCTGCCGGGCGCCGCCGTGCTCGTCGCGGCCGAGCTCAAGCTCCCCGCGCGGCTGCAGGGAGTCCCGGATGCCTGACCGCCCCTACACACTGCTGAGCTGCAGCGTGTCGCTCGACGGCTACCTGGGCGACCAGACGCCCCGCCTCGCGCTGTCGAACGAGGCGGACTTCGACCGGGTCGACGAGGTGCGCGCCTCCTGCGACGCGATCATGGTCGGCGCGGTCACCGTGCGGACCGACAACCCGCGGCTGCTCGTGCGCTCGCACGCCCGCCGCGAGGAGCGCAGGGCGCGCGGGCTTCCGTCGTCGCCTAAGAAGATCACGGTGACGAACCGGGTGGACCTCGACGCGCGCTCGAACTTCTTCACCGCCGGCGAGGCCGAGAAGCTCGTGTACACCCCGAGCCCGCGGGTGGCCGACGCCCGCGCACTGCTCGG
>DASUYU010000100.1:0-21624 GCA_036377235.1 Thermoleophilaceae bacterium
CCGCGTGTTCGTGTCGACGTTGCGTTCGTAGGCGACGACCACGCCCGGTGCGATCGCGAGCACGTTGTTGCCGTCGTCCCACTGCTCGCGCTCGGCCTCGTACTCGTCGCCGCCGGTCTCGAACAGCCGGAGACTCGGCACGTCGAGCGCGCGGGCGATCGCGGCAAAGAGGTCGTCCTCGCGCTCGGCGATCAGTCCGTCGGAGCCCTGAGTGACGCTGAAGCCGACCAGCTCGCCGCGGATCTGCGGATAGATCGTGAAGGCATCCCGGTCCACCTGCGTCATGACGGTGTCGAGGTGCATGCTCGACCGCTGTGCCGGCATCGAGATGGCGATGATGCGCTCGGCGGCGCCCGCGTCGAAGAGGCGCCGAGCCAGCAGCTCCACGCCGGCCGGGCGGGTCCGCTCGCCCATGCCGATCAGAACGCAGCCGTTCCCGATCACCAGGACGTCGCCGCCCTCGAGCTGCGCGGGACCGCCGAGCCGATCGCTCCAGGTCTCGTGCGGCTCTGTGGCGAACAGCGGGTGGTGCCTGTAGATCGCGTCGAGGTGAACCGACTCGCGCCGCCGCGCCGGCTTCGCCATCGAGTGCACGGTCACACCGCCGTACACCCACGCCGACGTGTCGCGCGTGAAGAGGTGGTTCGGAAGGGGCGGCAGCACGAAGCCATCCAGAGCCGGGGCCTGCGCCGCCAGCGAGCCGCTCTCGAAGGGGAGCTCGTGGTACGCGATGCCGCCGATCAGCCGCTCGGCGAGCTCGGCCCCGGAGAGCGTGCGAAGCCACCCGTCCACGGCGGGCCCGAGGCTCGGCCCGAGCGCGGCCTGATCGGTGGTGCGCTCGAGAACGAGGTCGCGGGCTTCCGGGATGTCGAGCGTCTCGGCGAGGAGCTCGTGCAGGTAGAGCACCTCGACGCCGCGATCCACGAGCGCGTCCGCGAACGCGTCGTGCTCCTGGCGCGCGCGGCGCACCCACAGGACGTCGTCGAACAGCAGCGCGTCCTTGTTGCGCGGCGTCAGGCGCTTCAGCTCCAGGTCGGGACGATGAAGGATCACCCGCCGGAGCCGGCCGACCTCCGAGCCCACGTGCAGGCGGGCCGCGGTCGCAGGGGTGGTAGGGAGCGCGCTCACGGCGCGCTCCCCGCCAGCTCGAGCCCGGCCTGGGGGGCGCCCGGCTCGGCCTCAGGCACCGTTGGACTCTGGCGTGCCTGCCACCACTTCATTGCGACGTAGATGGGGATTCCGGCCAGCAGGAGGACGAAGCCCTTGGCGATGACGTCCTTGCCGGACCCGGTGATCGCCCAGACCGAATAGGCGAACGCGAGCGCGGCGATGGCGACGTCCCGGGCGAAGTCGCGCCTGTCGAACAGCGCCGGCTCGGTGAGATACAGGTGCGCCTGTGCCGCCGCGCTGTACGCGTACGGCACGAGCGTCGTCAGCGTCGCAAGCAGGATGATGAACGTGAAGGCGTCCACCAGGCCGTTCGTGTAGTTCATGAGCATCAGTCCGGACACGAGCACCGAAGAGACGACCAGGCCGAAGACCGGCGTCCTGCGCTCGCCGTGCACGCGCGCGAACGGCGCCGGGAAGAGGCCATCCTCCGCGGCCGCCAGCGGCACACGCCCCTGAAGCATGATCCAGCCGTTCAGGGCCCCGAAGGTGGCGACCATCGCGACGAGCGCGATGACCTTGTCCCAGCCGCCGCCGAACATCTCGCCGGCGGCCAGCGCGAACGGGCTCGAGGACCCGGCGAGCTGACCCTGTGGGACGACGCCCATGACCGCGACCGTGGTCAGGATGTAGACGACCGTGGCCGCGAGCGTGCCGATCACGGTCGCTCGCGGAATCGTGCGCTCCGGGTCCTTCACCTCGCCGGCCGCGACCGTCGCCGACTCGAGGCCGATGAACGCCCACAGGGTGAGCGGCGCCGCGGCCGAGATCGCGCTCCAGGTGCCGTGCGGCGCGAACGGCGTGAGGTTGTCGCTGTCGATGAAGAACAGGCCGACGACCCCGATGATCGCCAGGGGGACGAACTTGAGAACCGTCGTGACGACCTGAACGGCGCCGGTCTCGCGGGCACCGGCGATGTTCACGAGCGTGAGCAGCCAGATGACGGCGATGCCAACGAGCGCGGCGAGCAGGTGGTTCGAGCTCAGGTCGCCCCAGAAGACGGCGAGGTAGCCCACGAAGGCGACGGCGATCGCCGCGTTCCCCGCCCATGCGGCGATCCAGTAGCCCCAGGCGGTCTGGAACCCGATGAAGTCGCCGAACGCCCGCCGCGAGTACGCGTAGGGGCCTCCGGTGCGCGGGAAGGTGCGCCCCAGCCGAGCGAAAACCAGTGCGAGCAACATGGCGCCGACGCCCGTGAAGAGCCATCCGACGATCGAGACGGGTCCCGCGACGTCGGCGAGCGACGCCGGCAGCAGGAACACGCCCGAACCGACCATGTTTCCGACCACCAGGGCAGTGGCCATGGTGAGTCCCATCGTGCGCTTGAGGTTCTTCTCAGCCATGGCGCCATGCTGCTTCGCCCTGGGCGTGGGGGCATCGGCACGGTGCCGCAAACCGGGTCCGTAGTTCCCCCGCCAGGTCGAGGGGGTCGTACGGATGAGCGGGCCAACGGCCGGGGTTAGCGTCGTCGTATGGACACGCCGGCGATCGAAACCCGTGACCTCCACATGCACTACGGCGAGGGCGAGACGGAGGTGCGTGCTCTCGACGGGGTGGACCTCGTGATCCAGTCGGGCGAGATGGTCTCGATCATGGGGCCGTCGGGCTCCGGCAAGAGCACGCTCCTCCACATCGTCGGGGCGCTCGAATCCCCGACCTCCGGGACCGTGGCGGTGGCCGGCCTGCACTACGAGGGTCTGGGGGACAAGGAGCTCACCGAGCTGCGGCGCGACCACATCGGCTTCGTGTTCCAGTTCTTCAACCTGCTCCCGTCACTGACGGCGGAGGAGAACGTGACGCTCCCGGCCGTGATCGCGAAGCGTCGCGACCCGGCGACCCGCGAGCGGGCGCGGATGCTGCTCGAGCGCGTTGGGTTGGCGGACCGGATGGATCACCTGCCGGCCGAGCTGTCCGGCGGCCAGCAGCAGCGCGTGTCCATCGCGCGCGCGCTCCTCCTCTCGCCCGAGCTGGTGCTCGCGGACGAGCCCACCGGCAACCTCGACAGCAAGGCGAGCGGCGGCGTGCTCCGCGTCCTCAGGGAGCTGAACGACGAGGAGGGCCACACGATCGTGATGGTCACCCACGATCCGGCCGCCGCGGCCACGGCGGACCGCGTGATCTTTCTCCGCGACGGCCGGATCGCGGGCGAGGTCGAGGGCGGCTCGCCGCACCGCGCCGCGGAATACCTCGCGTCGCTCCAGCCCGACGCCGAGCCGGTGCTCGCGTAGGACGACCACGTGCTGCGCTCGTTCCACTCCCTGGCGCTGCGGCAGCTGAGGACCCGGCCGCTGCGGTCCGCCCTCACGGCGTTCGGAGTGGTGCTCGGCGTGGGGATGGTGTTCGGCGTCCTCCTGCTCGTGGGCACCATTCGCGCGACCTTCGACGAGGTGATCGACAGCGCGTGGGGCCAGACCGACCTGGTCGTCATGGGCGAGGGGAGCGGAACCATGCCGGCCGGCACGCTCGACCGCATCAGGGCGGTCGACGGTGTCCGCGACGCGGCGGGCATGGTCGGCGGCATGTTCACGCGGCTCGGCCCGGACGGGAAGCCCGTGAAGGGCCCGAAGGGCCAGCTGCTGATCGCCGGCTACGAGACGAAGGGCTACCAGCCGTACGACTTCCGGCTCGTGAAGGGGCGCAGGATCGCCTCGGGCGTCGAGATCATGGTCGAGCAGAACTGGGCGAGAGAACACGGCTTCGGTGTGGGCGACCGGGTGCGCGCCGCTGGGCCGACGGGGGATGCGACCCTCCCGATAGTCGGCATCTTCAAGCTCACGAGCAGTCTCAACGTGGGTGGGCTCGGCTACGCCGCGATGCCGCTCGAGGCGGCGCGACAGGTGTTCGACCAGCCGGGCGGCTGGATGCAGATCTCGATCGCCGCGGTCGACCGCGGCAACGTGCAGTCGCTCAAGCGGCGCGTGGCGCGGGTGGCCGGCGCCGGCGCGGACGTGCAGACCCCGGGCGAGTTCTCGGACCAGATCGGCGAGCAGCTCCAGGGCCTCAACATGGTCCTGTTCTTCTTCTCGGGAGTCGCTCTGTTCGTCGGCGGATTCCTGATCCTGAACAGCTTCAACATGACCGTGCTCCAGCGCATGCGGGAGCTCGGCATGCTGCGCACGCTGGGAGCCTCGCGGCGCATGGCGACCGCATCGGTGCTGCTCGAGGCCATCGTGATCGGCGCCATCGGGACGCTGCTCGGGCTGGGGCTCGGCCTCGGCATGGCGTCGGGGCTGATCTCGCTGATGCGCGGCACCGACCTTCCCGTCGGGGCGCTCCACGTGAGCGCGGGCGCGGCGATCACCGCGGCCGTGATCGGCATGGTCGTCACGGTGCTCGGCGCCTTCTGGCCCGCCCACCGGGCCGGCCGCGTGTCGCCGATCCAGGCGGTGCTCGGCGGCGGGGAGGTCCGCGGCACGGCCTCGAAGCGGCGGCTCGCCATCGGCCTGGCCCTCTTCCTCCCGGGATTGCTGTTCGGCGGCTCGTTCTGGTTCGGCAGCGACAGCGGCAGCGGTGGCCTGGCGGCGTACGGCGGCATCGTCCTGACGATGGCCATGTTCGCCGGGATGGCAATCGCGGCGCCGTTCCTGATCATGCCCGTGGTGAGCCGGCTCGCGGTGCCGATCAGGCGCGTGTTTCCCACGGGCGGGCGCCTGGCCTCCGACGCCCTCCTGTCCAACCCGCTCAGGACCGCCGCGACCGCCGTGGCGCTCACGATCGGGCTGTGCGTCGTCGTGGTCAACAGCTCCATGTCGGCGAGCTTCATCGGGACCATCCAGGACCAGGTCGACAGGACATTCGCGCGCGACCTGACGGTGAAGGCGCAGGGATTCACGATCGAGCAGGGCGGCGGCCCCGGCGTGCCCCGCTCGGTGCAGCCGGCGATCGAGGCCATGCCCGAAGCCGGCACGGTGGCGCCGATCCGCGCCATGCTGCTCGACCTCCCCCGGCTCGGCAGCGGGTCAGCGCAGGGCATGGCGATCGGCGTCGATCCCGCGAAGCAGTCGAAGGTGGACGGCACCGAGTTCGCGGACATCAGCCAGTCGGCGGCCTACGCCGGGCTCCGGCGGGGCGGAGTCCTGCTCGGCCGGGCCTACGCCGACCGGGCCGGGCTCGCGCGCGGTGACACGCTGGCCCTCGTCGGGCCCGCGGGGCGCAGGCGCGCGAACGTCGTGGGCGTGATGGACGACGTGGGGGCGATGGGCGGGATGGAGATGCGCCTTTCGCTCGACACGATGAAGCGCGTCTACGGCGACACCCAGCCCGCCGAGCTCGCGGTCGACGCGCGCTCCCCGGATCTGCGGCAGCGGCTCGACACGAAGGTCGCCGCGCTGCTCGACAGCAGGTATCCCAATCTCGAGACCCAGTCGGCGGCCGAGGCGAAGGACGAGATCGGCCAGGAGATCAACCGCACCTTCAACATGTTCAACGCGATCGTGGTCATCGCCGTCATCGTGAGCCTCCTGGGGGTCATCAACACGCTCGCGATGTCCGTTGTCGAGCGCACGCGGGAGATCGGCGTGCTGCGCGCCCTCGGCGCCTCGCGCTGGCAGGTGCGCTCCACGATGCTCGACGAGAGCCTCATGATCACGATCGCGGGCTCGGTCGTCGGGGTCGCGGCGGGCACCCTGATCGGGGCGAGCTGGGTCCGGGGGCTGGACGGGGTCCTACCCGGCATCACCTTCCACTTCCCCGGCCCGGTCGCGCTCGCCGTGGCGGTGGCGGCGGTCGTGCTCGGAGTCGCCGCGGCGATCCTCCCGGCCCGGCGAGCGGCCCGTCTCAAGGTGATCACGGCGCTCACGTACGAGTAGGCGACGGGGTATCCGAGGCCCGCGGCCGCCTTCATGCGACTCCCCACGAGGACCTGCTCGGCCGCACGGGTTTCGTGTAGGAAAACTCGTGAAGTCTGCAACCATCCTGGACCGCTTCACACCGCCATATCACTGGCGTAACCTATGGCCGTGGCGGCGCGTGATCTTCGCCTCGAGACGCTCAGGCTCGAGCAGGAGGGTCGCGTTCTCACGGCGTTCTACTCGCACCCGCCGCTCAACTACGCCACGACGGTCTTCATCCGCGAGCTCGATCTGCTCACGCGGGCGGTCGACCGCGATCCGAGCGTGGGGGCGGTGATCCTCACCGGCGGGGTCGAGGGGCGCTTTCTCACCCACGCGGACCCGCGCGAGCTGGGCGGGATGGGGGACCTTCCTCACCCGCAGATGTCGATCCGGGCGATGGAGCCGGTCGTCCTCCTGCTCACCGCGGTGCTCCACATACCCGGGCTGGTGGGTCTGCTCGAGCGCTTCGGCGGCGCTCCCGGCAAGGGGATCGTCTGGGGCTACCGCTGGAAGCGCACGATCCTGCGCATGAACCGCTCCGGCGCCGTGTACATCGCCGCGATCAACGGCCCGGTGCTGGGCGGCGGGCAGGAGATCGTCCTCGCCTGCGACCTGCGCTACGCCGCCGACTCCCCGGAGCTCCGCACGGGCCAGATCGAGATGCTCGTCGGCGTGATCCCGGGAGGCGGGGGGAGCCAGCGGCTGCTCCGGATGCTCGGCACCGCGCGGACGCTCGAGCACATCCTCGAGGGCCGCCCGCTGACGGCGGCGGAGGCGCTCGACCGCGGCATCGTCCACCGGGTCATGCCGGCGGACCGGCTCCTTGCCGAAGCACAGGCCACCGCCACGCGCCTGGCACGGCGGTCGCCGGCGGCGGTCGCCACGCTCAAGCGGGTCGTCTACTTCGGGCTGGACCGGCGCTTCAGCCGCGCCCTCGACCTCGAGGCCGCCGGGTTCCTGGCGGCTGGATCGACGCGCGCGGCGGGAGGCGCGCTCAAGCCCTTCCTGGAGGACATGGAGCGCCTCGGCGATACGCCGTTCCTCGCCGATCCGGGGCCCTGGATCGAGGGCACGAGGTTCGATCAGGTCGAATGAGTGACGTGACGAGAGGGGAGTGAAGACATGGACCGGCCCATCGGCCAATCCCGCTTTTCCGCGGCGGCGACCTACCTCATCTACCAGGACGGGGGGATCGGCGATTCGCAGCCGCAGAACATGCCCGGCACCGAGTGGAGGTCGGCGACGCTGAGGAGCTACGCCTGGGGCCTGTGGCGCCAGGACCTGCCCGTCACCAACTGCCGCCTCGCCAACGGCCAGCGGCTCGGCATCGAGGAGGTGCGGATCGGCCGGAGCTTCCCCCAGATGCTGCTCACCCTGGTGACGCTCGGTGCCGTGGCGCCCACCCGCGTCAGCTGGCGCTGCTGCCGGCCACCGTCCCAGTCCGGGACGCTGGACTGAGGCGCGACGATGATCCACCCCGACGGCAGCGGCCCGCAGCCCTGGAGCGGCGTCCACGTCACGCACAGGACGGTCGCCGAGATCTTCAACGTCGACAACGTGGGTCCCGACAACACCCTCCTGACCGGATTCGAGATGTTCCGGTTCGCGGGCGAGGACCTCGACAGGAAGATCAGCGCGGCCCGCGACGCGGGCAAGCGCATCCTCCCAATCGGCGCCGGCTGGGCGCTGTCGAAGATCAACATCACCGACGGCTGGCTGGTGAACACCAAGCCGCTGAACAGCTGCTACGACATCGGCGAGCGGTACTTCGACGCCGCCTACCCGGCAGCGGACCGCCGCAACGTCGTGCTCGCGCAGGCCGGCATGCAGATCGCCGAGCTGAGCGCCTACCTCGAGCTGATTCCGCGCAACGACGCCGACCGCCGCGCCATCAAGGCCGCCGGGATCGGCAACGGCCAGACCATCGCGGGCTCGGTCTCGGGCAACACCCACGGCGCGCAGATCGTCTTCGGGGCGATGCCTGATTTCGTCGCCGGACTGCACATCGCCACGGGCAGCGGCCGGACGCTGTGGATCGAGCGGGCGTCGAAGCCGGTGCTGAACGAGGAGTTCGCGGCGAAGCTCGGCGCCGAGCTGATCCGCGACGACGAGGTCTTCAACGCGGCCGTGGTCAGCTTCGGCACGTTCGGGATCATCGTTGCGATGGCGGTGGAGACGGCGCCGATCTACCAGCTCGACTTCACCCCGATCGGCGACATCAACTACACCGACCTGAAGGCGAAGCTGAGCGGGTTCGGCGACGCGGACCCGGATGACCTCTACCACTACGAGTTCATCTTCGATCCGCACACGCGCAGCCAGATGGCGATGGAGACGGGCGCGCGCAAGGTGAAATACGAGCGGAACGTGCCGACGCCCACGCCTCGCTGGATCGTCCGCGACAAGAACGGCTTCGCGCCCGGGGTCAACCTCCTGAAGGTCATAGGCCCGCTCCGCGCGCTGGTGCCGCCGCGCCTCATCACGGGGTTCGAGATGAAGCGCTACCGCAAGATGGCGCTGCTCGACGACGTGCGCGGCAGCCCCGGCCAGATCTACACCTCGTCGATCTACTACCTCGAGGGCTACATCGAGAGCGCCTACGCGGTGTCGGTGAAGGACGCGCCCGCCACGATCGACATCTCCTCGGAGGTGGCCCGGGACATGCGGCTGCCGTCGATCAACCAGGTCAGGCTCTGCCGTGCCTCGACGGGGACGCTCGCCTTCACCCAGCACGAGCCGATCACCGCCGTCTTCGAGTTCGGGATGATCCACGACGAGCGCTTCGACGAGTTCGAGCGCCGCCTGGACGCGGCGTTCCGGGCCGCGGGCATCAGGTACACGATGCACTGGTCGAAGAACTCCGGGATCGACCCGGACAAGCTCGAGTACATGTACGGCGCGGAGCGGATCGCGAGCTGGAAGGCGGCGAGGCGGAAGGTGTTCGGCGACGACGCGACGCTGATGCACACCTTCGAGACCGGTGCGATGGTCGAGGCGGGTCTGGCCTAGCCGTCCTGCGCGGTCTGCCCCGGACCGGTGAGCACCGCGGCGAAGATCGACGCGAGGTAGCCGGCGAACACGGTGGCGGTGGTCTGGATCTCCTGCGGAGTCTCCGCGCCGTGCGTACGCGAGATCACGATGATCGCCACGCCCACCAGGAAGTACACGATCACGCTCACGGAGGTGACCCATTCGGCCTGCGGGGTCAGCGTCTTGCCGAGCTGGAGCTTCTTCTCCTCGATGCCCGTGTCCTTCCGCTGAATCCCGAGGGTGACGGCGAACGCGGCGCCCAGGAGGCCCCCGATCCCGGACGCGAGCTGCACGTCGCCGTTGTCGAGGTTCGGCGGCTTCGCGTCCGCCGCGACGACGATGTCGTGGAGGAACGAGTAGTAGAGGCCCACGTACAGCGCGATTCCGCCAACGAAGACCAGGTAGCCGATCAGCGCACCGACGTTCAGGTTCTTCACGAGTCCTCGCTTCAGATCCGTGGCTTTTGCTCAAGAAGCCTAGTGCGGGGGAGCAAGGATGTGTAGTGTCTTCGCGTGGTCGCCTTGCCGCAGGATTGGCGCCCGCGGCTGTTGTACGGCGTGCTGGGCGCCCTCGTGTTGCTCAGCCTCGTGCCGCTGGTGGAGGCGGTCGGGTGGTGGGCCCTGCTCGGGCTCCTGGCGATCCCGCTGGCGTTCCTCGTCGCCCGGTTGTCGCGGTACGGATGCGCCTTCGTCGAGGTCATCGGGGCGATCGTCGTGCCGTGGCTGTGTCTGGTCGCGTTCAACCAGATCCTTCACTGGATGCTCCGGCTGTGGGAGAGGCTGTTCGACGCTCAGCCGCAGCCGAGACTCGTGCCCGGGCTCATCCTGGCGTGCGTCGTATTCGCCCTCGCGGCCTGGGGCTACCTGGTGCTGTGGCGGGAGAGGAAGTGGGCGGCGCCGATCGTCGCGGTGGTGCTCGCCATCGCCAACATGGTCGGTGTCCCGTTGCTGCTGGCCGCCCCGAAGCACGAGACCGCCGTCGCCGTGTCGCACCGGGTCGTCTCGCAGCTCGAGGTCTCGATCGTGGTTCCGGGAGGCGAGCCCGCTTCCATGCGCGAAGGCGAGCCCACGCGCGGCCTTCCGAACTGGGACGTGCGCTACTCGGTGGCGCGGGCGGGGGCGGGGGCGGTGGACTGGCTGCTCGTGGACAGCACCGACGCGCAGGCCGCGCTCGCGGCGGCCCGCGGCGCCGGACCGCCCCTGTCGGTGGCGCCGGCGCCCCGCGAGGGCGCCGACCGGTTCGTCCTCCTGAACGTCGACGGCGTTCCCCCGGTCATCCGCGATCCGCGCGGGCTGGAGTCGGTCCCGCGGAAGCGCGGCGAGGTCCGCCGCTGGCTCAGGATCGCGCGGGCCGCGGCCCCCGGCGCCGGCGTGGCCGTGCTGCTGCGGAGCACGGACCCGAAGCGGCTCGCCGTGTGGAGGCGCGGGCTCAAGCGCGGCAGGGGGACGGTCGCCTCGGTTCAGGAGCAGGGCTTCCGCACGCTGACCGACGCTGCGCTGGTGCTCGCGGGCCAGGCGCCGGGAACCTCCGAGGACCTCGCCCTGGCGACGAGGTACCGGCCGGTGCTGCTCTTCAACGGGAACGCGAAGCGCGACACCCCCCTCGACATCGACGCGTTCCTGGCGAGCGGCCGGGTCGAGCTGTGCCACGACGACCAGCTCGAGGGGTCGCGCTGCGAGACGGTGAGGCGCGCGGCGGACCTCGTCAGCGGCTCGACGCACCTGAAGATCGACAAGCGCGACACGAGCGAGGCCGACCCGCCGAGCGCCATCTACGTGCACCCGACCCACTCCAAGGGGTTGTTGCGCCTGGACTACTGGTGGTACCTGGACGACAACCCGGCGCGTGTGGGCGGTGGCACGTCGTGCGGCGTGGGACTGTCGCTACCGGGGAAGACCTGCTTCGACCACGATTCCGACTGGGAGGGCATGACGGTCGTGCTCCGGGGCGCCGGGGAGAACGCCGTCCCGGTGGCCATCCAGTACGCGGAGCACTCCGACGTCGTGCGCTACGAGTACGCGCAGCTCGTGGACAACTGGCGGGAGCAGGCCGCGAGCAACGGGGCCTGGCAGTCGCGTACCTTCCGGCAGAACCTCGCGCGCATCGACGATCTCGACCGGCGGCCGCTGGCCTTCATCGCCACGGGATCGCATGCCGCCTACCCGAGCGTGTGCAAGGGCAACTGCCACCAGGTCGCCGTGAGGTCGCGGAAGGAGAACCCGCGCAACGGCCTGAAGTCGTGGCCCGGGAACGACACCGCGCACTGCATCCTCACCGGCTGCCTGCGGCTGATCCCGACCCGTAACCGGGGGCACGACCCGGCGCTCTGGAACGCCTACGAGGGGGTGTGGGGCGACCGGCACTGCATCCTCCACGGCGCGTACTGCAGCGCAGAGGTCTCGCCCGGCTCCCCGGGCACCCAGAAGCGATACAAGGATCCGCTCCGGGTGACCGGCTACGTCGACGCCAGGTGGAAGTTCCACTCATGCGGCGGAGACGGTCCGGCATGCCCGCCGCTGCCGGGCGGCCCGGGACAGTGACCTCCCCCCGGGGGTAGGATCGCGCGCGGCCTAAGGTAGGTCGATGGAGCGCGCCGCCTCAAGCGCCGTGGACGTGGAGATGCCCGCGGAGTTCGAGCCGCGCAAGCTCGCGAAGCGCACTCTCCAGATCGCCGCCGTCCTCGCCGTGGCCGGCCTCGTGCTGCTGCTCGCGCCCGGCCTCGGGCAGGTCCGTCACGTGCTGACCGAGGCGCGCCCGGAGTGGGTGGCTCTCGCCGTGGTGCTGGAGGCCCTCTCGTGCGCCTCGTACGTGCTCATGTTCCGGCCGGTCTTCTGCCGGAACATGCCGTGGCGCACCAGCTGGGAGATCGGCCTCGCGGAGCTCGGCGCCGGCGCGATCGTGCCCGCCAGCGGAGCCGCCGGCCTTGCGTTCGGAGCCTGGATCCTGCGTGAGGGCGGGATGCCGGCCGAGCAGATCGCCCGTCGCTCGGTTGCCTTCTTCCTCATCAAGAGCTCGGTCAACTTCGTCGCCGTCGCGGTGGTGGGCACCCTGATGGCGATCGGACTGGTCGGGCCGGACAAGCCGCTGTGGCTCACGGCGGTGCCGGCCGTGGGCGCCTCCCTTGTGATCGCCGCGGTGCTGCTGGTGCCGCACTTCGGCGTCGGGCGACCCGCGCCGGCCGACGCGGGACGTATGCGCAGAGCGCTGCGCGAAGTGCGCAAGGCGCTCGTGGGCGGCACCGCCGAGGCGGTCCGGATCCTGCGGTCGCGCAACGTGTCCGTGATCGCCGGCTCGATCGGCTACTGGGCCTTCGACAACGCCGTCCTGTGGGCGGCGTTCCACGCGTTCGGGTACTCGCCGCCGATCACGATCATCCTGATGGGCTACCTGATCGGCCAGCTCGGCGGGCTGCTACCGCTGCCTGGCGGGCTCGGGGGAATCGACGGCGGCCTGATCGGGACGCTCATCGTCTACGGCACGCCGGCGGCGGTCACCGCCGCCGCGGTGCTCGTCTACCGAACGATCCTCTTCTGGCTTCCGCTGCTCCTGGGCGCAGCCGCGTTCATCTCCCTCCGGCGCGGGCTGAACCAACCCGAGCGGCCGGAGCTGTGCGTGGTGCCGACGGCGACCTAGCCGCGATCCAGCTCGGCCGCGAGCGCGGACACGCGCCGCGCGATCTCGTCGCGCGTGGCGCGCACCTCGTCCAGCGGGCGGCCCTTCGGATCCGCGAGCTCCCAGTCCAGGTAGCGCTTGCCGGGGATGTAGGGGCACTCGTCGCCGCAGCCCATCGTTACGACCACGTCCGCCTCCTCGGCGAGCTCCAGGGTCAGCTTCCGCGGCACGCGGTCCGCCAGGTCGATCCCGAGCTCGCGCATGACCGTCACGACCTCCGGGTGAACACGCTCGCCCGGCGTGGTGCCCGCGCTCAGCGCGCGGTGGCGTCCCTCGGCCGCGCGCTCGAAGAGTGCGGCGCTCATCTGCGAGCGCCCGGCGTTGTGGAGGCACACGAACAGGACGGTGGCCATCTCAGAGCGAGTCGAGCGGCACGCCGACGATGTTGAGCCGGCGCGTGAGGCCCGAGATCGCGAAGTCGCGGATCTCGCCTGAGCTCGCGCCGAGCGCCTCCCAGTCGGTGTCGTCGCGGTCCGGCGGGGTGAGCGCCTCGGCGACCGCCGGTAGCGACGCCCGCAGCGTCGCGCGGACGCTGTCCGCCAGGGCGGGATCGCGGCCGACCGCGTCGCGCAGGAACCACGTGCCGTAGCCGATGTGGCGCTGCTCGTCGTGGTGGATCTTCGAGTACCCCTCGACGAAGCCCGGCAGCTGCCCCGAGTCCTCCAGGTAGCGGGTGATGAAGTTGAAGGCCGTGAGGCCGAGCGTGCCCTCGATGACCATGTGGTAGAGCGTCACGAACTCCACCTTCGCCGCCGCGTCGCCCGGCTCCGCGGTGAGGCGCTCGTGGGCGCTCACGAGCAGCTCGTCGAAGATCGTGCCGAAGGCGGGGGAGAGGGCACGGCGCGCCCTGTCCACGTGCTCGGCGATCGTCGCGGGGTCGGCCACCACCTCGTCCTGGTAGCGCGCGTAGAACTGCATGTGCCGCGCCTCGTCCACCTGCTGGGTGGCCAGGAAGGTCGCCTCCTCCTCGGTGCCGTAGGCGCCCACGAGGCCGGAGAACTTCGTCGTGATCCGCTCCTCGGCGACCATCAGCGACGACAGCGCCCACAGCACCAGGTCGCGGTCCTCCTGCGCCATGTCCCGCCACTGCCCCGCGTCCTTCTCCAGGGCCACCTCGAACGGGCTCCACTGCTGCTCCTCCCAGTGCCGGTAGAGCGTCTGCGGGTCGTGGAGGTGGATCTCGGCGGCCATGCGTGCACGCCATGCTATACATATATTGATGTCTGTCGATCTAACCCTGGCGCCGAAGCAGAAGCGGCTCGCGGGCGAGCCGTGCTGCGAGCCGGTCGCCTACCCCGACGTCGACCCCGTCAGGGCCGAGCACATGGCGCGGGTCGCCAAGGCACTCGGCGACCCCATCAGGCTGCAGCTCGTCGACGTGCTCCGCCGGAACGCCGGCAGGGTGTGCGTCTGTGAGCTCGTGCCGCTGTTCGACCTCTCCCAGCCCACCGTCTCGCACCACCTGAAGGTCCTGCGTGAGGCCGGCCTCGTGGACTGCGAGCGCCGCGGGCTGTGGGCCTATTACTACGTGACCCCCGACTCGCTGAAGGAGCTGTCCGCATGGCTGAGCTGACCGAGACCACGACCGAGACGGAAATCCGCGAGCAGGTGCGCGAGCGCTACGCCGCAGCCGCCAAGGCGGGTGGCGGGAGCCGCTGCTGCGCGCCCGACCTGTCGAACTTCGACAGGCAGGGCAACGAGGTGTTCGGTCAGGTGCTCTACGCCGGCGAGGGCGACGCCGCGCCGAAGGCGGCCGTCGAGGCCTCGCTCGGCTGCGGCGTTCCCACCGCGGTGGCCGACCTGCACGAGGGCGAGACGGTGCTCGACCTCGGCTCCGGCGGCGGTGCCGACGTGCTGATCTCCGCGCGCCGCGTCGGTCCGTCCGGAAAGGCGATCGGGCTCGACATGACCGAGGAGATGCTCGAGCTGGCCCGCGCGAACGCGGCGGCCGCGGGCGTCGAGAACGTCGAGTTCCTGAAGGGCTACATCGAGGACATCCCGCTGCCGGACGAGTCCGTCGACGTCGTCATCTCGAACTGCGTGATCAACCTCAGCGCCGACAAGCGGAGGGTGCTCTCCGAGACCGCGCGCGTGCTGCGCCCGGGCGGCCGCTTTGCGGTCTCCGACGTGATTGCCGATCCGGACATGGACGAGGCCACGCGCGCCGACATGCGGGAATGGACCGGCTGCATCGCCGGGGCGCTCACCCGCGACGAGTTCGAGCAGGCGCTCGGCGACGCCGGCCTGACGGACATCGAGATCGCCGAGACCCACCGCGTGCACGAGCACGCGAGCTCGGCGATCGTGCGGGCCCGCAAGCCCTGACCCGCACACCGGTGCCGGCGTACCCGCTGCTGCTCGCGCTCGGGGCGATCGACGCGGCCGGGTACAG
Organism: Thermoleophilaceae bacterium; assembly: GCA_036377235.1. Taxonomy (GTDB): domain Bacteria; phylum Actinomycetota; class Thermoleophilia; order Solirubrobacterales; family Thermoleophilaceae; genus JACVRW01. The sequence continues at coordinate 15,094 of DASUYU010000100.1, forward strand.
CGTGATCGTGCCCGTCGCGCCGGCGATCTCGGCCGACACGGGAGCCGGACCGGCGGCGATCGGGCTCCTGGTTGCGACCTTTCCTGCCGGGATGGTCGCCGGATTCGCGCTCGCCGGCGCGCTCGTCCGGCGGCGCGGACCCAGGGCGGTGCTCGCCGGCTCGATCGCGGTCGTGGCGGTGGGCGCCCTCGGCTTCGTCCTCGGGGACACGCTGGCGGTCTACTTCCCGGCGCGCGCGCTGATGGGACTCGGCTCGGGCGGGATCTGGATCGGGGTCACGTTCGACACGCTCGGCCGCTGGCCAGGGCAGGAGTACGTCTGCATGAGCCGGGTGTTCGCCGCCTATTCGGTGGGCGGGCTGATCGGCCCGGCGCTCGGCGCCTTTGGCGGGATCCACGGGCCCTTCCTGGCGTATTCCGCCTTGCTGCTGGCGGCGCTCCCGCTCGTGCTTCTCGCCGAGCAGCCCGCAGCACGTCCCGCATTCGCCGGCGATCGTACGGTGCTCCGAACGCGTGGCTTCTGGGTCGCGTCCGCGGCGATCCTGTTCGCCTCTCTTGCCCTCGGGGTGCTGGAGGGTGTGCTGCCGCTCCATTTGGCCGAGCGTCTCGCCCAGGCCCAGATCGGCGCCCTCTACGTGGGCGCGTCGCTGGTGGTGGCGGTCGCCGGCGCGGCAGCCGGCGGGCGGCGCCCGCCGCCTCTGGTATTGGCCGCGATGGTGCTCGCCGTAGCGGGAATCTCGCTGGCGGGCCTCGCCGCCAGCGTGCCGCTCTGGGTCCTGGCGCTGGCGCTCGCCGCCCTCGGAATCGGCCTCGGGAACACCGGGTCGCTCGGCCTGTTGATCGACGCGGTGCCGGTGGAGCGGATCGTGAGCGCGATGGTGGTGTGGTCGCAGGTGGGCATCGTGGGCTACCTGCTCGGCCCGCTGGCCGGCGGCGTGATCGCCGAGCAGCTCGGCTATGCGTTCATCGGATTGGTGCCCGCCGCCGCTGCCGCGGCGGTCCTGGGCCTCAGGGCGCGATCCCGTTACGACTTAGGGTCCACTCGCGCTTGATCGTCAGCCCGGGGTAGTCCTGGGTCTCGGAGCCGATGATCGACTGGTCGGCGGGATCCCACGGGTGCGGCTGGGACATGAAGCCCAGGCCGAGCTGAAAGTAGACCGTGAGGCTGCGCGCGATCATCACGAAGGCCGAGGCCGGTGCCTGGCAGTCGGGCTTGTCGTAGTAGGCCACGGTCCGGCCGCCGGCCACCAGCCTGCCCTTTGAGTCCTGGAGCGCGGCGGCGCCGTTGGTGGCGGGTCCGTCCGCGGCGGCGTTCTTGGCGGCTGCCGAGGACAGGTCGGGGACGCCCCTGATATCGCCCCCGAATTCGGCCTGCGCTCTACCCTGAAGCTGCGTGGGGACCGCGGCGCTTCCGGTTCGCCGGCGTCTTTCCGTCTCGGCGTGGACGGTTGCTCCGACCGCGGTCGCGCTCCTGCTGGGGCTCGCGTATCTCGCCCTCGAGCCTCGTCCGGGCGACCTGGCGGTCGCCGAGTTCCGGGCCGGCCTGTTCGGCCGCGAGGGCTTTGCGATCTGGAACGGGCAGTGGTACGGCGGGCATCACACGCTCGCCTACAGCGTGCTCGCCCCGCCGCTGTCGTGGCTCGTGGGCACGCGTGTCCTCCTCGTCGCCTCATGCGTGGCGTGCGCGGCGCTCTTCGAGCAGCTCGTGCGCCACCACTTCGGGGCCGAGCGCGCGCGGCTGGGTGCGCTGTGGCTCGGCGTCGCCACCGGCACGCTGCTCGCCACGAGCCGTGTGCCGTTCGCGCTCGGCACGGCGCTCGGGCTCGGGGCCGCGCTCGCGCTTCAGCGCGGCCGCCCCCGACTCGCCGTGGCGCTCGCCGTCCTCAGCCCGCTCGCGAGCCCTGTGGCGGGCGTCTTCACCGCGATGGGCGGGCTCGCATACGCCGCCGGCGCGCCGGGCCGGGCGCGCATCGCCCTCGCCGTCGCGCTGGGCGGCCTCGTGCCGGTGGCGTTCCTATCGGTGGCGTTTCCCGAGGGTGGCTGGGCACCCTTCCCGTTCACGGCGTATCTCGCCATCCCGGTCTTCTGCGCCGCGTGCCTCGCGGTCCTGCCACGGGAGGAGCGGACGCTTCGCGCGGCCGCGGTCCTCTACGCGCTCGGAGCGACGCTGGCGTGGCTGGTCGAGACGCCGGTCGGAGGCACGGCGTCGCGGCTCGGGATGCTGTTCGGCGGCCCGCTTCTCCTGTGCGCGTCCTACGACCGGCTCCGTCGGCCCTCCCGGCGCGTCCTCGTCGTCGCGCTGGCGGGCTTCGCGCTGCTCGCCTACTGGCAGTGGACGTCGGCGGTCCGCGACCTCGACAAGGCGCTCAGCGATCCCGCCGCCGAGTCGAGCTACTTCGTGCCGCTGCGCGACTTCCTCGCCACGCTTCCCGACCGCCGCCGCATCGAGATCCCGTTCACCAGCAGCCGCTGGGAGAACGCGGAGGTGGCGCCGCTCGTCCCACTGGCGCGCGGGTGGCAGCGGCAGCTCGACACCGGCGACAACCCCGTCTTCTACCGCGGCGGGCTCAACGCGCTGACCTACGCCAGCTGGCTCTCGGACAACGGGGTGCGGTACGTGGCGCTTCCGAGCGCCAAGCCGGACCGGAGCTCCTACGCCGAGCGGGGGCTCATCGAGCGAGGGCTGCCGTACCTGCGGCTGCGATGGAGGTCGGACGACTGGCGCCTGTACGAGGTGCTGCTCCCCGCGCCGCTCGTGATACCGGACGGGCGCGCGGCGATCTCGCTCGAGCAGCTCGGCTCGGACCAGCTGCTGCTCGACGTGCGGCGGCCGGGCTCGGCGCTCATCCGAGTGCGCTGGACGCCGTACTGGTTCGCCCGCGGCGGCTGCGTCGAGCGGGCCGGGTCGTGGACGCGCGTGATCGCCCGCCGGCGCGGCTACATGAGGCTCTCGACCCGCTTCGCCCCGGAGCGGATCGTGGACCACGGCCGGCGCTGCGACGACGGATAGCCCGGGGGAATGGGCCATTACCCCCATTCGCCCGGCGCGGCCGTGGGCATAGGCTCCCAGCGTGTCGCTTCTGTGGCGGGTCTTCCTGGCCAACGTGCTGGTGCTGCTCGTCGCCCTGGCGCTCCTCACCTTCAGCCCGGTCGAGGTGAGCTACCCGATCAAGTTCGGGCAGTTCGTCCTCCTGTTCGTGGGCTTCGTCGTGCTCGTGACGATGAACCTCGTCCTGATGCGGCGCGTGCTCGCGCCACTCCTGCGGCTGACCGAGGTGATGACGTCCATCGATCCCGACACGCCCGGCACCCGGCTCGAGCCCGAGGACCCGCGGAGCGCGGAGGGGCGGGCCCTGGCGCACGCCTTCAACGGCATGCTCGACCGGCTCGAGACGGCCCGCCGGGAGGCCGCGCGCACCGCGCTCGAGGCTCAGGAGGCCGAGCGGCTGCGCGTTGCGCAGGAGCTGCATGACGAGATCGGCCAGTCGCTGACGGCCGTGACGCTCCAGGCCGAGCGTGCCGCCGACGGCGACCCGGCCGAGGCCAACCAGGCACTCCGCGACGTCGCGCACTCGGTGCGCGACAGCCTCGACGAGGTGCGCCGCATCGGCCGCGAGCTGCGCCCCGAGGCGCTCGACGACCTCGGCCTCGTGAACGCGCTGATCGCGCTCTGCAACCGGCTCGACGGCCAGGACGGGCCGCGCATCGAGCGCGACCTTCAGGGCAACCTTCCGCCGATGCCGCCCGAGGTCGAGCTGGTCCTGTACCGGATCGCCCAGGAGGGCCTCACGAACGCGGTCCGGCACGCCAACGCGCACACCATCAGCCTGTGGGTCCAGGGCGACGCGGAGTCGGTCGCGCTGCGCGTGCGCGACGACGGCGTCGGAATGCCGCGCGAGCTGCCCGGCGGCACGTCCGGCCTCGCCGGCATGCGCGAGCGGGCCATCCTCGTGGGCGGGGGCTTCTCGATCGAGTCGATCCCGAGGCGCGGCACGGAGGTGCGGCTTAGGATCCCGCTGGACCACGACGGGCGATGACCGTCCCGCTGAAGACCCGCATCCTGCTCGCGGACGACCACGAGGTCGTGCGCGAGGGCCTGCGCCTGGTGCTCGACTCGGCTCTCGACCTCGAGGTCGTTGCTCAGGCGAGCGACGGCGCCGAGGCGGTCGCGCTCGCCCTCTCGACCGACGTGGACCTCGCGGTTCTCGACGTGACGATGCCGCGCATGACTGGCCTTCAGGCGGCGCGGGAGCTCTCCAAGCAGAAGCCCGACCTGAAGGTCCTGATCCTCTCGATGCACGACAACGAGCAGTACTTCTTCGAGGCGCTGAAGGCCGGCGCGTCGGGCTACGTGCTGAAGAGCGTGGCGAACCGCGACCTGATCGAGGCCTGCCGGGCGACGATGCGCGGCGAGCCGTTCCTGTACCCGGCGGCGGTGCGTGCGCTGGTGCGCGACTACCTGGAGCGCGCCAGCCGTGGCGAGGCCACGCCCGAGGACCCGCTCAGCCCGCGCGAGCTCGAGGTCGTGAAGCTGATCGCGGAGGGCTTCACGAGCGAGGAGATCGGCGAGCAGCTCTTCATCAGCAAGAAGACGGTGGACAGGCACCGCGAGAACGTGCTCGAGAAGCTCGGGATGCGCAATCGGGTCGAGCTGACCCGCTACGCGATCCGCCGCGGCCTCGTAACGCCCTGAATGGGCATTTCTCCACGGGCGATTGGGTCTCCCGGCCCATGGGAGTTACTCGCGCGCGGGGCGAGCATCGGGGGTGGAAATTCACAGAAGGAGGCACACCATGCCCAACGGAGTCTTTCCCCGCCCGAACGTACGCACGAACCGGCAGTCCAGCCCCAGCCAGAGCGTCTGGATGCGGCTTCGCACCCGCCGGCAGCGCAACCAGCTCGACCGGCAGATTGCGGCCGGAGTCACGCCCAACCCGCTGACTCCGCTCGGCGTCCGCGCGGCTCAGCTGCACTCGCCGGCGACCCGCGCGCAGCTCGCCAACGCCCTGGTGGAGACGGTGGGCGAGGCTCGCCGCGGTACGCCCATGAACATCAGGCCGCGGCCGCAGCGCGCGGAGGTGCGCGCCGAGGCCGAGGCGCTGCTCGCGCTCGCCTCGCGGCTCCGTGAGTCGACGCCGATCGACATCCGCGGCGCCGCACTCGTGGCCCTGCTTGTGAACGACACCGCGAGCCCGCTGCACCGGCCGGGCACGCGCAGCCTTGGGGATGCGCTGGCGGAGGCCCACGCGGCGCTGATTCCGGCGCACGCGCCGGAGCACGAGCTCCGGCAGGCGGCCTAGCTCTAAGTCACAGGCAGGTTGTTCGTCCGGTTCCCCCTGGAGCCTGGTGGTTGCTGAGACCAACCGCCCCAGGAAGGAACCGGACAGATGACATTGCATCGCAACGCCAAGACGTGTCCAGCCAGCCGGCTGCTGTTGTGCACTCGAGTGATCGAGGAGGGCTGGTCGCTCAAGGACGCGGCCGAGGCCGCGGGCTTGAGCGAGCGGCGGGCCGCGGCGTGGCTGAAGCGCTTCCGCGAGGAGGGTCGGGCGGGGCTGGAGGACCGTTCCTCGGCGCCGCGGCGGATTCCTCATAAGACGTCGTCCGCGCGTGAAGAGGCGATCGTCGCCCTGCGCGATCTGCGCTTCACGGCGGCCGAGATCGCGGAAGCGCTCGGGATGGCGCATTCGACCGTGTCCGCGGTGCTGAAGCGCCTCGGACGTGGCCGCCTGCCGCGCATCTCGGAGCCCGACAACCGCTACGAGCGCGCCCGCCCGGGCGAGCTGATCCACGTCGACGTCAAGAAGCTGGGGCGCATCGAGCGCCCCGGCCACAGGGTCACCGGCCGCCGTCCCGGTCACTTCCGCTCGCGCGGGGCCGGTTGGGAATACGTGCACGTCTGCGTCGATGACTGCACCCGCATCGCCTACGTCGAGCTGCTCTCTGACGAGCGGCCGGAGACATCAGTCGGCTTCCTGCGGCGAGCGCTCGGGTTCTTCTCGACCCACGGCGTGACGGTCGAGCGGCTCATGACCGACAACGGCAACCCCTACCGCTCGCGCCTGCACGCCACCGTCTGTCGCGAGCTCGGCATCCGCCACCTACGCACCGAGGCCTACCGGCCCCGCACCAACGGCAAGGCGGAGCGCTTCATCCGCACCCTGCTCGCCGGTTGGGCCTACCGCCACGCCTATCGCTCGAGCGCTGAGCGCGCGGCCGCCCTCGGTCCCTTCCTCGACTTCTACAACCGTCGCCGCCCGCACCGCGGCATCGGTGGCCGAGCGCCAGCCGACAAACTCTCAGAACTGATGAACCTAGCTGGCGCCTACACCTAGGCCGCTAGCGGTCGGACGCGCGCAGCTTCCCGACGGCGCGCTTCCCGAGCACGATGGCGGTGGCCCTCGCCCGAGCGTCGCTCCACCCGCGCACGTTCACGCGCACCTTGAGGATCTTGTTGTGGTCGTAGACCACGAGCTGGTTGCGGCCGCGTGTCCACCAGGCGCCGGCGCCCCCGTAGGCCGAGTCCTCGCCG
>DASUYU010000101.1:0-11460 GCA_036377235.1 Thermoleophilaceae bacterium
TCGTCCTGCTCGGCGGCCTCTACCTGATCGGACCGGCCGACGGCTTCCTCAACGAGCTCCTGCTCGTGATCGCGATCGCCTTCGGAACGATCAACGTGGTCGGCGGCTTCCTGGTCACCGACCGGATGCTCGAGATGTTCAGGCAGAAGCCGACGCCTCGGGCAGAGAAACCATCCGTCCGCGACGGGAACAGCCCGTCGCCTCCGGCAGTGCGCGACTGATGTACATCGGGACCTTCCTCCAGGACCCGGACTTCATCCGGTCGCTCTACATCGTCGCCTTCGCGCTGTTCATCATCGACCTGCGGCTGATGAACCACCCGCGCACGGCGCGGCGCGGCAACCTGCTCGGCGCCATCGGGATGGCGATCGCGGTCACCGCCACGCTGCTGATCAAGGAGGTGGGCGACTACGGCCTGATCGTGCTCGGCGTCGGGATCGGCACCGCGGTCGGCGTCCCGGCGGCGCGCTCGGTGAAGATGACCCAGATGCCGCAGATGGTGGCGCTGTTCAACGGCGTCGGCGGCGGCGCGGTGGCGCTGATCTCGTTCGTGGAGTACCGCGAGTCGCTCGCCGCGGGCGGCAACCCCGCGCTCGACGCGCTGATTCCGGCGCTGTTCGCGGCGATCATCGGGTCGGTCTCGTTCTGGGGCTCGAACATCGCCTTCGGGAAGCTCCAGGAGGTGCTCCCGGGCCGGCCGATCCAGCTGCCCGGTCAGCAGTTCATCAACCTCGGGCTGCTCGCGGTGTGCGTGGGGTGTGCCATCGCGATCGCGTCCGGAACCGAGTCCGAGGGCCTCTTCATCGTGATCCTGGTCGCCGCGGCTGTGCTCGGGAACATGTTCGTGCTGCCGATCGGCGGCGCGGACATGCCGGTGGTGATATCGCTCCTGAACGCGTTCACCGGCCTGTCCGCGGCCGCCGCCGGCCTGGCGCTCGACAACGTGGCGCTGATCGTGGCCGGGATGCTGGTCGGCGCCTCGGGCTCGATCCTCACGCTGCTGATGGCCGAGGCGATGAACCGTTCGCTCGCCAACATCTTCAGGGGCGGGTTCGGGGGCACCACGGCCGTCGCCGCCGATGCCGAGGGCAAGTCGGTGCGCTCGACGGACCCCGCCGACGTGGCGATCCAGCTCGCCTACGCGAGCCGCGTCGCGGTGGTGCCCGGCTACGGCCTCGCGGTCGCGCAGGCGCAGCACACCGTCCGCGATCTGGCGAACGCGCTCGAGAAGCGCGGTGTGGACGTGGCCTATGCCATCCACCCGGTGGCCGGGCGCATGCCGGGGCACATGAACGTGCTGCTGGCCGAGGCGGACGTGCCGTACGAGCAGCTCAAGGAGATGGACGACATCAACCCCGAGCTGCCGCAGACGGACGTGGCGCTCGTGATCGGCGCGAACGACACGGTGAACCCGGACGCCGGCATGCCGATCATCGACGTGGGCAGCACCGGCTCGGTGATCGTGCTGAAGCGGTCCATGAACACCGGCTTCGCCGGCATCGACAACCCGCTCTTCTACAGGGACAACACGTCGCTCCTGTTCGGCGACGCGAAGGAGTCGGTCCAGAAGGTCCTGAAGGAAGTGGAGGAGCTCTAGCTCCGCGGCGGGCGGATCGCGAACGCATCGCCCGGGCAGTTCGATACGTCGTTCGGCACCGGCGGATCCACCCCCCTCGACTTCGGCGGTCTGGACCGGGGCCGGGCGCTCGCCATTCAGCCCGACCCGGCGGTCCCGGCCACGACCGCCAGCGGCAGTAGCCCTAGGGGAGCAGCGATTCCTGCCCGGTGACCGCCACGCGGCGGCGGCGCGGCAGGCCCGCCGCCTCGGCGAGCGCGGCCTCCACGTCGGCGAGGATCGCGCGCTCTGAGCGGGAGGCCACGATCGGCTCCACGAGGCCGTCCACGTGCACGTAGGTGCGGCGGCCATCGCGGCGCTCGCCGCCCTCGATCGGCACCAGCGCGTAAACGCGGTCGGCGCGAACGAACTTGCCGTAGCCGAGGGGGATCATCCGGGGATCGCGCTTCGCCATTGCGCCCTATGACGATAGTCGCATGCCCGGCCGTTTCTTTGGGTAGCCACGGCCCTATGAGCGAGGAAGAAGAGAAGGAAGAGAAGACAGAGCACCAGCAGAAGATGGAGGACGCCAAGGAGGAGATCCACCAGCTCGAGGAGGATCCCCCCGACAAGCTCGAGGACTGGCCCGACGGGCAGGCGAAGTACGAGACCTTCGGAGGCGCCGAGGGCGATCACTCCTACGACGAGGGGCCGGAGGCGAAGCTGGGCCCCGACTCGGTGCGCCACCACGAGGACGGCTCCGTCGAGGTGAGCGGCGAGAAGGCCGACGACCCCGACGAGTTCAAGGGCGAGCCGATCCCCGGCGGCCCGACCGACCCGGACGCCAAGAGCAACCCCGACGAGCAGCGGCTCGCCGAGGAGGACGACGACAGCGACAACGGCGGCGAGGACCGCGAGGACGACACCTCGGACGACACGTCCGAGGACACCTCGGAAGACGGCGAGAGCTAGACCGGCGCGCCAGCCCTCCGGGCGGCCTCGCCGCCCGGGCCCACCGGGCCCGATGCCGCGGCCACGCCGCGCTCCTCGACGTCCTGCATGAACGCCGCGTCGGCGTCGGCGGCGTGGGCCTCGGCCTGCTTCTCGATCAGCGGCTGGACCAGGGTGCGCGCGAAGATCAGCACCCGCGCCCAGGACGGGACGACGATCCACCGCTTCCTCCCCTCGATCCCGTCGGCGATCGCCTGGCCGGCCTTGGAGAGCGGGTAGGTACGGGTCATCGGGCCGCCGACCCGCTCGCGCAGCTTGCCGATCGCCGGATGCGCTTCGGCGCCGCGGACCATGTCGGTGTCGATGAAGCCGAAGTACCCGACCCCGACGTCCACGCCCAGATGCTTCACCTCGCCGCGGAGTGAGTCTCCGAACGCCTCGACGCCCGCCTTGCTCGCGCAGTAGGCCGCCATGCCGGGCCCGTGCAGCGGGGCGGCCATGGAGGCGGTGATGTAGACGTAGCCGCGCCGCTCGATCACGTGCGGCAGGCAGGCGCGAACGGTGCGCCACACACCCAGCAGGTTGATCTCGATCGTGCGCTCGAACGCCTCAGGGTCGGTCGAGCGCGTCATGCCCACCGGCGCGATGCCGGCGTTGGCCATGACCACGTCGATGCCGCCGAAGCGATCGACCGTGCCCAGCACAGCGCGCTCGAGGGCCTCTGTGTCCGTCACGTCGCACTCGAACCAGGCGGCGTTCGCGCCGCACTGGGCGGCCACCCGCTCGAGCTCCTCGGGCTCGAGCCCGACCAGCGCCACGTTGGCGCCCCGGGCGGCCACGCGGCGGGCCGTCTCGGCCCCCAGGCCCCGCGCCGCACCCGTGATGAACACCGTCTTTCCGTGCGTCGTCCAGTCCATGACGGGAACCCTAAATGAGTAGCCTCGAAGCCATGGCCGAAGACCTTTCGCCCGCCCGCGTGGCCGGGCTCCAGCGCGACGGCGCGCAGCTGATCGACGTGCGCGAGCCGTACGAGCGCGAGGCCGGCCGGATTCCGGACGACACGGCGCACATCGAGCTCGACCGGCTGACCGACGAGGCCGAGTCGATCGACCGCCGCCGGCCGGTGGTCTTCTACTGCCGGACCGGCAGCCGCTCGTCGCTGGCGGCGCAGGCGTTCTCCGCTGCCGGATGGGACGCGCACAACCTTGACGGCGGCCTGAAGGCCTGGGTTGCCGACGGCCTGCCGATCGAGCCTGCCGACGGTCACGTCGCTTGAATTACAGAGTGAGCTGGCGCTCGTAGGGGCCGTGGCCGGTCATGCAGGCGGCGCCGCACCGCGCGGCCAGCTCGACCGCCCTGTCGACGTCCCAGCCGGCGCCGAGGCCGTAGGTCAGTCCGGCGGCGAAGCTGTCACCCGCGCCGTAGGCGTCGCCGACCGGGCCCGGCAGCGGAGCGGGCCCCCAGCTGCCGCGCTCGCCGGCGGCCGACTCCCACTCACCGCCCTGGGCGCCCAGGGTGCGGACCACGAGCTTCGGCACGGGATCGAGGTCCCCCTGCCGGTACAGCTCGCCGGGGTCGCGGCCGCTCGACACGAGCGCGTCCAGCTCCACGTGCGCCTCCGACAGCGTGCCGAGCCCACGCGGCGTGGCCACCAGCACGCGCGCGCGGCGAGCGTGGCGGACCGCCCCCACGTCGCCCGCCGTGAGGTAGACGGCGTCGGTCTCGTCCAGCCGGTCCCAATCGAGTGAGTCCTCCCCGTGGGGCCCGAGGCGCGGCCCGAGCACCGTGATCGTGCGCTCGCCCGGGTCGTCCACGTGGACGAAGGCACGCCGCTGCGGCTCCGGGCGAAAGTCGCCCTCGACGTCCAGGCCGAGCTCCTCGAGCCGCTCCTTCGAGCGATGGCCGATCTCGTCGTCGCCGAATGCGGTGAAGAGCGTGGAGCTGCCCGCGAGCTTCATCAGCTGAACGGCTGCGACAGCCCCTCCGCCGCCGGGCTCCTGGAAGCTGCGGGCGGCGTGGATGATCTCGCCGGGCGTCGGGACGTGGGCCACCTGGGCGAACTCGCACCACTCCATATGTCCGACGACCGCGACCCGCATCGGCCGGGAGCTTGCCATAGCGTCCTGGCCATGGAGGATCCGCTCCGCATCGGGCGCCACGCCGCGATCCCGCTGTCCGAGATCGAGCTGCGCACGAGCCGCTCGTCGGGTCCCGGTGGTCAGCACGCGAACGTGACGGCGTCGCGCGTGGAGGCGGTGTTCGACGTATCCGGGTCGGCCTCCCTCACCCAGGAGCAGCGCGACCGGATCGCCGCCCGGCTGGGACCGGTGGTGCGCGCGGTGGCTCAGGACACTCGCAGCCAGTCGCGCAACCGCGAGCTGGCGCTGGAGCGCCTGCGCGGCCGCCTCGAGGGTGCGCTGGCGGTGCGGCGGCCGCGCCGCGCGACGAAGCCGACGGCGGCGTCGAAGCAGCGCCGGGCGGACTCGAAGCGCCGCCGCGGCGAGGTGAAGCGGCTGCGCCGCCGCCCCGAGCTCTAGCGACCCCCGGCGGGCGGCGCTAGGGGGAGGTGGGCGCCGCCGCGCCGCCGCCCTCGCCCTGAGGCTGGGCCGGCGCGGGCTGCGCGGGCGCCTGGCCCACTCCGCCGCCGTCGCCCTGCGGCTGAGTGGGCGCTACCGGCGTGGCGGTGGTGCCGCCGGTGCCGCCGGTGGCGGGCGGCGTGCTCGGCGTGACGGTGCCGGAGCCGGTGTCGCCGTTGGTGTCGGTCTTCTTGTTCGCCTTGGAGCGGTCGGTGCTGGGAGTCTTGACCGTCGGGCTGCCGCCCACGCCGAGGTCGGAGGGGGTGCTCTCGGGCGCCGGGTCGCTGCCGCCCGCCGCGCCGATCACCACGATCAGCAGGATCAGGAAGACGAGCCCGCCGACGATCGCGGCAGCCGCACGCCGCCGCCTGTAGACGAACTCGGGCTCACGCCCGGGCGAGCGGGTGGCGCCGTGCGGCGCCGCGCTCTCCTGGCGGGGCGGTGACTGAAGCCGGGTGGTCCGCTCGAGCACGCGTGTCGGCTGCTCTTCCATCGTTGGTGAAGGTATCAGCCGTCACGAACAAAGAGGACAGGTGACCCGCGCCGTTCAGGCGAAGCGGAGGTCACCCGTCTCGGCCTCGTCCACCGCCTGCTCGCAGGTGGGGCACCACCAGCGCGCCTCGACCGGCGTCCCGCACACGTCGTGGCGCGGCGGCTCGCCGGCCTCGCGGTGGCGGGCGCCCCAGTCGGCCAGGAGTCGCAGCGCCCCGGCCAGCTCGTGCCCGGAGGCGGTCAGCTCGTACACGAACCGCTGCGGCCGCTCGCTGTAGGGCTGCGCGAGCACCAGTCCCTCGCCCTCGAGGCGCCGGAGCCGCTGCGTGAGCACGTTCGGGGCGATCCGCGGAACCCGCTCCTGCAGGTCGCCGAAGCGGCGCGGCCCGTCGAGCAGCGCCTCCACGAGGAGGAGCGTCCAGCGGTCGCCGACGCTGTCGAGCGCCGCCGCGAGCGGGGTGGTCGTGGGCTCTGCCATCTCGGAATCGTACCTCTGTATAGTGACTTGCAATCTGCAAGTTACTGCTGGGAGCCTCGAAATGAACTCGATTACAACCCTTCAGGACGCGATCGCGGGGGCCGCCGAGCGTGTTGGCCCGTCCGTGGTGGGCCTCGGCCGCGGGTGGGGCCACGGCTCCGGTGTGGTGATCGCCGACGGACACGTGCTCACGAGCGCGCACACCCTCCGCCGCGACGAGGTGACCGTCTCGTTCGCCGACGGCCGGCGCGAGATCGCCACCGTGGCCGGCGTGGACACCGACAACGACCTCGCCGTGCTGGCGGTGGACACGGGCGAAGCGCCCCCGGTCAGGTGGGAGCCGGCGGGTGGGGCCGAGGCCGGCGGCGACCCGGCGCCCGCGGGGCCTGCCCCCGGCGGGCCCGGCATCGGCACGCCGGTGATCGCGCTCGCCAACCCCGGGGGGCGCGGCCTGCGCGCCACGCTCGGCTTCGTCTCCTCCGCGGGTCGCAGCTTCCGCGGTCCGCGCGGGCGCCGCATCCGCGGCGCCATCGAGCACACGGCGCCGCTCCCGCGCGGCTCGTCGGGCGGGCCGCTCGTGGATCCGGACGGGAACCTGCTCGGCCTCAACAGCCTGCGGCTCGACGGCGGCCTGATCCTCGCCGTTCCCGCCGGCGCCGCCGTGAAGGAGCGGGTCCTCGGGCTCGCCCGGGGCGAGGCCGTGACGCCGCACCGCCTCGGCGTGGCGATCGCCCCGCCGCGGGTGGCGCGCCGCCTTCGCAGCGCCGTCGGCCTCCCGGAGCGCGACGGCCTGTTGGTCCGCGCGGTGGAGGACGAGAGCCCCGGGGCGGAGGCCGGCATCGAGCCGGGCGACCTGATCGTCGCCGCGGCGGGCAGCCCGACCGAGGGCGTCGAGGCGCTCTACACCGCGCTCGACGCCGTCCCCGCCGCGGGCGGCGAGCTCGAGCTGACCCTCGTCCGCGGAACCGACGAGCGCACCGTGACCGCGGCCTTCCGGGGCGAGCAGGCGGCATGACCGAGCTCGCCGAGCGGCCCTCAGCCGAGGAGACCGAGGCGCTCGACGCCTACTCGCGCGCGGTCATCGCGGTGGCCGACCGGCTGGCACCCTCGGTCGCGAGCCTGCGAGTCATGCGGCGCACGCGCGGCGGCCAGTTGCCGGCCGGCGCCGGCAGCGCCGTGGTGCTCACGCCGGACGGCTTCCTCGTGACGAACGCGCACGTGGTCGGCCGCTCCGACACGCGCGGGCGAGCCACCTTCGGCGACGGGCGCGAGGAGCGCTTCGAGGTCGTGGGTCGCGATCCGCTCTCCGATCTGGCGATCCTCCGCTCCGAGGGCAACGGTCTCACCCCGGCCGAGCTGGGCGACGCCGAGCGGCTGCGGGTCGGCCAGCTCGTCGTGGCGATCGGCAACCCGAATGGCCTCGGCGGCTCGGTCACGGCGGGCGTGATATCGGCGCTCGGCCGCTCCCTCCCCGCCCGCTCGCGGCGCGCCGGACGCATCATCGACAACGTGATCCAGACGGACGCCGCCCTCAACCCGGGCAACTCGGGCGGGGCGCTCGCGGACAGCCGCGGCCGCGTGGTGGGGATCAACACCGCCGTGGCCGGGGTCGGGCTGGGGCTCGCCGTGCCGATCAACGAGGCCACCCAGCGGGTGATCGCGGGGCTGATGTCGGACGGGCGCGTCCGGCGGGCCTACCTGGGCATCGCGGGCGGACCCCGCCCGGTCCCGCCGCAGGCCCGCGCCGCGACCGGCTCCACGACCTGCGTCGAGGTGGTCGAGGTCGTGGAGGGCGGCCCGGCCGACCGCGCGGGCATCAGGCCGGAGGACCTGATCCTGTCGGTCGGCGGCACCCGCACCGAGCGCGTCGAGGATCTTCAGCGGCTGATGGTGGCCGACCTGATCGGCACGCCGGTCGAGGTGCGCGTGCTGCGCGCCGGCCGCCTGATGGAGCTTGAGCTCGAGCCCGCCGAGCTCGCCGTCTGAGCGCGGCTAGAGCCCCGGGATGTGCCGGACCGCGAAGCCGGCGGTGGAGCGCGCGTCCTCCTGCCAGCGGGTGCCCGCGCGGCCCTGGCCGCTCGTGTCGAACCGGAGGCCCGCCACGTACATGAAGATGTGGCCGGGGCTGGCGTAGATCGTGATCCAGTGGCCCTGGCCCGGCGCGCCGTAGTTCATGAACAGCCCCGAGGTGAGCGGCCGGCCGAGCAGGCCGGCGCCCGCGAGCGCGAAGGACACGGACCCCGAGCAGTCGTAGCCGTTGTCGCGCCACGCGCCGTGGCCGCCCCCCCACTTGTACGGGAACTTCGCGATCTCGTTGCCGGCCATGATCACGCGCTTCACGACGTCGGGGGCGTTGTCGGGCGCGATCGCGGTGCCGTCGCGCAGCACGCGGGCGCGCGGCCCGGTCTGCAGGAACGCCGTCGTGTTCAGGTGCTTCTTGAAGCTCGCAAGCGCGGCTCGCGCCTGCCGAAGCTCGGCTCGCACCTCGTCGTCGGTGGGCGCCCCGGGGCTTGGGGCGTCGTCGGTCGGGCTCGCGGCCGCACGCTCCACGCCCACGCCCTCGAGCTGCACCACCTGCGCCTTCGTGCGCCGCTTGGGCTGATCGTCCTCCTGCTTCGAACGTCCCTCGCGGGCGGCCTCGGGCGTGAGCACGACCTCCTCGGAGTCGGTCGCCCGGTCCGTGCTGTCGGCGGTCCCCTGAGGATCGCGTCCGCACGCCGTGATGACGACGGCGCACAGCGCGAGCGCGGCGAGAGCGGCCGCGCGCGTCAGCCGGCCGGGTCCGGTGCCTGGTGCCTGGACTTCCATTCCCCGTACGGCATCCCGTAGACGATCTCCCGTGCCTCCGCGTCCTCAAGCTCGAGTCCCCGCTCCTCCGCAGCCTCGCGATACCAGCGCGACAGGCAGTTGCGGCAGAAGCCGGCCAGCTCCATCAGGTCGATGTTCTGAACATCGGCTCGCTCGCGAAGATGCTGTACCAGCGCGCGAAACGCGGCGGCCTCGAGCTCGGTCCGGGTGGCCTCATCCATGGATCTGGAACGATAGGGACGATGAGTGAGACCGAAGAGCCCCACGACATCCTCGCGGCGGAGGAGTTCGGGATCCCCAGCCGCGAGAACCGCATCCCAAGCGATCCCACCGGCCTCCGCGAGGCCCATGACGTGCTCGCCGCGGAGGAGTTCGCGATGCCCGTGGGAGCCGAGCCCTGGGACGGCGACGGCGGGGGACCCGGGCTGCGCGCCTTCCTCCCGCTCGCCCTGGCCGCGGTGGTTCTCCTGCTCGTCCTGCGGCGCCGGCGCTGATGCCGGAGCTCTCGCCGGAGAACCGCGTCGCCGTGACCGTCGACCGGTCGCTGTGCATCGGTTCGGGTGACTGCGTGGACACCGCGCCCGACGTGTTCCAGCTCGACGAGGAGGACAAGGCGGTCGTCGTCGACCCCGACGGCGCGCCGGTGGACGACATCATCGCGGCGGCCGGCAACTGCCCGGTGAGCGCGATCTTCGTGGTGGGCGAGGAGGGCGACCTCTACCCGTAGGCGCGGCGCGTCGTCAGGCGTGCTTGGGCGCGTGGCCCGTGAGCGCCGCCTGGAGCGCGTCGGCCGAGAGGTCCTCGAGCGGCCACATGAGCCCGCGGGTCACGGCCAGTGCCTCGCGGTCCTCGTCGCGGATCCACTCGGCCTCGTCCCGAGACTCGACGAACATCGCGAGCGCGTGCAGGTAGGCGCTCAGGCGAGCGGGGCGCATCACGATCGTGCCGGCGCCGCCGGTGAGCTCGCGCAGCTCGTCGGCCAGCGCGGTCAGCTCGCGGAACTCCACGACGTCGTCGGCGGACAGGTCCTCGTTGCGGAAGCGCTCGGCGATGGCCGCCGAGACGGCGTGCGCCGATGCCGCGATCTCGTCCTCGCGGAGATCGAAGACCGCATGGACGACCGGCTCGCCCTCGAGGTCCGTAGTGATGTCGATGTGCTGCCGCTCCATCTCTCTAACGACAGTATCGGCGAATCGAGGCCCTGTCGTGATGTGTGCGCTCTTACCCGCAAATAGCGGGAAATCACACGGCAGCGTGGCGCGAATGAATTGCTTCAGGGAGCGCGTCGAGCGCGGCGATGAGCCAGCGCTTGTAGTGCGGCCCGAGGAAGGGCTCGGCGGCTCGCCACCGCCACGAGGTGGGATCGATCCCCGCCTCCATCTCGACGAACGTCTCGTCCTGAGCCGGCGTGAGCGTGAAGCGCGCCCACGACCCGGTCATGGTGCACCGGAACTGCGCCTCCTTCAGCTCCGCGAGCCGCTCGACCACCCAGATGGAGTCGATGGCATCCACGAAGCGCACCATCTTCGCCGTATGCACGTACTCGTCGCCCTCGCTGACGCGGTCGGCCGCGTCGATGCGGACCACCTCGGGCCACCAGTCTGGCTGGGTCCGCGGGTCGCTCACCACCTCCCACACGTCAGCCACCGGGCTGTCGATCATTGCCTGATGACGATAGGTGCGAGCCACCCTCCAATCGTAGTGGGCGTCAGCGTCCGTAGACCAGCTTCAGGAGCCGCGCCAGGAACCGGGTGCGCTTCTCCGAGTACGGCAGCATGTGGAGGTCCTTCTTCATCGGCGCGAACTTCGTGACGAGCACGCTCTGCTTCTTCGTGTACTTGCGGATCCCGTCGGCGCCGTGGCGGGTGCCGAGGCCGGACTCCTTCCAGCCGCCCATCGGGAGCTCCAGCGCGACGTAGTTGATCATCGCGTCGTTCACGGTCACCGAGCCCGCCTCGATCCGGCGGGCCAGCTGCTCGCCCTTGCTCGCGTCCTTCGTCCACACCGACGCCTGGAGCCCGTACGACGTGTCGTTCGCCAGCCGCACCGCCTCCTCGGTGTCGCGCACCTTCATGATCGGCACCGTCGGCCCGAAGGTCTCCTCGCGCATGCAGGCCATGGAGTGGTCCACGTCCACGAGCACGGTCGGCTCGAAGAAGTGCCCGTTCTCGTCACGCCTCGAGCCGCCGGCCAGCACGCGCGCGCCCTTCTCGACGGCGTCGTTCACGTGCCGCTCGATGATGTCCGCCTGGGGCGGGCTGATCACGGCGCCAAGGTCGCACGAACCGGGGCCGCCGGGAGCGCTCTGGCGCAGGTTCCCCACGCGGTCGGACACGAGCCGCACGAACTCGTCGTAGATCGGCTCCTCGACGTACACGCGCTCGGTCGAGGTGCACGACTGGCCGGCGTTCTGCATCGAGTAGTGCACCGCGGCGTTCGCGGCCCGCTCCACGTCAGCGTCGGCGCACACGATCATCGGGTCCTTGCCGCCCAGCTCGAGCGACACCGGCGTGAGCGTCTTCGCCGCGCGCTCCATCACCTTCCTGCCGGTGGCGGTCGAGCCGGTGAACATCACGAAGTCCACCTCGTCGATCATCGCC
>DASUYU010000102.1:0-23114 GCA_036377235.1 Thermoleophilaceae bacterium
GTGATCGAGCGGGAGGCGCCCGGCTACGCGGAGGCGATCCGCATGGACGCGCGCGAGCACACACCGCTCGGCCACCTCACCCGCGGCGTGTCCGGCGTCCGCGGCCGCACGCTGATCGTGAACCTGCCCGGCAACCCGAAGGCGATCGAGCAGTCCTGGCCGGTCATCGAGCCGACGCTCGAGCACGCGGCGAAGCTCCTGGAGCGCTAGGGAGCGAGGCCCTTGTCGCGCAGCTCCCGCTGCGCCGACTCCGACTTGTCCAGCCCGTCAAGCTCCATACCCTCGAGCACCGACGGCGCCTTCGTGAACTGCACCTCCGAGTACTGGACGACCTCGACCAGGTTGCCCCAGGGGTCGCGGAAGCGCAGCCCGCGGCTCGGCTCCTCGTCGATCCCGGCCTCCTTCAGCGTGCGTCGCACGGCCTCGCGGTCGTCCACGACCAGGCCGAAGTGGCGGTGGCGGTCGGCCACCGGGTCGTCGCCCTCCGCGAGCGCCAGGAACTGGTCGCCCATGTCGAGGAAGGCCATCCGGCCCGACCGCCCGCGCAGGGTCAGGTCGAACACGCGCCCGTAGAAGTCCACCGCCTCGTCCACGTCGCCCACGGCCAGGGCGATGTGGTTGATGCCGACCATTCGGGCCATGGCCTCAGCATAGGCTTCCGCGCGTGGTTGCGATCGAGCTCGAGCGCCTCGAGCGGCGGTACGGCGAGCGGGTCGCGCTCGGCGACGTGAGCGTGCGCGTTGAGCAGGGCCAGACGCTCGCGGTGCTCGGCGGCAACGGAGCGGGGAAGACGACCCTCCTGCGCGTGCTCGCCGGCCTGCTCCGCCCGCACGGCGGAACCGCGCGCGTGCTCGGGGCCGCGCTCCCGGACGAGCGCTGGAAGCTGCCCGCGCAGGTGGGATACGTGGGCCACGAGCCGCTGCTCTACCGGGAGCTCACCGGCCGCGAGAACCTGTACTACCACGCGGACCTTCACGGTGTGCCCCACGCCCGCATCGACACCGTCCTCGCCGGTATGGACGTGGACGACCGCGCGGACGAGCCGGTGCGCGACCTCTCGAAGGGGCTCGTCCAGCGGCTGGCCATCGCGCGCGCCGTCCTGCACGAGCCGGCGCTGCTCTTGCTCGACGAGCCGCGCGCGAACCTCGACCCGGCGGCCGCGGAGCTGGTCGAGCCCATCATCGGCCGGGCGTCGGGGCGCACCCGCGTGCTCGTCAGCCACGACGTGGAGGGCGCGCTGGCGGAGTCCGACGTGACACTCGGCCTCCGCGATGGCCGGCCGGCGCCCGTGGACGCGGAGCTGTACCGGTGATCGCGGCCGCACGCACGATCCTCCGCAAGGACCTTCGGATCGAGCTCCGCACCAAGGAGTCGGTGCCCGCGATGGTGCTCTTCTCGATCACCGTCTACGTGCTGTTCCACTTCGGGCTCGACCGGGACTCGCTCGACGGCGCTCTGGCGGCGGGTGTCCTGTGGGTGACCCTGCTGCTCGCGGCCGTCATAGGCGTGTCGCGCCTCTTCGCCGCCGAGCGCGAGCAGGGCGGGATCGACGGGCTGCTGCTTTCGCCCGTGGATCGCACGGCGCTGTTCGTGGCCAAGGCCTCGGCGCTGTTCGTCTTCCTCACCGTGCTCGAGGTGGTGGCGGTGCCCGCCTTCGGGCTGCTGCTCCTCGGACCCGGGCTCGGTGGCGCGTTCCCCGAGCTATTGGCCGTGCTCGCGCTCGGGAACCTCGGCGTCGCGGCGGTGGGCGCCCTGGTGGCGGCGCTGGCGGCCGAGACGCGCGCACACGAGCTGATCGTCCCGCTTCTCCTCCTGCCGCTGCTGGTGCCGGTCCTGATCGCCTGCGCGCAGGCCACGGAGCCGCTCATGCGCCAGGAGGCCGTCGCGGAGGACCTCGGCCGCTGGCTGGGGCTTCTCAGTCTTTACGATGTGGTGTTCGTGCTTCTCTCAGTAGCCGTCTTCGACTTCCTGCTCGAGGACTGATGTATTCCAAGGGCCTCGCTCCCCTCGCCGCAGCCACCGTCGTGACCGTCACGGCGGCGCTGGCCATGGTGTTCTTCTACGCGCCGAACGACGCCGACCAGGGCTTCGTCCAGAAGATCTTCTACGTGCACGTGCCGATGGCGATCGTGGCGCTGGGCGGCTTCGTGGCGGGCGGGGTATTCGCCATCCGGCACCTGCGGAGCGGCGATCCGTCCTGGGACCTGCGCTCCTACGTGGCGATCCACCTGTCGATCATCCTGGGGGTCGGCGTGCTGGCCACCGGGTCGATCTGGGCGCGGGCGTCGTGGGGCCACTGGTGGGTGTGGGACGAGCCGGTGCTCGTCTCCTTCCTGATCGTCTTCCTCCTGTACTGCGTCTACTACCCGCTGCGGTTCTCGATCGAGGACCCGGGCCGGCAGGCGCGCTACTCGTCCGTGTTCGCGATCGCCGCCGGCGCGTTCGTCCCGCTGAACTTCATCGCGGTGCGGATGGCGGAGTCCTTCACGCACCCACGCGTGCTGTCCCAGACGGGCGGCGACCTGCCGGGCGACATGCGGCTCACCTTCCTGGTGTCGCTGCTCGGGATGGTGCTGCTGTTCGTGACCCTGTGGAAGCTCGAGCTGACCGCCAAGCACGCGTCGATGCAGCTCAAGAGGCTGAGAAACGAGAGGGTGAGGAACCGTGCCCGCGTTGCCGCTTGACGAGGCCGGGAAGTACGTGGCCGGCGCCTACGTGGTGTTCGTCGCGCTGATCCTGGTGTACGTCTCGATCATCGGGGCGAAGATCGCTCGGATCGACCGCCAGATCTCGGAGCTGGTCGCCTCGGAGGACGACCGGTGACCGGCGAGCTCCTGGTCATCGGCGCGAACCACAAGACCGCGCCGCTGCCGCTGCGCGAGAAGCTCGCGCTTCCCGACGGGCGCGCGGCGCGCGTACTGGCGGAGCTCGTGGACCACGAGGCCATCCACGAGGCGGTGGCGATCTCCACCTGCAACCGCACCGAGCTGTACCTCGTGGTGGCCGACCCGGTGGAGGCCGAGAGCGTCGCCCTGGGGATCCTGTCGCGCCAGGCGGGCCTGCGGCCGACGGAGCTGCTCGGCGCGATCTACTCGCTGCGCGGGAGCGCGGTGGTGGAGCAACTCTTCTCGGTCACCGCCGGCCTCGACTCGATGATCGTAGGCGAGGCCGAGGTGCAGGGGCAGGTGAAGCGCTCGTACGAGATGGCCCTGGTCGAGGGCGTGACCGGGCCGGTCGCGAATCGCCTGTTCCGCGACGCGCTGGCCACCGGCAAGCGCGTGCGGTCGGAGACGGAGGTGTCGCGCTCGAGCGTCTCGGTGTCGTCGGTGGCCGTGAAGCTGGCGGCCGACTTCCTCGGTGACCTCACCGACCGGCGCGTGCTCGTGATCGGCGCCGGCGAGAACGCCGAGCTCACGGCGCGCGCGCTGCGCGACCGGGGCGTGGAGACGCTGTTCGTGGCGAACCGGCGTTACGACCGCGCGCTGGGGCTGGCGCAGCGCTACGGCGGCCGCGCCATCGCGTTCGACTCGCTGCCCGGCGAGCTGGAGCACGCCGACATCGTGGTGAGCTCGACCGGCGCGCCGCATCAGATCGTGGGGCGGGAGGAGCTCGAGTTCGTGGCGGCCTCGCGGATGGGCCGGCCGCTCGTGATGATCGACCTCGCGGTGCCGCGCGACATCGAGCCCGGCGTGCGCGACTGCCCCGGCATCGCGCTGTACGACATGGACGACCTCCAGGCCGAGGTGGCGCGCAACCTGAGCGGCCGCCAGGCCGAGGCGGAGGAGGCGCTCGTGATCGTGCGCGAGGAGGTGGCCCGGTTCGACCAGTGGCTCGACTCGCTGGACGTGGTGCCCACCATCTCCGCCCTCCGGCGCCGCGCCGACGAGATCGTGGAACAGGTGCTGCGCGAGAACGAGACACGCTGGGAATCGCTCTCGAAGGCCGACCGCGAGCGGGTCGCCACCCTGGCGGGCGCCGTGGTGAGCCGGCTGCTGCACGAGCCCACCCGGACCCTGCGCGGCGCGGCGGGCGACGGCACCTCGTACCGCTACGTGCACGCGATCCACGAGCTGTTCGGCCTGGAGGCGGCCGCGGCGGACCGCGCCGAGCCGGCCGCCGAGGTCACCCGCCTCGACGCCGCCCGCGAGCGCCGCCGTCGGTGATCCGACTCGGCACGCGCGGCAGCGCGCTTGCCCTCGCACAGGCGAAGTGGGTCGCCGAGCGGCTGCCCGGCGAGGTTGAGATCGTCCCGATCCGGACGACAGGCGACCAACCCTCAGAAAAGGGTCAGACCCCTTTAGGAGGGTTGAGGGTTGAGCTCGAAGACAAATCGCGCTTCGTGAAGGAGCTCGAGGAGGCGCTGCTGCGCGGCGGCATCGAGCTGGCCGTGCACTCGGCGAAGGACGTGCCGGCCGAGCTGCCCGGCGGTCTGTCGATCGTGGCCGTGCCCGAGCGCGCGGACCCGCGCGACGCCCTGTGCGGCGCGAACACCCTCGACGAGCTCGCCGAGGGGGCCGTGGTGGGCACGGCCAGCCTGCGCCGCCGCGCGGCGCTGCTCGCCCTCAGGCCCGATCTCGACGTGCGCGACCTGCGAGGCAACGTGGACACCCGGCTCCGGCGCCTCGCCGAGGGCGACTTCGACGCGATCGTGCTGGCCCACGCCGGCCTTGAGCGACTCGGGCGACCCGAGGAGGGGGCTCCGCTGGACGCGACGGAGTTCATCCCGGCCGCGGGCCAGGGCTGCCTCGTCCTGGAAGCTCGCACGGAGGACCGCGACGCGGCCGAGGCGGCGTCCCACCTGACCGACCCTGACGCGCTCGCCGCCCTGACCGCCGAGCGCGCCCTCGTTCACACGCTCGGCGCGACGTGTCACACACCGGTCGGGGCACACACTCCCGCGAACGGTGCCGCCATGCGGCTCGTGGCCTTCGTCGGGCTTCCGGACGGCTCTCGGTGGATTCGCGACGAGCTCGACGGCGACCCCGGCGACCCCGCAACCCTGGGCGCGGCGGTCGCGGAGCGGCTGCTGCTCGCGGGCGCTGCCGAGCTGCTCGGAACACCGCCCGGATAGCGTTCGGTGCCGGTGGCAGACGGCATCGTTTACCTGGTTGGCGCGGGTCCGGGCGATCCCGGGCTGATGACGCGGCGCTCGC
The DNA here is from genome assembly GCA_036377235.1 of Thermoleophilaceae bacterium. GTDB lineage: Bacteria > Actinomycetota > Thermoleophilia > Solirubrobacterales > Thermoleophilaceae > JACVRW01. The sequence goes on from DASUYU010000102.1 coordinate 5,154, forward strand.
TCGAGCTGATCGCGTCGGCCGACGCGATCCTGTACGACCGGCTCGTGCCGCCCGGTGCACTCGACGGTGCGCGTCACGATGCCGAGCTGCGTTATGTGGGCAAGGAGCCCGGCGCGGCCGCGCTCTCGCAGGAGGAGACGAACAAACTGCTGGTGGAGCTCGGGCGAGCGGGGAAGCGTGTGGTCCGGCTGAAGGGGGGGGACCCGTTCGTGTTCGGCCGCGGCGGCGAGGAGGCCGAGGCGCTCGCGGCGGCCGCCGTGCCGTTCGAGGTCGTGCCGGGGGTCACGGCGGGCGTGGCGGCCCCAGCGTACGCGGGGATCCCGGTCACGCACCGTGACGCCGCGTCGGCGGTGGCGTTCGTGACCGGGCATGAGGATCCGTCGAAGCCGGACTCGGCGCTCGACTGGGACGCGCTCGCGCGCTTCCCCGGGACGCTCGTCTTCTACATGGGCGTCAGGCAGCTGCCGCTGATCGCCGAGCGGCTCACTGCGGCGGGACGCGACCCCGGCGAGCCGGCCGCGGTGGTGGAGCGCGGCACGCACCCGGGACAGCGCACGGTGGTCGACTCGCTGGGCGGGATCGCTGCGCGCGTGGAGACGGAGGACATTCGCCCGCCGGCGATCACGGTGGTCGGAGCCGTTGCAGAGCTGCGCGAGACGATCGCCTGGCTCGAGCGGCGCCCTCTGCACGGCGAGGTCGTCGCCGTCACGCGCGCACGCGCGCAGGCGAGCGGGCTGGTGCAGCGGCTGCGCGAGCTGGGGGCCGAGGTGGTCGAGGCGCCGGCCATCCGGATCGAGTCGCGTCCCGTCGAGGGCGACCTGCTGGCCGCCATCGAGAGCATCCGCGAGTACGCGCTCGTGTGCTTCACGAGCCCGAACGGCGTGCACCTCTTCTTCGACGCCCTCCCCTCGGACGCCCGCGCCCTCGCCGGAGCCACCGTGGCGGCGATCGGCCCGGGTACGGCGGCGGCGCTGCTCGAGCACGGGATCCGTGCGGACGTCGTACCGGAGAAGTTCGTGGCCGAGGCGCTCGTCGACGCGCTTCGCGCCGTCGAGCTCGACGGCAGGCGCGTCCTGATAGCGCGCGCGGCCGAGGCGCGCTCGGTCCTCCCCGACTCGTTGCGCGAGCGCGGGGCCCAGGTCGACGATGTCGCGCTGTATGAGACCGTCGCCGAGCCGCTCGGCGAGGCCCAGCTAGCCGCGCTCGAGCGCGCCACGTACGTGACCTTCACCTCGAGCTCCACGGTCCGCTTTCTCGTCGAGTCGGGATCACGGCCCCCGGCCGGCGCGCGCATCGTCTCGATCGGCCCGGTCACCTCCGCCACCGCCGAGGAGCACGGCCTGACGGTCGACGTGGAGGCGGAGCGCCACGACATCGATGGCCTCGTGGAGGCCCTGGTCGCCGACGCTGCCCGCCGCCGGGTGCCCGCGTGATCGTCACGCTCCTGACCGACTACGGGCGCGACGACGACTTCGTCGGTGTCTGCCACGGGGTGATCCGCGGCATCCACCCGGACGCTCAGATCGTGGACGTCACGCACGGAATCGAGCGCTACGCCGTCCGGCAGGGCGCGCTCGTGCTGCGGAACACGCTGCCGTACATGCCGGTCGGAGTGCACATGGCGGTCGTGGACCCTCAGGTGGGCACCGAGCGGCGTGCGGTCGCGCTCCGGACGGGCGACGGCCGCGTCCTCGTAGGGCCCGACAACGGGCTGCTCAGCCTCGCGTGGGAGCCCTGCGGAGAGGTCGAGATCGCCGTGGACGTCACACGCTCGCCCCACAGGCTCGAGCCGGTCTCGGCCACCTTCCACGGCCGCGACATCTTCGCTCCGGTCGCCGCGCACCTCGCCGCCGGAGCGGAGCTCGCCGATGCCGGCGACCCGCTCGACCCCGACACGCTGGAGCGGGTCGACCTGCCGGAGCCGCGCGAGGAGGACGACTCGGTCGTCGCGCACGCGCTCGTGCTGGACCACTTCGGCAACGTCGGGCTGAACGTGGACCACGACCGGCTCGCCGGTACCGGCATCACGTTGGGCGCCCGGGTGGCGGTGGAGGCGGGCGGCGAGCGCTACCTCGCCACCTACGCCCAGACCTTCGCGGACGTCGAGCCCGGCGAGCTGATCGTCTACCAGGACGCCTACCGGACGCTCGCGCTCGCGATCAACCGCGGCGACGCGGCCGGCACGCTCGGCATCGGAGTGGACGCCGAGGTCCGCCTGCGCCCGGAATGATCGGCTCGCCCCGGGTCCACCACCGCCTGACCGACTCGACGAACGAGTGCGCGAAGGCGCTCGCCGAGGCGGGCGCCCCGCATGGGACGCTCGTGACCGCGGACGAGCAGGAGGCAGGCCGCGGCCGCCAGGGCCGGGCCTGGACGGCGCCGCCCGGCTCGGCGGTGCTGATGTCGCTGGTGCTGCGCGACCTCGACGAGCGGCACGCGCTGCTGCCGCTGGCCGCCGCGGTGGCCGTATGTGAGGCGCTACCTGCGCAGGCGGCGATCAAATGGCCCAACGACGTCTGGATCGACCGGCGTAAGGTCGCCGGGATCCTGATCGAGGGCCGGCCCCAGGAAGGCTGGGCGGTGCTCGGAATCGGGCTCAACGTGACCACCGAGTCCTTTCCGGCCGAGCTGGCCGACATTGCGACCTCGCTACGCCTCGCGGGTCACGAGACCACCCCCGCGGCTCTGCTTCCCGACCTCGTGGCCGCGCTCGACGGGTGGCTGCGCGCGCCGCCCGAGGCGGTGCTGGCGGCCTGGAGGGACCGGGATGCGTTGAGGGGAGAGCGGGTCCGCTGGCCGGACGGCGAGGGCGTCGCGGACGGAATCGACGATGCCGGGGCTCTCCGTGTACAGACCGATGTCGGTCTCTTGACACTCGACGCGGGAGAGGTGCACCTGCTGCGCTGACCACCCAAAATGCTCCGCAGGGGCAGGCGCGTTGCCGGAACGCTGACACTCAGCTTCACGCGCCCCGACGGGAGCAAGCCCAGCCGCACACGCAAGGTGACGCTGAAGCGGCGCTGGGCCGCGGGCGGAGGGCCCCTTTCGCCGGGGCCCTCCGCACTCGCCATCGGTACGTCGCGCCGCTCCTAGAAGGCGCTGTCGATGAACTCGTCGGTCGGGTTCGGATTGGGGAACACCGTGTCCGACCCGGGGCTCCCGAGCGTGAACAGGTTGCGGAACGCCGAGCCCTGGGAGTCGAGACCCTGGTAGTCGCCGACGAAGTACCCACGCGCGTAGGGCGTCTGGTGCATGTCGAACGGCCCGGCCAGGTGATTCTCGGTCCAGGTCCCGCCCCCGTCGTGCGAGTGGACGATCCAGAAGTCGGTCGTGAGCCTCCTGTCCCCGGACACGTCGTTTCGGAAGTCGTAGTAGCTGACGGCCACCACGCCCTGCGAGTTCACGTGTATGGAGGGCTCGAACGCCTGGTCCGTGAACGCGCCCGGAGGCGTCTGGTTCACGTCGACCGGATCGCTCCAGGTTCGCCCGCCGTCGTCCGACCACGCCACCTGGATCAGGTCATCGCCGTGCGGGTTGTCGTCATGCGCCTGCCAGGTCATGTAGATGCGGCCGTTGTGGGCGCCGCCGCTGTTGTCGACGGCGAGGTCCACGATCACGCCGTCCGAGCGGACGAGCGTGCAGGGCGGATTGCCGTTGATGTACGGGCGGCAGTTGATCGGCTCCGGATCGGTCTCGCCGATGGTGCTGACCGGCGACACGACGATCGCGCGCCTCGACCAGGTCACCCCCTTGTCCGTCGAGCGGATCACCGCGGTGCTGAAGCCGCGAGACCGCTTGTTGTTCTGGTGGCTCTTGATCAGCATGAAGCCGTCCACAAGGGTGCCGTTCGGGAGGACGACGATCTGATTCGAGATCGTCTGGTTCTGCTCACCGGGGTCGTAGATCTTCCGGGCCCTCTCCCAATCCGGGGTCGCCGAGGCGCCCTCGGTGGTGCGGGCGAACCAGGTCGGCCCGCGGAAGGCGAACTTGTTGTGCTCGAATGCCGATGCCGCCGCGTTCGAGCTCGGCGCCACGATCCGGTCCCACACCGCGTACACCAGGTTGCCACTCGCATCGGTGGGATCGGCTGTCAGCGACTCCTTGTCGTTGAAGTTGTTGCCGAGCGGGATCCCGGTCTTCTCGGACGAGTCGAATCGCACCGTCGTGGGCTCTGTCCAGGTGGACGAGCCGGCGCCCATCTTGGCCACGAGCACCGCATTCCGGGTCGTGGTCCTGTCGACCGAAAGGCTGATCGACCACAGGTCGCCGTTGGGCGCCCAGGAGACCCATGGATCCGACGAGCGTCCGAAGTTACCGCCGTTCGCCGCGGTCCCACCCGCGCAGTTGCTGAAGTGAGGGGCGGAGTACGCCCAGGTGGCGCCGCCGTCGTGGCTGACGGCCGCGAGGAGGCCGTGCGCGCCACCGTCCGACCAGCGGTCCTGCTGCCACATGCCCGCCACATCGTTCGCGTTCGTGGGCCTGACCGCCAGCCAGGGCTCGACCTCGCTGTTCGGGAAGTTGAAGTTCGCGCCCGGGATGTTGCCCTCGGTGGGGCCGCCGCACCCGGGCGGGAACGGGGTCGGCGTGCTGATGTTCACCGGCGCAGTGACGGTGAGCGGGGCTGCGTACGCCGCTGAGGCGAACGTGCAGGCCAGCGCCGCGACTCCTAAGGCGAGGAGGGTGCGTCGCATGCGATGCTCCTTTCGGAGAGGGTTCCGTCCCCCGCCTGACTTGGTCGTTCCCGCGCCAGCGGCGACCTAACCGTCAATCAGGCTGCGTCGCGGTCCGGCGCTTCCGTCGATTCATCGCGGTCCGGGGCGTCGGTGGAGTCCTCTTCGCTGTCGTTCGCGGCAGCAGCCGCGGCGGTCGCCGCCTTCGCCGAGCCGTCCGACTCCCCCGCTCCCTTCTTCTTCCGGCGGCGGCCGCCGCGGCGGCGCTTGCCCTTCGGGAAGTTTCGGAGCAGCTCGCGCGCCAGGGCGCTCGGCTTGCGGGCCATTCTCATGCGCGCGCCGTCCAGAACCTGCTGGGCCTCCGGGGTGTGCGCCAGCGCGGCGGCGAGCAGCGCGGCCGACAGCCTGCGGTCCTGCTTCCGGGCCGCCTGCACCAGCCGGCGCGCGTTGCGAGCGTGCGCCGCGCCCGCCGAGTTCACGAGCAGGCCGAGCAGGCGCTTGGTCTCCGGCCAGCGCTGGACCGCGTACTCCTCGTGCACCTCGCGCGAGTACTCCGCCAGGTGCCACAGCCACCTCGCCGCCTGGTCGCGGCGACCGATCTGGCGCTCGGTCAGCGCCTGGAGCAGGACCTTGACTCCCTCGCGGCGCTCGTCGCGCGACCAGCCGCCCACGATCTCCACGGCGTCGTCGAACGCCTCGGGGTCGCGGAGGTTTCCGACCTCGCCCAGTGCGCGCAGCCGCAGCTGCGTGTTCCGGTTCCGGCGCAGGCAGGTGATGAGGAACAGCCGCCGCAGCTCGCCGGTCGAGTCGAAGTGAAGCATCGCCTTGGCCCGCCGCCAGTTGTTCGACGCCACGCGCGCGCCCGCGAGCATCGCCCACGCCTGCTGCTCGCCCCAGCTCAGGTGCTCGACCGCGATCCGCCAGAGCTCGCGCTCGAAGACCTGTGCGCGGCGCTCGCCGTCGGCCGTGACCGGCACGACCCGGCGTTCCACCCGCAGCCGGCGCCCGCGTCCGCGCCGTACCGGGCCCACCACGATCGCTCCGCCTCGGTACACGTCGCGGTCGAGCAGCGAATGCAGCGTCACGACGGGGTCGTCGTTGGGAGTCGCGGGATGGACGAAGTCCACGACGATTCCCGACTCCTTGCCGGGCGTGCGCCGCGTGACCCGTCCCACCCGCTGCTGGTAGATCCGCTTCGAGGCCGTCGGCGCCAGGTGCATGCACACCGTCGCCCGAGGCGAGTTCCAGCCCTCGGCCAGGAGCTGCGCGTTCACCAGCACGTCGATCTCGCCGCGCTCGTAGCCCGCCAGGATGCGCGTGAGCTCGCGCTTCGGCGTCTCACCCGACACGGCCTTCGCCTTGATGCCGGCGTCCACGAACGCCTTCGCCACGTTGTGCGCGTGCTTCACGCCCGCGGAGTACACGACCCCGGGCAGGTCCTTGAAGCGCGTCTTGTAGAGGTCGGCCACCGCCAGGTTGAACGGCGTCTGGTCGAGCAGCGCGGCCAGCTCTTCCTGGTCGAAGTCCTGATCCACCTCGCCGCGCCGGAGCGGCACGTTCGCGATCGAGCGAACGCCCACGCCCGGCGGGATCCGCACGGACCGCAGCGGGGCGATCACGCCGCGCCGAGCGGCCTGCGCGAGGTCGAAGCGCGACGTCTGCGTCGGGAAGAGGTCGGTCACGTGCCGCGCGATCAGCGCGCCCGTGGCCGTCATGCCCACGAACACCGGACCGATCCACTGGCGGATCGAGGCGCTCGTCTTCTCGCCGAGCGCGGTGTGCGCCTCGTCGCAGATGACGATCGTGTAGGCGTCCGAGACCTTGCCGGCGTTGCGCACGAACCACTGGTACGTCTCGACCGTGACCGGCCCGCCGGCGGGCGGCTCGCCGCCGCCGTTCTTCAGCAGCGCGGCCGAGATGCGCTTCCTGTAGCCGCGGTCGCGCAGCTCGCCAAGGAACTGGTCCACCAGGTTGCGCCGGTGGGTGAGGATCAGGATGCCGCCCGTGCGCGAGGCCTCCACGAAGCCGAGCGCCGCGACGGTCTTGCCGGCCCCAGTGGCGTGCTCGAACCAGAACCGACGCGCCGCGCCGGCATCCTCGTCGATGGAGTCGGCAGCCGCCTCCTCCTCGGCCTCCTCGGCGGGATCCCAGTCGAGCGGCTCCTCCTCGGGCAGCTCGTCGCCCTCGAGCTCCACCTCGCCGGAGTGGAGCTCCTCCATCCCGGCGCTCCCCTTCCCGTTGCGACCGATCAGGAGCTCGGCCTCGAGCGCGATCAGAGTGCCGGACAGCGCGTCCACCTGGTGTGCCGACAGCGTCGTGCCGTCAGCCAAGTGCGGCTCCTCCTCCGCGAGCAGACGCTCCAGCCCGAGCATCAGCGAGAACTCCCGCCGCCAATCCACCGACGGCTCGGAGCGGCCTGCGTCGATCTCCTTCAGCGCGGCGTCGAGCGCGGCGCGCCGGGGCGAGCTCTCCGCGAGCGCGGTGGCCGCGTCCTCGCCCTCGAGCACGAAGGACTCACGCGCGAATTTCTCGGCGCGCTTCAGGTCTTCGCCGGAAACCGGCGAGGCATCGGCCACGGAGCTTCTCTCAGCCACGAATCAGGCGTTCTTCGGTAGGGGGACGTACCGAGTTGCTCGTCAGGAGACAGCGGGGTACGCCCATGATGCGCCGCCGTTCTCTTGAGTCCCGCGAGCAACGACGGGCCAGGTCCTGTTAGGGACGCTTGGCGTATACCTATTGAAGCACACCGTGAAACGAAATGGGGTCACAGAGGGCTCTGCCATCCTTCGCGCCGTGCGCCGGCTGACCGCACTCCTGCTGCTCGCCGTGGCCCTCGGCGGATGCTCCTCGGGCGACACGACGGCCTCCGCCGACTTCTTCGGCGGCGGCGTCGACGCGTTCCAGAAGAAGATCGACAGCGAACGCGGCAAGCCGGTGGTCGTGAACAAGTGGGCGAGCTGGTGCGGCCCGTGCCGGCTCGAATTCCCGCTGTTCCGCAAGGAGGCCGAGAAGCGCAAGGGGCAGGTCGTGTTCATCGGCGTGAACTCGGACGACAGCCGGAATGATGCGGAGGACTTCCTCAAAGAGGAGCCCGTCCCGTTCAAGCACTTCTCCGATCCCAAGCTCGAGATAGCGGCCAGCTTCAACGCGGTCCAGGCCTTCCCGAGCACGGCGTTCTACGGGTCGGACGGGAAGCTCGAGTTCGTGCATCAGGGGCCGTTCACGACCGAGCAGCAGCTGTCGGAGGCGATCGACCGATACGCGCGCTGACCGTGGAGGTCCGCGAGGCACTCACCGAGGACGAGGTGGGCGCGGCGCTCGCACTGCGCTCGCGCGTGTTCTGCGGCGAGCAGGGCGTGTCCTTCGAGGCCGACCAGGACGGCCGCGACCCCGAGGCGACCCACATCGTCGCCATCGAGGAGGGCGCCGTGATCGGCACGTGCCGGCTGCTCTTCCGCGGCCAGGTCGCCCGGCTCGGCAGGCTGGCCGTGGAGCAAGCCCGGCGCGGCGACGGCATCGCCGCGGCGATCCTGCGCGAGGCCGACCGGGTGGCCGTGGGCGCCGGCGCCGAGTCGATCGCGCTTCACGCGCAGACTTACGCGCTGGCACTGTACGAGGCGGCGGGATACAGCGAGCACGGCCCGACATTCGTAGAGGAGGGCATCGAGCACGTGGCCATGGAGAAGCGGCTTGCCTGAGCTCCGCATCGACCCGCTGACCGGACTGCGGGTGATCGTCGCCGGGGAGCGCGGCTCGCGGCCCGGCGCGTTCCTCGACATCGCGCCGCGTCCGCCCATCGACGTCGAGAGCGACCCGTTCGCGGCCGGACACGAGGACCGCACCCCGCCGGAGGTCTACGCGTTGCGCGAGGACGGCAGCTGGCGCGTGCGCGTCGTGCCGAACCTGTATCCGGCGCTGTCCCCGGACGACGGCGCGGGCGACCCGGGCACGGACCCGCTCGCCGGCGGCCGCGGCGAGCCCGACCTGTTCGCCAGCAGGCCCGCCCGCGGCGCGCACGAGGTGGTGGTGAACGCGCCCGACCCGGTGAGCTCCCTCGCCGAGCTCGATCCGGAGCAGGTGCAGACCGCGATGTCCGTCTGGCGCGAGCGCATGCGCGCGCACGAGGACGCCGCGTACGTCCATGTGATCGTGAACGAGGGCAAGGAGGCGGGCGCGTCGCTCCCGCACACGCACGCTCAGCTGTACGCCCTGCCCTTCGTGCCCGCGGCCGTGGCGCGCGAGCGCGAGCGCTTCACCGCGTATTTCAACCGCACCCAGGGCCGGAACCTGCTCGAGGACCTCGTGCAGGAGGAGGTGCGCCGGCGCGACCGGGTAATCGCGATCGACGACGAGGCGGTGGCGATGGCGCCGTTCGCGGCGCGCGTTCCGTTCCACATCGTCCTCGCCCCCCGGCGCCCCACCCCGCGATTCGCCGACGACGGCCCGCTCGGCGGCGGCCTGCTCCACGACGTGCTGAACCGGCTCGGCCGGACGCTCGGCAACCTGCCGCCGCTCAACATGTGGGTGCGTACGGCGCCGCGCGACGCCGAGCACTTCTGCTGGCGCATCGAGATCATGCCCCGGCTCGCGCAGCTGGCCGGCCTCGAGATCGGCACCGGCGTGCACCTGAACGTGCTGGCGCCCGAGGACGCCGCGCGACGGCTGCGCGACGCCGCGCCCGTCCGCTAGCTTCCCCGCCGCCCATGCCGCCCGTTCCCCGCCAGGTACCGCTGTTCGCCGCCGAACCGCCCCAGGAGCCGCTCCCCTACGGCCGGTGGGGCGAGGCGCTCGGTGAGCACTTCGAGAAGGCCGCCGAGAGCGGTATCGGCGACATCACCTGGTTCCCGGACCGCACCTGGGCCGGCCGCACCTACGTGCCCGCCACCGCGCCGGCGGAGGACGGCGGCGAGGTGTTCGGCTACGTGTCCTACACGCGCGAGCACGAGGGCGCGCAGGCGGTGGACTTCCTGGCCGCGGCCGACTTCACGGACGAGACCGCCGCCGAGAACCCGGACTGGACGCTCGACCTCTCCGATCACGAGATCGGCCACTGGCGCGGCCCGGAGGGCCGCCGCGGCGTGATCACGCTCGTCTGGGGCGTGGCGCTCGTGGGAAACGGGGTGGCGGCCACGGCCGAGCTCGGCCCGACCACCACCGACCAGTGCACGCTCGTGGAGGACCGCTTCACGCTCGTGTCGCTCGACGCCTACACGGGCGACTACGTGGAGGTGGCGCTGTTCGGCGCCCGCGGCGCCGAGCTTGCGCGCGAATCCCTCTACGAGGACGAGTAGATTCACGCCATATGGAGGAGGTTCGCGGACAGCGCTGCGTGCTGCTCAAGTTCGGCGAGCTTGCCCTGAAGGGCCGCAACCGACCGCTGTTCGTCAACGCGCTGGAGCGGAACCTCCGTCGCCTGACCGCTGACCTGGGGCCGCTCGAGATCAGGCATCGCGGCGGCGTCCTGATCGTTACGAGCACTCCCGACGAGGATGAGCTGTTCAGCAGGTGCGTGGCGCTCCCCGGCGTGAGCGTCGTGCAGCGCGCGATCCGGTGCGAGCGCGACCCGGCCGCGGCGGCCGACGCCGCGGTGGCGCTGCTCCACGGCCGCCCCGGCCGCACGTTCGCGATCCGCACGACGCGGCGCGACAAGCGCTTCCCGCTCCGGTCCGTCGAGCTGTCGAGGGTGATCGGCGACGCGGTCCGCGTGCGGCTCGGCCTGGACGTGGACCTGTCGAACCCCGACCTCGTCGCGTACGTGGAGGTGGACAGCAAGGAGCTGCTCGTGTCGGCGGACCGCGTGCGGGGCGCCGGAGGCCTGCCGGTCGGCTCCAGCGGACGGGCGCTCGTGCTGCTGTCAGGCGGCCTCGACTCGCCCGTGGCGGCCTACCGGATGATGAAGCGCGGCCTGCGCTGCGACTTCGTCCACTTCAGCGGCCGCCCGTTCACGGGCCCCGAGTCCGTGTACAAGGCGTACGCGCTCGCCGGCCGGCTCGACCGCTTCCAGGGCGACTCGCGCCTGTTCGTGATCTCGTTCGGCACCGCGCAGCGTCGCCTCGCCACCGCCGGCGCCGGACGCCTGCAGGTGCTGTCGCAGCGGCGGCTGATGGTCAAGGTGGCGTCCGCGCTGGCCCGCCGTGAGGGCGCGGAGGCGCTGGTCACGGGCGACTCGCTCGGCCAGGTTGCGTCCCAGACGCTGCCGAACCTGGCCGTGGTTGAGGAGGCGGCCGAGGTGCCGCTGCTCCGCCCGCTGATCGACCGCGACAAGCAGGAGATCGTGGAGATCGCGAAGCAGCTCGGGACGTACGAGATCTCCATCCTTCCCGACGAGGACTGCTGCCAGCTCTTCTCCTCGAAGCTCGCGGTGACCCGCGGCCAGCCGGACGACCTGCGCCAGATCGAGCGCACCGCCGACATCGAGGAGCTGGTGGACACGCTGGTCGACGCCGCCGAGCTCCACCACCCGCGCCTCGAGCGCCCCGCGATCTCTCGCCTGGAGGTGCTCCAAAGCTGATGACGCAGGCCATCACGGTGCCGTCCGGATTCTTCGGGCCCGAGATCACCTGGCCCTCGGTGTCGTGTGTGACGAGCGGGGAGGTTGCCCGGATGAACTCGGCGGACGCTGCGGCGGGCCCGGCCGCGGCGGCGGCGATGGCGCAAACGGTGGTGAGGCGACGCATTGGTGCTCCTTCTGTGGGGTTGCGGTTACGCATCCCAAGCGTGAGTGCGCGCCTTACACCGTGAGCCCCACGGGGACTATCGTCTCCGTCTGAGCCCCGATAGCTCAGCCGGATAGAGCGACTCCCTCCTAAGGAGTAGGCCGCAGGTTCGAATCCTGCTCGGGGCGCTGAATCCGAGAGACCCGTGTCCCCGGCGTGTCCCGAACAGTGAATCGAACGCTTCGGCGACGGGTGCGAGCTGCGAGTGCACCAACGCGTTACGGCTTCTGCTCCGCTCCCGGGATGCGTCGCCGGTGGTGGACCCGTACTGGCCCGGCGTTGTCCGGAATCCTCCGGCGGGCGAAGCGGCAGGGCTGGATCGCGGCCAATCCCTACGACGATGCCGAGCGGGTGCGTGTGGTCGATTCCGGCGACTTCAACGTCCTGACCGTCGAACAGGTGCCGGAGTCAAAGGTGGTGCGATCGGTGCCGCTGATCGACCAGGCGGCAAGGGCGCTAGATGGGCTCTCCCAACGGGGCGTGCTGATCGGCCCGGACGATCACGTGTTCCTGTCGCCGACGGGTGGTCCGCCGGACGACTCCGACATTCGCGAGGGCTTCTACCGGGCGCTCACCGCGGCCGGGCTCGGCCACCTGCGCGAGCAGCCGGAGCCGATCGTCTTTCATGACTTGCGCCACACCTTCGGGACGCTGGCAGTCCAGGTGTGGCCGGTTACCGACGTGTAGGCGTACATGGGCCATGCGGATATCAAGGCGACGATGCGGTACGTCCACCACGTGCCGAAGCACGACGCCGCGGAACGCTTCTCGCGGTTCGTGGACGGCCAGGCGCAGTCAGCGGTGGTCGAAGCTGTCACAGCGTGAACGTCCGTTGCTTGCGGACAAACACCCACGCACCATAGGCTGGCCGGCGACTGGCGTCGAAACGCGGGTCACGCAGCGACTCTGCCTAAAACGCGCCAGGTCGGACCACCTGAAAGGAGACTCAGCAATGAGCGTCGTCGTTCGCTTTCCACCGTCGAACATGTCGAAGCAGCAATACGACTCGATCCGGAGCGACCTTGAGGGAGCCGGGGACTGGCCCGCGGAGGGTTGCCAGCTTCACGTCTGCTTCGGTCCCGAGAACGACATACGGGTCAGCGAGGTCTGGCAATCAGCGGAGCAGCTCCAAGCCTTCGGCGACAAGCTTCGGCCGAGGATCGAGCAGGCAGGCGTCCAGATGTCGGGCGAGCCGGAGGTCTTCGACGTCCACATCTTCGAGACTTTCTAGGGACACAGGCGTTCGCGGGCGGGCGCTCTACGTACCGCGGCGATCGCGAACCGCTCCGGCCAGCTTTCCGACGAACCGTGTCCCCGCGATGTCCCGAACTTGTACATTCGGACAACGCCGGCTAAGCGCGCGGTAGGCGAGCGGAGAGCTCCGCGGCGACACTCGCCGCGTTGGGTGTCCGCATGCGTATGGTCATCTGGCCGGACACCCTGGGAACCTCGGCGCGGTCGTAGTCGATCAGGAACGCGACCCCGTCCACGCCGTCCTGCGACACGTCGAGCGCGCTCAGGCGCGGCTCCGTGAACGGCTGATCGATCAGCTTGGCGCGTCCCGAACGGCAGTAGAGGGCGAGCCGCCGCTCGCTGACACCGAGGCCGAAGCACGCGCCCGTGATCTTCCCCTTGAAGCGCTTCCCCGGCGCCTTGAAGTTCGAGTACCTGATGCTCCCCACGAGCCCTTCCTCGATCAGGACAAGGCCCTCGGATTCGAGCGCGGCGCGCAGGGCCGGCTTCAGGGTCCCCTTGCCGAGCAGCAGGTTCGTGAGGAACCCCACGGGCGAAACGTACCGCCTCGGCGAGGCCGGGCCGGGAGCGACCCCGGCCCGGGTGTGCGTCAGGCCTTCGCGGTGGCCTTCCTCTTCGTGCTCCGCTTCTTCCTCGTGCCTGAGCTCGGCGCGGTGGTGTTCTTCGCGGACTTCGGCGTCGGGTAGCTCATCATCACGACCGTCGCCGAGAACGTGTCCCCCTCGCCGCCCTTGGCCACGCGGCCGGCGCTGTCCGCCTGGATCTGCATCGCGCGGTCGAGCGTCTCGGAGAGGAGGTCGTTCATGTCCTCCCAGCCCTGCTCGTCCATGCACAGAACGCTGCGGCTGAGATGCCTGTCCTCGCGGTCGTCGAAGATGCCGCTCTTGATCGCCTCGGCGGTGTCGTCCCACACGAGGCCGAGCGTCATGTCGGAGATCGAGCCGCGTGTGTTCTTCGGCAGCTTCTTCCAGTCGCGGTCGGCGAAGAAGGGCCGCACGATTGCGCGGTAGTAGTGCTCGAGCGCGCCCCGGCGGGGCTCCGTTTCGACCAACTCGATACAACCGAGGTCGTGGAGCATCCGCACGTGATAGCTCACGTTCGTGAGCGGCTCGTTCAGCCGCTTCGCCAGCTCATTCGGGCTGGCGACGCCCTCGTTCAGGGCTGTCAGCAGCTGTACGCGCAGCGGGTGCGCCAGGGCCTTGGCCATCCGTGAGTCCAAAGCGCTCGCTGTCTCTCTTTTCAAGTCTGGTCCTCCATTCTCTGCTTGAGGGTCCGCCCTATTCGGTGTAACCGCACCTTAACCGCGTTCTCGCTCAAGCCAAAGTGGTCAGCGAGTGTGGCGCAAGTCAGGTCTTCGTAGTAGCGGAGCAATGTGAGCTTCTGGTCTGCTTCGGACAGCGTGCCCAGGATTCCCCGGAATAGCAAGCGATCCGCCACCACGTCGCTTTCGTCAGTTCGCCCATCCGGGGCCGCGAGCGGCTCGCCGACGAGTACTTCCTTAGGCCGCCGGGTGGCGACTCGAACCGCTTCGTTGTGCGCAATCTGGCGCAGCCAGCCGAACGGCCGCTCGGGCTGGCGGCAGCTGTCGCGGTACCGCCAGGCGCGCACGATCGCCTCCTGAGCAGCCTCGTCGGCGGTCTCCCGGTTGCCGACGACCTGGAGGGCCTGGCTGAAGCAGAAGCTGCGTAATTCCGCCCAGTCCCAGGAAGTGGATGAAACCTTTTGCAGCGCTTGAGGGGTCATGTGCGCGATGGAAACACCCCTGACCCCCGCTGAGGAGACGTATCAGCGCCTCGCCCCCTTCTACGACGAGCTCACTCGGGACCACGACTACGACGGCTGGACGCGGCATCTCGAGCAAACCGCCCTCAGGTACGGCGTCCGCGGGCGCCGCCTGCTCGATGCCGCGTGCGGGACCGGCAAGAGCTTCATCCCGTTCCTCGAGCGCGGCTACACGGTCACCGGCTGCGACATCTCGCCGGAGATGCTCGCCATCGCGAGCGCCAAGGCACCCGAGGCGGAGCTGTTCGAGGCCGACGTCCGCGAGCTCGGGCAGGTTGGCGCGTTCGACCTCATCACCTGCCTGGACGACGCCGTGAACTACCTGACGGGCGACGCCGACCTCGACCTGGCGTTCGGCTCGTTCGCGAGGAACCTCGCTGGGGACGGGGTGCTCGTGTTCGACCTGAACACGGTCTCCACGTACCGGACGACGTGGGCGCGCGACGCGACGCTCGAGAGCCCCGAGCTCTTCCTCGCCTGGCGCGGTCAGGTGGGCGAGGGCTTCGAGCCGGGCGGGCTCGCCGAGCTGATCGTCGAGGCATTCAGCGAGACCGCCCCGGACGTCTACGAGCGCGTCACCTCGCGCCACCTCGAGCGCCACCACCCACGGCCGGCCGTGGAGCGCGCGCTGGCAGGCGCCGGGCTGGCCGCGGTTGGTGTGTTCGGACTGCTGCCGGACGGGTCGCTCGACACCGTCGCGCTCGCCGACGAGGACCTTCACCACAAGTTCGTCTATTTCGCCCAGCACGTCGCGGAAGGAGGTGACCCGGAATGACCCTGAAGAAGATCGACGAGCGGCTTCTGCCGTCGAAGTCCGTCACCAAGAGCTCCTGACGAATCCCGACCTCCGGGGCTCGGCTTCCGGGCCGAGCCCCGTGGAGGGCCCATGCGACTTCCCCGCCTGAAGACGACCACAGAGGTGTTCACCTCGCCCGGCGGCGACATCTGCCTGCTCCGTCCGAGCGACGACGCCGACCTCGTGCTCGAGGGCGCCGGCGAGCGCGGCCGCGCGCTCGTCGCGGCGCTCGACGGGCTCACCTCGCGAGCGGCGCTCGAGGCCGACTACGGCGCCGAGCCTGTGGCCGAGCTGATCGGTCTGCTCGACGCCGAGGGGCTGGTGGAGGACGCGAGCGCCTACGCGGTGCTGTCCGGCGAGGAACGCGGCCGCTACGACCGCCAGCTTCGCTACTTCGCCGACCTCGCTCCGGAGGGGGTATCCGCGCCCGAGTGCCAGCTCAGCCTGCGCGACGCGCGGGTGGTCGTGCTCGGCGTGGGCGGCCTCGGAAGCTGGGCCGCGCTCAGCCTGGCCTGCTGCGGGGTGGGCGAGCTGACGCTCGTGGACGGCGACGTGGTCGAGCTGAGCAACCTGAACCGCCAGGTGCTGTTCGCTGCGGACGAAATCGGGCAGCCGAAGGCGCGCCTGGCCGCCGCGGCGATCGAACGCTTCAACCCGGGGATCCGGGTGGTGCCGGTCGAGCGGACGCTCGCCTCCCAGGCGGAGATCGCCGCCGCGGTGGAGGGGGCGTCGTTCGTGGTGGACGCCGCCGACAGGCCCACGCACGACATCGAGCGCTGGGTCAACGCGGCGTGCTTCGCGCATGGAGTGCCGTACATCACGATGAGCCACTTCCCGCCGTACGCCCGGGTCGGGCCGCTGTACGTGCCGGGCGAGACCGGCTGCTTCAACTGCCAGGAGCGCGCCTACCGCCATTCGTACGAGCTCTACGACCACATCGTCGACCAGCGCCGCGGCGCGCCCTCGCCCGCGGCGACCCTCGGGCCCGTGTGCGCCTTCGTGGGCGGCCAGGTGGCGCTCGACGTGGTGCACCAGCTCACCGGCCTGTGCGCCCCGGCGTCGAGGGGCCGCGTGCGGGTATTCGACACACGGACGCTCGACGTGTCGGACGAGCAGGTGCCGCGCGATCCCGGCTGCGAGGTGTGCGGAGGGTTACCGTGACCGTGTGATCGTCTTCTCCGGCGCCGCGCTCGACCGCGCCCCGGTCCTCCGGCGCCGGCCGGACTGGCTCGACGCGCAGCGCGCGGACCCGCGCGCAGGGACGGTGCTGATGTCGGAGCAGGGGGTGTGGATCGACGGCGGGGCCCTGGTGCTCGAGCCACCTGCCGCCGAGGCGGTGTTCCTCGGGCTGATGGACGGCGTGCCGCTGTTCGCGGAGTACGTGGACGGGGCCGGACCGCCCCGCGGGCGGCCGGCGGGGCTGCGCGAGGCCGCGACGGAGCTGCCCGCCGGCGATGCCGCCCTCGCCGCGTACGCAGGCTCGCTGCTCGCCTGGCACCGGCGCCACCGCTTCTGCGCGAACTGCGGCACCCCCACCGAGGTGCGGGACGCCGGGCACGAGCGCGTCTGTCCCTCCTGCGAGGCCCACCACTTCCCGCGCACGGACCCGGTGGTCATCGTGCGGGTGTCGGACGGCGGCGACGGCCTGCTGCTCGGCCGCCAGGCGCGCTGGCCCGAGGGCCGCTTCTCCCTCCTGGCCGGCTACGTGGAGCCGGGAGAGACGCTCGAGGAGGCGGTGCGCCGCGAGGTGCTCGAGGAGTCGGGCGTGGCGCTCGACTCGGTCGCCTACCTCGCCTCCCAGCCGTGGCCCTTCCCCAGCTCGCTGATGCTCGGCTTCAGCGCCGTGGCGGAGCGGGGCCGGCCGTCACCGCGCGACGACGAGCTGGCCGACGTCCGCTGGTTCGAGCGATCCGAGATCGAGCGGGCGGCGCGAGGCGAGGGTCCGCTGATGCTCGCGCCTCCCTACTCGATCGCCCGCAGGCTTATCGACGCCTGGCTGCGGTCCAGGTGATGTCGGGTGACGCGCAGTCGCCCTTCGAGGCGTGGATCGTGCCCCCCGCCCTGTTCCTGCCGACGTGGCCGCGCACGGTGATGCCGTTGCGACGCAGCGTGAACCCGTTGGCGGCCGAAAGGGCCGGCAGGTGCCGCAGGCCGAGCCTCGCGACGCGCAGGTCCATGATCGACACCTCCGGGCATTCGAGCCGCGCCTCCGCGTAGATGCCGCTCACGTGCCCGTCGAGCACGCGCAGCACGATCGTCGTCGTGTAGGGCGGCAGTTCGGGCGCGAACGAGAACGGATCGTGCACCGCCTTGCCGGTGTAGACGCCGGTGAGCCCGCCCGACGCGTTCGCGGGCGCGTGTGCGGCTGACCCGGCGCGGCGTGGCTCGGCTGCGGATCGTGTGCCCCGCCGGGGCGGGTCAGGGGTGCAGTGGCACCCTTCGCATGCGGCGCTACGTCGCCGGCCGGGTGCGGACCATCGGCAGCCACCGGTTCACGGTCTCGGCGGGTCGCCGCGCTGTGGTGCGGATCCGCGTGGCACGCGTGGTTCGGGTCCGAATGACGGACGCGGGCGTGCGCGTGCGCGTGGGCGGCCGGATCATCCGGCTGCTCCCACCGAAGAGGGCCTAGGCGCGGTCCGGGCGATCCGGGTAGACGTCGTCGATCGTGGTGAGCGGTGTGTACGGGGCACCGCTCGCCGCGGCCTGGATCGCCTCCGCGCCGCCCGCCAGCCGGTCGAGCACA
>DASUYU010000103.1:0-4152 GCA_036377235.1 Thermoleophilaceae bacterium
CCCGTTCGAGGGGCTTCGGCCTCGGGGCCAGTACGCCGGACTGAGGCGTCGAGGGCCGGGTCCCGCGCGGCGAGCGCTCGCGAACCAGGTCAGATCCGGGAGGAAGCAGCCTTAAGCGATACCGCTCGTGCGCCGCGGGCAAGCCTGGCCGGAGTCGAAGATCGGCGGGCACGCCCGGGACCAGGTTCCAGAGACGGGTGCACGGTCCGCTTGTTTCGCGGAAGCACGGGGCGGTGCCCCGTGCGCACCGACGTTGTTCTCTCCATGTCCGAAGAGGCACTCGACATCGTGCGCCGCTCAGCCGAGCGCTGGAACGTCGGCGACTTCGAGGGCATGTTCGACCTCTACGCCGACGACGTGGTCGTGGTGACGGGTGAGCACTGGCTCGAGGCGAACGTCACCACGGAGGGAAAGGACGCCTTTCGCGAAAGCACAATGGATTGGCTGAGCGTCTGGGAGTCGATCGAGATGGAGACGGACCATGTCGAGGCGTTCGGCGATCGCGTCGTCGCGGGCGGCCACTGGCGCTCGACGGGCGTGCTCAGCGGAGTCGAGGGCAAAATCCCGATGCACATGGTCATGACGGTGCGGGATGGGAAAATCAGCCGGCTTGAGTGGTACCCCCACCACGACAGCGCCGTCGCAGCAGCGCGCGGCGCCTGACCTCGAGACACTCGAGGCCGTCCAGCGGCGCGTGCTCTGGCTCGCGACCGCGATCGTGCACCACGCCAATCGCGTGCGCGAGAACCGCTCCGGCGTGAAGGTGGGCGGCCACCAGGCGTCGAGCGCGTCGATGGTGAGCCTCATGACGGCGCTCTGGTTCTCGGAGCTTCGCGCCGAGGACCGTGTGTCGGTCAAGCCGCACGCGTCGCCGGTGCTGCACGCCATCAACTACGTGCTGGGCCGGCTCGAGCAGCCGTACCTCGAGTCGCTGCGGGCCTTCGGTGGCCTTCAGAGCTATCCGAGCCGGACGAAGGATCCGGACCCTGTCGACTTCTCCACGGGCTCCGTGGGCATCGGGGCCACCGCGCCGATCTGGGCCGCGATCGCACGCCGCTACCTCGAGCACCACCGCTTCGAGGCGCCGCCGCGCGGGCGCGAGATCGCGCTGCTGGGCGACGCGGAGCTCGACGAGGGCGCCGTCTGGGAGGCGATCGCGGACCCGTGGGTCGCGCGGCTCGGCGAGGTGCTGTGGGTTGTGGACCTGAACCGGCAGTCGCTCGACCGGGTGGTGCCCGACATCGCGTTCGGCCGGCTCGCCGGCATGTTCGAGGCTGCGGGCTGGCAGGTGCTCACCGTGAAGTACGGCCGCCGGCTCGAGGCGCTGTTCGAGCGGGGCGGCGGCGAGGACCTCCGCCGCCGTATCGACGAGATGCCGAACGAGGAGTACCAGCGGCTGCTGCGCGCTGATCCCGCGGAGCTGCGAGAGCGGCTGCCGGGGCGGAACGCGGGCCTCGGCGGGCTCGTGGCCGAGCTGGGCGACGACGAGCTGCGCGGCGCCTTCCGGGACCTCGGCGGCCACGACATCGGCAAGCTGATCGACGCCTACCGGGCGGTGCAGCACGACCGCCCGACGGTGATCTTCGCGTACACGATCAAGGGCTGGTCGCTGCCGATCGAGGGCCACCCGGAGAACCACTCGGCGCTGCTCACGAAGGAGCAGTTCGAGGAGCTCGCGGGCCAGCTCGGCGCCGACGCCGCCGACCCGTGGGCGCCGTTCGAGCCCGGCAGCCGGGAGGCCGACCTGGCCGCCGCGGCAGCCGCCGCGCTCGCGCGCGAGGAGCCGGAGCCGCGCACCCCGCCGAGCGTGCCCGCCTCGCTGGGCCGCAAGCACCGCGGCAAGGAGTCCACCCAGCAGGCGTTCGGCCGCTTCTTCGTGGACCTCGTGCACGAGGCACCGGAGGTGGCCGAGCGGGTGGTCACGGTGAGTCCCGACGTGGCCAGCTCCACGAACCTGGGCGGCTGGATCAACAAGTCCGGCATCTGGTCGGTGGGCGAGCGGCGCGACTGGTTCGCCGACGACTCCCAGACGCTCGTCCACTGGCACGAGACGCCGGGCGGCCGCCACATCGAGTTGGGGATCGCGGAGACGAACCTGGTGGGTCTGCTGGGCGAGCTCGGCGCCACGTGGAGCCGCCACGGGCAGCCGCTCCTCCCGATCGGCACGATCTACGACCCGTTCGTTGGCCGCGCGCTCGAGCCGTGGTCGTTCGGCATCTACGCCGGCGGGCAGTCGATCCTGATCGGCACGCCCTCGGGCGTCTCGCTCGCCCCCGAGGGCGGCGCGCACCAGTCGATCGTCACGCCGTCGATCGGCATCGGCCAGCCCGGATGCACGTTCTGGGAGCCGGCCTTCGGCCACGACCTCGACTGGACGCTGCTCCACGCGCTGTCACGGCTGGGGCGCCCGGACGGCGAGTCGGCCTACTTCCGGCTCTCGACGCGCCCGATCGACCAGTCGCTGGCGGGCGACGACACGTCCGACGAGCGGCGCGAGCTGGTGCTGGCCGGCGGCTACCCACTGCGGCGCGCCAAGGGCAATCCCGAGGTGACGCTCGTGGGCATGGGCGCGACGGTCCCCGAGATCCTGCGCGCGGCCGACACGCTCGGCGACGGCTGCGACGTGATCTGCCTCACGAGCGCCGACCTGGTCCACCGGGCGCTCCGCGCGCGCGCCGGCTTCGGCGACCACCCGGCGGAGATTCTGGACGAGCTGTTCCCGAGCGACCGCGCGGCGCCGGTCGTGACCGTGCTCGACGGCGACCCGAACGCGCTCGGCTTCCTGGCGGCGGTGAACGCCGTGCCGCTAACGCCGCTGGGGGTGACCCGCTTCGGCCAGTCGGGCGACCTCGAGGACGTCTACCGCCACCACGAGATCGACGCAGAGTCGATCGTGGGCGCGGCGCTCGACCTGCTCGGCTAGCCGCCCCGGGGTGAAATCGCGTCCACGAAGGCGTCGACCACCTGAGGGTCGAACGCGGTGCCCGCGGCGGCGCGGATGATCTCCACCGCCTCGGCGGGCGGCACGGGGGACGCGTGGTAGCGCCGGCTCGTCACGGCGTCGAACGCGTCGGCCACCGCGGCGATCCGGGCGAACAGCGAGATCTCGTCGCCCATCAGCGCGCCCGGGTAGCCGGAGCCGTCCCAGCGCTCGTGGTGGGAGCGCACGACCGACTTGGCCGCCGAGGAGACCGAGTCGTCGCGCAGAAACTCGAGCCCGAGCACGGGGTGCTTCATCATCAGGGCCCACTCGTCGGGGGCGAGCGGACCCGGCTTCTGAACGAGGCTCTCCGGCAGAACGAGCATGCCGATGTCCTGGAGGAACAGGCCGGTGGCGAGGTCGGGCAGCGCGGCCTGGTCGAGCAGGCGCCGGCCGACCACCAGGCCGACTGCGGTCGCGTCGATCGAGTGCTCCACGACATAGGCCCACGCCGGCATGCCGTTGCCGAAGGCGATGTCGCGGTCGTCCAGCCGCATGACCTCGTCGTGGATGCGGCCCGCCATCGCGGCGAGCTCATCCAGCGTCTCGTGGGGGAGAAGCGTGCCCGGCATGGTCGCGGCCTCCTCGAAGGCACGGGCCAGCGCGGCGCGTGCGTCATCGCGCGTCCGGAGTGACAGCGAATGCGGAGTCTGGGTCTCCACCTGGCTTTTATCGGCAATCGGGCCTCCGGCCCAAGCGGAAGCGGAGTCATAAGTCTGGGGCTAGCACGGGTGACTTCTTAGAGGTGACCCCGATGTCGCGGCGCCGACCAGGGCGTAGCGTCGCCCTCAGGCTCGTCCAACACAAAAAAGGAGCGGATCATGATCGGGCGCAAACTACTTCCACCGGCGGTTGTCGCCTCGGTCCTGCGAAGGACCGCGTTAGCGGCCTCAACACTCGGCAGCACTGCGCTGTTGGCGGTGGCTGCAGCTCCGGCTCCGGCGGCCTCACCGCCGGGCCAGGGACTGTTTGACTTCGGGACGTTCACCTGCGAGGAGATTGGCGAAATCTCAATCGTCGGTCCCAAGCCCGCAGAGGCGACCGGAGGCTTTACCTCGACCGGCGAAACCGTGATAACGCTGTCTATCTCCGGCACCGCCACCTTTGACGGCGAGACCTTCAGCTTCGCGAAGAGCTACGGCAACAAGGCGGGATTGGAGTCCTTCACGTGC
>DASUYU010000104.1:0-15998 GCA_036377235.1 Thermoleophilaceae bacterium
TTGCCCGCTCGCCCGAGCCGCTTGCCGAGGTCCGGCTCGCGGAGGATCTCCTCGGCGCGGTCGGCGCACTCGTCGGGGCTCGACACCAGGAAGCCGGTCTCCCCGTTCTGCACCTGAAGCGGGATGCCGCCCACGTCGCCGCCGATGAACGGGCGGCCCTTCCAGAGTGCCTCGGACACGGTGAGCCCGAAGCCCTCGCGGGTGGACTTCTGGATGACCACGTCGGCCTGTGACTGGAAGGCGTTCACCTCTATCGCGCCCACGTTGTTCAGGTTGTTGAGGATATGGATGTCCGGGTCCCCGTCCGCGTACGCCATGGTGGAGTTGAAGAACTCCCAGCCCTCGGGGTCGTCGGTGGCCATCGAGCCCACCAGCGCGAGCTGCACCTCCGGCAGGTCCTCCGCCACCTTGCGGTACGCGTCGATCACGCCCATCGGGTCCTTCCACGGGTCGAACCGCGACACCTGGCAGAGCAGCGGCCGGTCCACGTCGATCCCGAACTGGTCGCACACGAATGCCGCGTCCTCGGGTGAGAGCGCCATGTTCTTCGGCGACAGCGGGTCGATCGCCGGCGGGCAGATGTGCACGCCGCCGGTCGCGCCGTCGATACCCGCCGGGACGTACTGCTGGAGGTGCCAGACCGAAGCGTCGTACTCGCGCACCAGCGGCACGATGTGCTCGATCGCGTCAGGGTTCGGCGTGGACAGGTCGATGTGGCAGCGCCACACCCACGTCTTCGCCTTCTCCGGCACGTGCCGCCTGATCGCCGCCGGCTGCGGGTCGTGGACGATGATCACGTCCCAGCCGCCCTCGACCTCCTTGGCGTTCATCTCGTTGTAGCGGTCGAAGATCGCCCACTCCTCGTCCGTGAGCGAGTCGGGGTTCCCCTGGAGCGCGTTGTGGAGGCGCTTCGTCGCGTTGTAGAACTCCTCGCGCCCGAGCATCACCTGCCACTGGGCATCGATCCCCACGTCGTTCATCAGCGGGATCAGCGTGTAGAGGATCTCGGAGACGCCGCCGCCGAAGGCGGTCGCGGACAGATGGAGGACACGGAGGCCCTCGAGATCCTTCGCGAGCTCGCGGATCTCCTCGATGAGGGGCCTTCCGGCCAGGTGGGTGTAGTCCGCGAGGCTCTTGTTGCCTACGGAAACCGGCGTCAGCACAGCGCGGCAGACTACCCAGTCTCGCTCAGGTACTTGGTGAGCCGGGTGCGGCCACCGGTGAAGTCCGCCTCGTCCACCGTCGCCTCGATGATCGCCCGGCTCAGCTCCTGCTCCGACGAGGTCACGGGACCCGCGGTTCCCTCCAGGTCCATCAGCAGCCGGTCGTCGCCCAGATGGAAGGAGAAGTTGAGCCGGCTCTCGTCGTCGATGTCGCCGCTCTCGTCCACGAAGTCGTTCGCCGCTTCCGTGATGGCGAGCTTGAGATCGGCCACCTCCTCGGGCGAAAGCGGGGTCAGGCGGCACACGGCTGACAGCGCCAGCCGGGCGAGCACGAGGTAATCAGCCCGCGCGGGGATCGTCAGTGAGACATCCCTGCTGTCCGCTGCCTGAGACGCTTCCACGTCCGGCACCCTACCCGGAAACACGCATTAAGCCTGCATCGAGCGCCCTCAGAATGGTGTCGTGCAGCGCGGGATTCCCGCTCGCCACCACCGACATCTGGAACTCGTGCTCCGAGCCGAGCAGGGGACACGTGCCGAGCGGCCGCCCATAGGCGTCGGTCACCACCGCGCCCGCCTCCTCGAGGATGAGCGTCGCGGCCGCCAGGTCGTAGGGCGAGTTGTTCAGCACCGCTCCACCGCCGACGCGCTCGAACTCCTCGCGCATGCCGGGCACGTCCTCCACCAGCCGCGGGCCGGGCTCCACGTACGCGTCGAGCTGCCCCGTGACGACACGGGTCATGTCGAACGCCGCCGAGCCGAGCTCGAAGGTCGCGCCGCCCACGGACGAGGCGTCGATCAGGTCGCCGAGCACCTCCGCCATCGGCCGCGCCGGCCGTCCGCGGAAGCCGTAGGTCCAGAACATGCGGTCGACCCGCTCGTTCCGTGACAGGAGCACCGGCGGGCCCTCCACCACACCGGCGCCGCGCTCGGCGAGGAAGACGGTGCCGGACGGGATCTCGACGACGCAACCCACCGTCACATCGCTCATCGTCGGTTCGCCGGCGTCGAGCGGCGCGGCGGCCACCGACACGCAGCAGGACTCGAGCCCCGCGAGGGCGGGGCGGGTGCCGTCGATGGGGTCCACCACCAAGACCGTGCGCGCGGCCCCGCCGGGCTCCACGAGCCCGCGGTCCTCGGAGTAGAACGCCACGTCGGGCGCCCGCTCGGCCAGGAACGCCTCGAGCTCGCGCTCGGCCTCGGCATCGATCGCGAAGGTCACGTCGCCGCCGGCCGCCTCCGCCTCGTGAACCCGGCCGGCGTGCGAACCCAGATGCGGCAGCACGCGCTCGCGCAGCGCCAGGGCAAGGTCGCGGACGAGCTCGCGCACCGGCTAGGAGTTGCTGCCCGCGGGCCGCTTGCCGAGCTCGACCTCGATCGTGCGCCGCTTGCCGTCGCGGATCAGCGTCAGCCGCACGCGGTCGCCGGGGCCGTGCGCGCTGATCTCGTCGGCGAGGTCGTGCTCGCGCGTGAGCGGCTTGCCGTCCACCTCGACGATGAGATCGCCGCCCGCGGTGATGTTCGTCTGGCCCTGGAACGAGATCGTGTCGTCGCCCGCCGTGATCCCCGCGTCCTCCGCGGGGCTGCCGCCGACCACGTCCTGGACGAGCGAGCCCGTGTCCACGTCGAGCCCCAGCCGCTCCGCCAGCTGCGGCCAGACGGTGAGCGTCTCGACGCCGAGGTAGCCGTAGTCCACGCGTCCCTGGTCGCGCAGCTCGCGGAGCGAGCGGCGCACGGTGTCCACGGGAATGGCGAAGCCCACGCCCTCGCCTCCGCCCGACTGCGACTGGATCTGGGCGTTGATCCCGATCACCCGCCCCCGCGCGTCGAGCAGCGGCCCGCCGGAGTTCCCCGGGTTGATGGCGGCGTCGGTCTGGATCGCGTCGCCGATCTGGAAGCGGGTGAGCGACCGGATCGTGCGGTCGAGAGCGGACACCACGCCGATCGACAGCGATTGCTTCTCGCCGAACGGGCTCCCGATCGCCGCGACCGGCTCGCCGACCGCTGTCGACGCCGAGCTGCCGAGCCTCAGCGGCGTGAGCGAGAGCCCGGCGGGATCGACCTTCAGCAGGGCGACGTCGGCGTTCGGGTCGTCGCCCACGATGTCCGCCGCCACCCGGTTGCCGTCCGAGAACTCCACGTACACGTCGTCCGCTCGCGCGGTGCCGTTCCGGCGCTCGGTCGTGACCACGTGCGCGTTCGTGGCGATGTAGCCGTTGCCGTCGACGACGAACCCGGACCCCTGGCCGCCCTCGCCGCCGTCCTCGAGCAGGCTCCCGCCGCCGTCGAAGATCGACAGGATCGTCACCACGCCGGGCGACAGCCGGTCGTAGATCGCAGCCGGGTCGAACGCGCCGGCGCCTCCCTTGCCGAGGCCCTCGATCACCTGGACGCGCGTGGTGGTGACCTTGCTCGGCGCGGCGGAGTCGCCTCCCTGGCCGTCGTCGCCTCCGGAGTTGCAGCCGGCAGCGACCAGGAGGAGCGCCGCGGCGGCGGCCGCGGCAGCGCGCCTCACGCGCCGTTACCGTCGGCGCCGTCGGCGGGCAGCTCGAGCGTGAACGCGGTCACGTCGCGCTTGGCCGTGAGCACCAGCCGGCCGTCCATCCGCTCCGCGAGCTCGCGCGCGATCGCGAGGCCGAGCCCGGCGCCGCGCGCCGCGTCACCGGTGAAGAACCGCTCGAACACCTTCGCGCGCGCGCCGGCCGGGAGGCCGGGGCCGGTGTCCGCCACCGTGAGCTCGGCGGCGCCGTTGTAGCGGGAAGCGCTCACGGTGACGTCCGTGCCCTCCGGGGTGTGGCGGAGGGCGTTGTCGAGCAGGATACGCATGATCTGAACGACCCGTTCCCGGTCGCAGAGCGCGCTCGGGCCCTCCTCCGGAACGTCCAGCATGAGGTCGGTTCCGTGCTCGGTGAGCCGCGGGTGGAACTCGCCGGCGACGGAGCGGGTGAGCTCCGCGAGGTCGACCGGCTCGGTGTGCAGCTCGACCGAGCCGGAGTCGAGCCGCGACAGGTCGAGCAGGTCCACGGACAGCTTCTGCAGGCGCTCCACCTGCTCGCCCATCGTCTCGAGGAACTCGAGCCGGGTGTCCTCGTCGAGGTCCTCGTCCTGCAGGAGCTCCACGAAGCCGCCGAGCGAGAAGATGGGCGTGCGCAGCTCGTGCGAGGCGGTGGCGATGAACTCCTTCCGGGCGATGTCCACGCTCTGGAGCCGCTGCTGCATCTGGTTGAAGGTCTCGGTGAGCTGGCCGATCTCGTCCTTCGACGTCACGCGCAGCGGCTCCACCCAGCGGCCGCCGGCGACGGAGCGCGCCGCCCGCTCGAGGCCGCTCACACGGCGGCCCAGCCGCGTCGCGATCAGCAGTCCGCCGATCAGGGCGATCAGCAGCGCGATGGCCGTCGCGATCAGCACGCGGTTGCGCACGAACGACACCGTGGTCTGGACGTCCTCGAACCCGATCGAATAGAAGGCCACCCGCGCGCGCCTGCCCGGGCTCTTGATCGGCTGCGCGATCATCCCGATCTGCTCGTCGCGGAATGTCCCGTACGCGCGGAGCACGTGCCGGCTCATCAGCGCGCGGCGCGCGAGGTTGTCGTCGAAGGGGACCGGATCCTCCGAGTCGTCCACCGGATAGAAGCCCGGGTTGCGGTCCGCCGAGCGCTGCCGCTGCCAGTCGCGCACGGTCACGCGCGCGTCGGTGGCGTCCTCGGCCGCGCTGATCTTCTCGGCGAACTGCTTGGCGCTCGGCCGGCGCCCGCCCACCGTCGGCAGCTCGAGCGCGGGGCGGGTCGAGCGGATCTCGTCGCGCAGGTTGCCGAGCCGCTGGTCCTTCAGGTTCTGCTCGAGCTGTGGCACGGTGCCGAACCAGATCACCGTGAATGCGGCCGCGGTGACCAGGAAGAAGACGAACGCGATCTTGTATCGGAGCGACCGCAGGCTGCTCATGTGTCCCGGAACCGGTACCCCACGCCTCTGACGGTGAGGATCAGCTCGGGGGTCTTCGGCTCCGCCTCCAGCTTCTCCCGGAGGTGACGGATGTGCACGTCGATCGTGCGTGGGTCGCGATACGCGGCGTCGCCCCAGACCCGCTCCAGCAGCATCGTGCGGCTGAACACGCGCCCGGGCGCGCGCGCGAGCGCGGCGAGGATCTCGAACTCCACGTAGGTGAGCTGGGCGGACTCGCCGCGCACCACGACGCTCCGCTTCTCGAAGTCGATCTGGAGGTCGCCGACGTCGATCGGCTCCTCGAACTGCGTCTCCGCCTGCGCGAAGGAGGCGCGCCGCAACACGGCCTTCACCCGGCTCGAGAACTCGCGGATCGAGAACGGCTTGGTGATGTAGTCGTCCGCGCCGAGCTCGAGGCCGAGGACCTTGTCCGTCTCCTCGGTCTTCGCGGTGAGCATGATGATCGGCACCGTGCTGCGCGAGCGGATCGCGCGGCACACGTCGAAGCCGTCCATCCGCGGCAGCATCACGTCGAGCACGACCAGGTCGAAGGTGTCCTCGCGGAGCCGGTCGAGCGCCTCACGGCCGTCGAGCGCGGGGATGACGTCGTAGCCCTCCTTGCGCAGCGGATACGTCAGGAGCTTCTGGACCGACAGCTCGTCGTCCACGAGCAGGATGCGTGGGGCAGTCGCGCTCAACCCGGGGAATTGTAGGTTGCGCCCTTCGTGATCGAACCGCGGATCTACCGCGCGGCGTTCGTGCCTGCCCTCCTGGCCGTCGTCCTGACGATGTTCTCGTTCCAGAGCCGGCCCGGGCCGCTGCGGCAGGGCCTGCCCGCTGACGTGCTGTTCGACGGCAACCAGGCGGCCGTGTTGGCCGGCCGGATCGCGGCGCAGGAGCCCGACAGGCGGGCCGGGTCGCCGGGTGACCGCGCAACGGCTCAGCTCGTGGCCGACACGTTCGCGGCGCGCGGCTTCGCCGGGGGCGGCGGGGCGCGCCCGGTCGTCCAGCGGTTCACCACCGACGGCAAGCGACTGGTCAACGTCGTGGGCCGGCGGGCGGGCAGCTCGCGCCGGCAGATCGTGATCGTGGCGGCCCGCGACGCGGCATCGGTGCCCGACGCGCCCGGCAGCGCGGCGGACACGGCGGCGCTCATGCAGGTCGCCCGCGTCTACCAGGGGCGCCCGTCCAAGAAGACGCTCGTGCTGGCGTCGATCGACGGCTCCCACCTGGGCCAGGCGGGCGCGCGGCGTCTGATCGAGGTGCTGCCCGAGCCCGATCTCGTGGACGCCGTGGTGGTCGTCTCGGATCTGGGCGCGAAGGGCGGCGGCCCGCCCGTGCAGGCGTGGTCGAACGACTCCACGCGCGCGGGCATCGCACTCCAGCGCACCGTGGCCGAGTCGATCCGCCTGGAGCTCGGCGGCGCCGGAGGGGGCAGCGGCACGTTCGGGCAGCTCGCCAGGCTGTCGTTCCCGATCGGCATCGGCGCCCAGGGCGTGCTGCTCGACTCGGGCTATGACGCCGTCCGGATCTCGGGCAGCGGGGAGCTGCCGCCGGGCGGCAGCGGGCCTCCGGAGGCCATCGACCCCGACCGCCTGGGCGGGCTCGGCCGCGCCACGCTGAGGACGCTCACCGCGCTCGACAACGGCCCGCGCCCGGAGCACGGGCCGAAGAGCTACCTGCAGGCGGTGAGCCAGGTGCTGCCGGGATGGGTGCTGTCCCTACTCGCGGGCGCTCTCCTGCTCCCCGTGCTCGTGACGTCAGTCGATGCCTTCGCCCGCGCCCGCAGGCGTCACATGGACGTGCTGAGGTGGCTGCGCTGGCTGGGGGCCTGGGTCGCGCCGTTCCTCGCCGCGCTCGCGGTGGCGCAGCTCCTCGCGCTCTTCGACGCCACGCCCTCGCCTCCGGCGGCGCCGGTGCCGCCCGACGACCTTCCCCTCGACGGCCCCGCATTGGCCGTGCTCGGCGGCGTGGCCGTGGCGATGGTGCTCGCGTTCTTCCTCGCACGCTGGCTGGCCGCGCGCCCCGACCCCGAGCTCGGCCAGACGCCCGACCTGGGGGCCGGCGTGGCGCTCGCCCTCACCATCGCGGCCGCCTCGATCCTCCTCTGGCTGGTCGACCCGTACGCGGGGCTCTTGGCCGTGCCCGCGGCGCACCTGTGGATGCTGCTCGCCCTCACCCGGCCGCTGCCGGACCGGCGTGTGCGTGCCGCGCTGATCGCGGTGGGCGTCCTGCCCGCGCTGATCGTGGCGATCTACTACATGTTCGCGCTGTCGGTCGATCCGCTGTCCGGCCTCTGGTACCTCCTGATGCTCGTGACCGGCCAGAGCGTGGGGCTCCTGACCTCGCTGATCGCCTGCGTGATGCTGGCGGCGTTCTGCGCGACGGTCGAGACCTCGCTCAGGTGGCCGGATGTCCAGGTGTGACATTCGGCCGGTCCGGTCGATAACCAGGGGCACACGGAGGTGCGAGGAATGACTGGCAGGGGTATCGATCCGACGCTCCAGACGAGCGTCTCGCAGGGCCATTACGAGGTTGATTCGCGCGAGGTCGCCGAGGCGATCGTGCGCTCATGGATGCTCGTAGCCGCTGAGTCCGGACACGGGGCCGTCCGCGCCGAGGAGGACGAGGCCGCGGCCGGCTGAGGCCTCGCCGATCCACGTGAGCGGCGCGGCGGCCTCGGCGGCCTCGCGCCGCTCCGGCGGAACGGTCACCAGCAGCTCGTAGTCGTCACCGCCCGTGGCGGCCTCTTCCGCTGTGACGCCGGCTGCCCGGGGCACGTCGACGAGCCGGATGCGGAGCTCCACGGCGCTGCGCTCGGCGACGTGACGGGCGTCGGTGGCGAGGCCGTCGGACAGGTCGATCATCGCCGTGGCGCCCGCGGCGGCGAGTGCGCGCCCCTCCGCCAGCCGTGGGACGGGGCGGCGGTGTCGGTCGGCCGCTGGCGAGTCGGCCGCGCCGGCCTCCAGCTCCCGCCGCCCGGCCTCGGAGCCGCCCAGCTCGCCCGTGACTCCCACGAGATCGCCCGGCCGGGCACCGTCACGTCCCACGAGCTCCTCCTCCGAATCCGCCCAGCCGGTGACGGCCACGGTCAACACCAGCACGGGGCCGGACACCACGTCGCCGCCCGCGATCGTGACCCCCGCCTCGCTCGCCAGCCCCTCCATCCCGTGGATCAGCTCGAGCGGCTCGCCCACGTCCGCCGGGAGCACCACTGACACGTACGCCTCGCCCGCGTCGGCGCCCATCGCCGCCAGGTCGGACAGGGCCGTGGCGAGCGCCTTCCAGCCGATGTCGCGCAGGCCGTGGGTGGCGCGCTTGAAGTGGACGCCGTCCACGAGCGTGTCGATCGAGGTCACGGCGAACGGCCGCGCGCGCGTGACCGCCGCGTCGTCTCCGGTCCAGCGTACGAGCCGGCCGCTCCGGTCCGCGAGCGCGGTCTCTATCGCCGCGATCAGCGCGAGCTCGCCCACGGCGTCACCTGGGCCCGCGCCCTCGGCGCGGCAGGGCGCCGGCAAGGTGCATCAGCCCGGGGCGGGGTTGCCGCCCCCCTTGTCCTTCCCGTTGCCGTTCCCCGGCCCGGGCGCGGGCTGCTCGGGCTGCACCTGCTCGGGCGGGGTCTGGTTCGGCTGGTCGAGCGGCGCCTGCTCGTAGAAGCGCGGGTCGTACTTCTGGTCCGGCTGCGTCGTGGTGCCGCCCGTGCCCGGCGTGGAGTACGGGCTCGAGCCGGACGAGCCGGTGCGGGCGTACTTGCCGAAGTACGGCGACAGCTGGGCGGGCTCGGTGGGCGGCGGGAAGTCGTCGCAGAAGGTGCCGTGCGCGGGCTCCATGAACGCGTGCCAGACCGGCGCGGCGTACGTGCCTCCCTGGGCGCCGGGCATCGCGATGCCGGCCTTCGGATAGCCGACCCAGACCGCCGCGGACAGCTCGGGCGTGAAGCCCACGAACCAGGCGTCCTTCGCCTCGTCCGTCGTCCCGGTCTTGCCGGCGGCCGGGCAGCCGTAGTTGGCCGCGACGCCCGTGCCGCCGAGCACGTTCTCGTGCAGGACCTTCGTGACCTCGTAGGCCTCGCCGTCGGTGAGCACGCGCTTGCCCTTCGAGTTCGCCAGGTTCTCGCTCTTGCCGTCGGGGAATACGACCTTCTCGATGCCGGTCGGCCGGTGCCTGATGCCGCCGCTCGCGAGCGTCGCGTAGGCGCCCGCCATCTCGAGTGGTGTCACGCCGAGCGTGAGTCCGCCCAGGCCCTCTGCCGGGTAGCAATCGAGGTGGGTGGTGATCCCGAGCAGCTTGGCCGTGTCGCACACCGCCTTCGGCCCGATGTCCAGGATCAGCTGCGCGTAGACGGTGTTGTCCGACGACAGCGTCGCGCGCGTCAGGCTCACGGTCCCGATGTAGCTGTTGCCGAAGGTCTTGACCTCCCAGTGTCCGTAGGTCGGGTCGTCGATGTTCAGCGGCTTCGACGTGTAGTAGGTGGAGTCCGGGTCCACGCCCTTGCGGATCGCCGCCGTCAGGACGAACGTCTTGAACGCCGAGCCGGGCTGCCGGTGCCCCTGGGCGGCGAGGTTGAAGTTGCTCGACGCGTATGTCCCCGTCGACGCCATCGCGCGGATCTTCCCGTTGGCGGGATCGATCGCGACGATCGCCGAGCTCGGGCCCGCGGGGTCGCCCCAGTACTGGTTGACGGCGTTCCGGGCGTCGTCCTGCATCTTCGGGTCGATCGTCGTGTGGATGCGCAGGCCGCCGCGGCGGACCACGCCCACGCCGTAGCGCTCGATCAGCTTCTCCTGCACGTAGTCGAAGAAGTACGGCTCGCGGCGCTGGATGTAGCGCGTGCCGTGGCGCAGCCCGAGCCCGCGCTGCGAGGCCCTCGTGGCCTCGGCCTGGGTGATGTACCCGTTCTCCTCCATCTTCCGGAGCACCTCGTTGCGCCGGGCGAGCGCGGCCTCCGGATTCCGGAACGGGTTGTACTCGGACGGCGCCTGCGGCAGGCCGGCGAGCAGCGCGGCCTGGTACAGCCTGAGCCTCCGCGCGTGCTTGTTGAAGAAGGTGACCGCCGCGGCCTCGATGCCGATGGCGGTGCGGCCGCCCACCGTCCCGTACGGCACCGCGTTGAGGTAGTTGTGGAGCACCCAGGTCTTCGAGTGCTTGTCCTCGAGCTCGGAGGCCAGCTTCGCCTCGCGGATCTTGCGCGCGAAGTCGCGCTTCGGGTCCTTGATGTAGAGCGCCCGGACGAGCTGCTGCGTGATCGTCGAGCCGCCCTGCACGGTCTTGCCGGATTCGAGGTTCTTGATCCCGGCGCGCACGATGGCGTTCAGGTCCACGCCGCCGTGCTTGTAGAAGCGCTCGTCCTCGATGGCGACCGTCGCGCGGCGGATGTTCACGGGGATGTCCCGCCACGGGACTACGCGTCGGAGCACGTCCGACTGGATGAAGCCGAGCCGCGATCCGTCGGCGGCGTAGACGACGGAGAGCTGGCCCTTGTCGGCCGGCTTCAGCTCCGAGAGGTCGGGCGCCGTTGCGGCGATGGCGAGCACGTAGCCGACGGCCGCGAGCACGCCGATGACCGCGACCACTGTGAGCACCCCGAGTCCGAGCAGCACGCTGTTGCGCCCGGTGTGATGGCGCCTCCGCCTCCGTTGCTTTCGCTGCCGCTGCGTCATGAGAAGTTCGGGGGCGAACCCGGGCTCAGGCCTCGGTTGAGGATAGTGCGTGCTCGCGCAACAATCGCAGCCACCGTGCGCGCAGGTCCGCCGCGATCTGCCCGCGCTCGGCGGGGCTCGACGCCCATGTCGTGGCGCTGAGGCGGACGCCCTCCTTGTCGGTCTCGGCGACCGTGACCGAGATGCCGGCGTCCTCGTCGGCGATCAGCTCCATCGCCTTGTCGAGGTCGGCGTCCGGCGGCAGCCAGACCGACACCTCCACCTGCACGCGCCGCTCGGCGATCGTGTGGTTCACCACCGAACTCTGGGCGAGCCGCTCGTTCGGCACGATCAGGCGGCGGCCGTCGCCGAGCCGGATGTAGGTGTAGGTCAGCTTCATGTCCTCGACCTCGCCGGTCTCCTCCTCGAAGGTCACGAGGTCGCCGATGCGGATCGGCTGCGTGATGGCGAGCAGGATCCCGGCGATCGCGTTCGCGAGCGTCTGGCGCGCCGCGAAGCCGACTACCAGGCCGAGCACCGCGGAGGAGGCGAGGATGCCCTTGGCGACGCTCGACAGCTCGTCGAAGTTCGACGCGGCGATGGCGACGCCGATCAGGATGATGCCCGCCGAGACCAGCCTTCGGGTCACACGGAGACGCGTCATCGTGGCCGCCGACAGCTCGCCGCGCGTGACCAGCTCGCCGACGGCGGTGCCGCGCTTCGCGATCAGCCTGTCCACGATCCGCGCGATGACGATCGCGACCAGGATCGAGATGCCGGCGTTGATCCAGTCGCTCGTCGTGGTACCGGATTCGGTTGCGGCTGTGTAGAAATGGGCGTCCGGCATGGCGATTGAGGCTACCCCCGCGCGCGCGAGCGCAATCGCGTCGGTACGCGATTCCGAGGCGGTCAGGGCCGCCGTGCGGATCGGCCTGTCCTCCCGCATGGCGGTGCTCCTCGTGGCGGTCTTCGCCGCGCTCTCGTTCGGTCCTGCGGGCGGCGGGCTGGCGCGCGAGAACGCCGCCAAGTTCGACGCGCCGGCGCTCACGCATGCGATCGCGGACCCGGTGCTCGCGCCGCTCGCCCGATGGGACTCGGTCTGGTACCTCACGATCGCCGACTCCGGCTACGCCGGCAGCACCGCCCGGGCTGCCTTCTTCCCGCTCTACCCGCTGCTGGTGCGGGGCGTGGGCACGGTGTTCGGCGGCTCGCACGCCGCGCTGCTCATCGCCGCGTTCCTGGTGTCCCTGGCCGCGTTCGTTGCGGCGCTCGCGCTCCTCTACAAGCTCACGGAGCTGGAGCTCGGCCGCCACCTCGCCCGCCCGACGCTCCTGCTGCTGGCCGTGTTCCCGGCCGCGGTGTACTTCGGCGCGCCGTACTCGGAGAGCGTCTTCCTTCTGCTCGCTGTCGGCGCCTTCTACGCGGCGCGCACGGGACACTGGGCATGGGCGGGCGCCTGCGCCGGGCTCGCCTCCGCCACCCGCAGCGCCGGGCTGCTGCTCGTGCTGCCGCTGATCGTGATCTGGTGGGGCGCGCGCCCGCGGCGCGGGGCGGACGCGGCGTGGCTCCTGCTCGCACCGCTCGGCATCGCCGCGTACGCCGCCTGGCTCGGGATCGCGGAGGGCGATGCGTTCCGGTTCCTCGACGTGCAGGAGGCGTGGTCGCGCCATCTCGTCGTGCCGCTGGCGGGCGCCTGGGACGGACTGGTGGCCGCCTTCGACGGCGTGCGCCAGCTCGCGTCGGGATCGCGCACCCCTGTGTACTTCGACCGGGCGGCCGGCGACCCGTTCAGGATCGCCGCCATCAACGTGATGCTGTTCGCGACGCTCGTGTTCGCGGTGGTCGCGTGTGTGGGCGTGTTCAGGCGGCTTCCGCGCGCCTACGCGGTCTGGGTGGCCGCTTCGCTCATGGTGCCGCTGACGTTCCCGGTCACGCCGCAGCCGCTGATGTCGCTCCCGCGGTTCGTGAGCGTGCTGTTCCCGGTGTTCATGTGGCTTGCGGCCGTGTGCGAGGAGCGGCGGATCACGGACCTGGTGGTCGCGGGGTCGGCCGTGGGGCTCGGGCTGTTCACCGCCCAGTACGCGAGCTGGCACTGGATCTCATGACGCGTGCCGTGCTCCTCGACGCGCTCGGCACGCTGGTCGAGCTCCAGCCGCCCGCGCCGCGGCTCCAGCGGCTGCTTCACGACTTCAGCTTCGAGGTGAGCGAGGAGCAGGCCGCGGCGGGCTTCATGGCCGAGATCGCCTACTACCTCGACCATCACCTCGACGGCTCCGATCCCGAGCGGCTCGAGCGGCTGCGCGACCGCTGCGCCGATGAGATGCGGCGCGCGCTCGGCATCCCCGAGCTCGACCACGCCACCGCGCGGCGCGCGATGCTCGGCGCGCTCGAGTTCACGCCCTACCCGGATGTCGAGCCTGCGCTGCTGGCCCTCCGCGAGCGCGTCATCACGGCGCTGATCGCGAGCAACTGGGACTGCTCGCTGCCGGAATGGCTCCGGCCCACGGGGATCCTCGATCTGGTGGACGACGTGGTGACCTCGGCCGAGGTGGGGGCTGCCAAGCCGAGCCCGCGCGTGTTCGAGCGGGCGCTCGGGATCGCGGGTGTGGAGCCGGGGGAGGCGCTGCACGTGGGCGACAAGGTCGACAACGACATCGAGGGGGCCGCGGCGGCCGGGATCCGCGGCGTGCTGCTCCAGCGCGAGGGCGATCCACCGGCGGGCGTGGAGTCGATCCGCTCGCTTCGCGAGCTGCCCGCCCTACTCTGACGTCCGTGCAGCACGCCGCCTTCGACCCGCCACCCCCGCCTCCGCCCGAGCGGCCGGAGCTGCCGGAGGGCGCCGCGCCGCGGTGGCCGGCCTGGTACGCGGGCGTGGGTTTCCTGGTCGCGCTGATCGCGACGCTGATCGTGGTGGGAATCCTCGCGGCCGCAACGGGCGCCACCGCGGACGACGAGGACCCGACCTTCACGATCGTCGCCACGTTCCTGCAGGGGATGATCTTCATCGGCACCGCCGTGCTGTTCGCGTCGTTCACGCGGACGCCCAGGGCGGAGCAGTTCGGGCTGCGTCCCGCGCCCCTCTGGCGGACGGCCGGCTGGGCGGCGCTCGGGATGCTCACCTTCTACGCGCTCGTGGCGCTGTACTCCGTGATCGTCCAGCCGGACGCCGAGCAGAGCGTGGCCCAGGACCTCGGCGCGGACCAGGGCACCTTCGGCATGATCGCCGCGGGCTTCATGGTCATATGCGTAGCGCCCGTCGCCGAGGAGTTCTTCTTCCGCGGCTTCTTCTACCGGGCGCTGCGGAGCCGCTGGTCGGTGCTGGGGGCCGCCGCCATCGACGGTCTCCTGTTCGGCGTGATCCACTACGACTTCACGGGCGCCGACGCCCTCCTGATCCTCCCCCCGCTGGCGATTCTCGGGTTCATCTTCTGCCTCGTCTACGAGCGGACCGGCTCGATCTATCCGACGATCGCGATGCACTCCTTCAACAACGCGATCGCCTTCGGGGTGACAATTCACGACGGGTCCGTCTCGCTCGTGCTCGGCCCGCTCATGCTGCTCGCCTGCGCCACAATTCCGCGAGCACAGCGGGCGGCCGTGGCATAGTGGGCGCCAAATGACGAAGCTTCTACCGGTCTCCCTGGTCCTGATCGCGCTGGCCCCGGCGGTCGCGAACGCGCAGACGCCGACGACTCCCACCACTCCCGTGGAGCCGAAGCCGGAGCCGGCGAAGGGCAAGGCGACGCTCTCGGTCGAGGGTGGGCTGGCGACCAGGAAGACGCACTTCTACGCGCCCTCCCAGGAGGTCGTCGTGCGCGGGGTCGTGAAGCCGTACGTGCCGAACGAGGTGCTCACGCTCTACGCGATCCGGGGCAAGAAGGCGAGCAAGTCGGTGCGCCGGCACGTCGGGAAGAGGGGCGCCTACGAGTTCCGCTTCAAGGTGGGCAACGCGGGACCGGTGCGGCTGGTGGTCAAGCACAAGCGAAGCGCGGCCCAGCAGGCCTTCCGCACGCGCAGCGAGACGATCCAGGTGGTCAACTGGTCGGCGGGCGCGGGCTCACGCGGCCTGAAGGTGCTGCTGCTCCAGCGCGGTCTGCTCAAGCTCGGCTTCGCCACGCCCGTGACGGGCTACTTCGACGGGCTCACCGCGAACGCGGTGAACGTGTTCCGGAAGACGAACGAGATGGGCCGCGACGGCTTCGCCACGACCTCGGTCTACGCGATGGTGCTGCGCGGCCAGGGCGCGTTCAAGCTGCGCTATCCAACCTCGGGGACCCACGGCAAGCACGTGGAGTTCGACTGGTCGCGCCAGGTGCTGGTGCTGGCCGACCACGGGAAGCCGTACCGCGCGTACCAAGTGTCATCGGGCAAGCCGTCGACCCCGACGGTGTTCGGCAGCTACCACTTCTACCGCAAGGAGCCGGGGACCAACTCGCACGGGATGGTCTACTCGTCGTACTTCATCGGCGGCTACGCGATCCACGGCTACGCCGACGTGCCTAACTACGCGGCGAGCCACGGCTGCCTACGCGTGCCGATCCCGAACGCCGTGTCGATCTACAACTGGATCGACATAGGCGACCCGATCTACACGTACCCGTAGGCTCGGCGGCCCCCGCGGCCCGCGCGGCGCCACCGCGCCCCGCGCCACCGCGCCCCGCGCCCGCGCCCGCGCCTGCGCCCGCGCCCGCGCCCCACGCAGGTAGCGCGAAGGCCCCGCCCGGTTACGGACGAGGCCCACACGGTTCCCCCTTGGCCACGCCGGCCCACTGGGCCGGCGCTATCGCGCCAAGCTCTCTCTACTGAGCCGAGACCTCGACGGCAGCCTCGCCCGTCACATCCGCACCGCTCTCGGTGCTTGCCGTAACCCCAGCGTCACCCGCCGTCACACCGGAGCTCCCGGTGACCCCCGCATCGGAGGCCGGAGCGGGAGCGGTTGCCGGAGCGGTCGTCGCCGGAGCCGCCGGAACCGCAGCCGGAGCGGTGGTCGCGGCGGCCGGAGCCGCCGAAGCGACCGTGGCCGGAGCGGTCGTCGTGACATCCGGAGCCTCCGCGGGAGCGGTGGTCGCCGGAGCGGCCGGCACCGGGGTCGTTGCCGGAGCGGCCGGAGCGGCCGGAGCGGCCGGCGCGGTCGGAACGGTGCTGGTCACGGTCGTGTTGGTTCCGGTGCTTCCGGTAACCGTGCCGTCAGTCACCGTGCCGACCTCGGTGCCGGTCGTAACCGTCCCGTCGGTCGTCGCGGTGGTCGGCGCGGC
>DASUYU010000105.1:0-5457 GCA_036377235.1 Thermoleophilaceae bacterium
CAGGTCGGGCTTAGAGTCGCGCTGCGCCTTGTACTCCTCGTAGACCTCCTTGCGCCCGGACATGCCGGCGTCCCAGACCACCAGCGTGGGCTTGACCCCGTACTCGGAGATGATCTTCACGAGCATCGAGGCGAAGCCGAAAATCGCGTTCGTCGGCTGGCCCTTGGAGGTCGCGATCGACTCCGGAAGCGCAAAAAAGGCGCGATAAACGAGGCTGTTCCCGTCGATGAGGAACAGCTCCTTCGACTCCTCAGGGGGCACGAACCAACCCTATCGACGGGGTGGGTCGACTTACCTGGCCAAATGCCCAGGAAAAACGCCCAACCCCGAAGGGGGAAGCACCCTTGGGCCGCCCTAGTGCTGCCGTTCGCTGGCGGCGCGCGAGCGTTCGTATGATCCGGAGCCCATGGCCACCCCCTCCGCACAGTTCTCCCTGACCCTCCGCGTCGCGCTCCCCTCACGGCCCAGCGGTGTACTCGGCAAGGTCACGGCGGCCATCACGCGCGCGGGGGGCTCGATCGTCGCCGTGGACACCGTCGACGCCAAGGGCGACCGCACGATCCGCGAAATCACGGTCGAGTGCAACAGCACCGACCACCGCGGCCAGGTGATCTCGGCCGTCCAGGCGGTCAAGTCGGCCGAGGTCGTGGAGGTCACCGACCGTACCTTCGAGGTGCACAGGCGCGGCAAGATCCACACCGGCCTCAACCTCCCACTGAAGAGCCGCGACGACCTGTCGATGGCCTACACGCCGGGTGTCGCGCGGGTGTGCACGGCCATCGCCGAGAACCGCCAGAAGGCGTTCAAGTACACGATCAAGGCGAACACGGTGGCCGTGGTGTCCGACGGCACGGCCGTCCTCGGGCTCGGCGACATCGGCCCCGAGGCCGCCATGCCCGTCATGGAGGGCAAGGCGATGCTCTTCAAGGAGTTCGCCGACGTGGACGCCTTCCCGATCTGCCTGTCCACCAAGGACGTGGACGAGATCGTGGAGACGGTGATCCGGATCGCCCCCACGTTCGGCGGCATCAACCTCGAGGACATCTCCTCCCCGCGCTGCTTCGAGATCGAGCAGCGCCTGCAGGAAGCCCTGGACATCCCGGTCTTCCACGACGATCAGCACGGAACCGCAATCGTCACCTTGGCCGCACTCATCAATGCCTGCCGGCTCGCAAACCGGCGCATGGAGGACCTGCAGGTGCTGATGGTCGGCGCGGGCGCCGCCGGCGTCGCCGTGGTGAAGATCCTCATGGACGCCGGCGTGACCTCGATCGTGGCCTGCGACCGCTTCGGCGCGATCCACACCGGCCGCGACGACTACCAGGCGGGCTCGATGAACGCGCCCAAGCGCTGGCTGGCCGAGCACACGAACGCCGGCGCCCGCGACGGCCAGCCGCGCGAGGTGATCGAGGGCACCGACGTCTTCATCGGCCTGTCCGGGCCCGGCATCATCGACGCGCAGGACCTGCAAAAGATGAACGCGGATCCGTTCGTGTTCGCGATGGCAAACCCGAACCCGGAGGTGCGCCCCGAGGAGGCGGCGCCGTACGTGCGCGTGATGGCCACCGGCCGGTCCGATTACCCGAACCAGATCAACAACGTGCTCGCGTTCCCGGGCATCTTCCGCGGCGCGTTCGACGTCCGAGCCACCGCCATCACCGAGGAGATGAAGCTCGCGGCCGCCCGCGGGATCGCCTCCGTGGTGGGCGACGACGAGCTGGACGAGGACTACATCATCCCGAGCGTCTTCAACCGCGACGTGGCCCGCCAGGTGGCCGCCGCGGTGGCCGAGGTCGCGGAGCGCGGCGACGAGGGCGAGGCCGTCGAGCAGCCGACGGTCGAGCGGGCCACCGTCACCTGATGCGGGTCGCCGTCACCGGCGCCACCGGCACCATCGGCCGCGCGCTGGCGGGTGCGCTCACCGCCCGCGGGGACGAGGTCACGCAGCTGTCGCGCTCCACCAACTGGCCCGAGCCGAAGACGACGCCGCCACCGCTCGACACGCTCCGCGACCACGACGGTGTGGTCCACCTGCTCGGCGAGCAGATCGCGCAGCGCTGGACCGACGACGCCAAGCGAGAGATCCGCGACTCCCGCATCCTCTCCACCCGCAACGTCGTGTCCGCGCTCGGCGTGCTGCCCGAGGCGGAGCGTCCGAAGGTGCTCGTCTCTCAGTCGGGCGCGGGCTGGTACGGGCACCGCGGCGACGAGCCGCTCGACGAGTCCCACCCCGCCGGGGAGGACTTCCTCGCCCAACTGTCCGCCGACTGGGAGGCGGAGGCGCGGCGCGCCGAGGAGCTCGGGGTGCGGGTCGTGATCAACCGCACCGGGATGGTGCTCTCGCCGTCAGGGGGCGCGCTCGAGAAGATGCTCCCCTTCTTCAAGCTCGGGATCGGCGGCCCGGTTGCCGGCGGGAGGCAGTACGTGCCGTGGGTCCACCTCGACGACGTGGTGGGCGCAATCCTGTTCGAGCTCGACACCGAGGCCGCGAGCGGTCCGGTGAACCTCACCGCGCCCGAGCCGGCCACCAACCGCGACCTCTCGAAGGCGCTCGGCCGCGTGCTGCGCCGCCCGGCGATCGCGCCGGTGCCCGCTCTCGCCGTGAAGGTGCTCTACGGCGAGATGTCCGACATCGTGACCACCGGGCAGCGCGCCGTGCCCGCCCGGCTCACTGAGCTTGGCTACTCGTTCCGGCGTCCTCAGCTGGAGGACGCTCTTCGCGACGCGACAGCCTCCCCGGAATCCACTCAGCGATGAGGAAGAAGACGAACAGCAGAAGGGCGAAGAAGCCGCAGATCACGAGCAGGATCGTGACCATGTCGGTGGAGCGGCTCGGGTAGGCGAACACCGCCGAGATCACGAGCACGATCGTGTAGAGCGCGGCCACCAGCAGGAGCATGAACGCGTAGGTGTCGAACCGCTCGGCCTGGTCGGTGTCCTCGTTCCCGCGCGCACGGCCCGCGATCAGGACCAGTACCGCGTACGCCGCGAGGAGCACGACGAGCGGCGTGTACAGCCCCGAGGGCAGGTTCGTGGCGCCGATCAGGAACATCGTCAGGACTCCTCCGCCTCTCGTTCGGCACGCGCCTCGGCGACGGTCTTGCCGCCGCCGCTTCCGAACGGCCCCTGGAGCTTCCAGCGCGAGTCGCGCCGCGCCGGCAAGAGGAGCGTGATGATCGCGCCGATGACGCTCAGGAGCAGGCCGAGCGCCAGGCCCAGCTTCGCGCCGTAGCCCTTCCGCTCGGACACGTAGTTGGCGATGATCGCGGAGGCGAGCCACGCGTACAGCAGGTACAGGGCCTTCGCTCCGATGGCTGCGATGACGAGACTCATGCGCCCAGGTACGCCCTCTGCACCTCGGGGTTGTCGCGAAGCGACTCGGAGTCGTCGTCCAGCGCGACCTGCCCGGTCTCGAGCACGTAGCCGCGCTTGGAGACGCCGAGCGCGAAGTTCGCGTTCTGCTCCACGAGCAGGATCGTCGTTCCCTGGTTGTTGATCTCGGCGATGGTCTCGTAGATCCGCTCCACCAGGATCGGCGCGATGCCCATCGACGGCTCGTCGAGGAGCAGCAGCTTCGGGTTCGCCATCAGCGCCCGGCCGATCGCGAGCATCTGCTGCTCGCCGCCCGACATCGTGCCCGCCTTCTGCTTCTCGCGCTCCTTGAGTCGCGGGAACAGGTCGAAGACCCGGTCCATGTCGTCGTTCACGTTTGTGTCGCGGCGGAGGTAGGCGCCGAGGTCGAGGTTCTCGCGCACGGTCATGCGCTGGAAGCAGTGCCGCCCCTCGGGCGACTGCGAGATCCCGAGCCGGACGATGTCCTGCGGGGCGGTCTCGGCGATCTCCTCGCCGTCGAAGCGAATCGAGCCCTGCCGCGGCGGAGTGAGCCCGGAGATCGAGCGGAGCGTCGTGGACTTGCCGGCCCCGTTGGAGCCGATCAGCGTGACGATCTCGCCCTCCTCGACCTTCAGCGAGATGCCCTTGATCGCGGCGATGTTGCCGTAGTAGGTGTGGACGTCGTCCAGTTCGAGCAGCGCCATCAGCCGCCCTGCTTTCCGAGATAGGCCTCGATCACGCGGTCGTTGTTCCTGATGGCATCCGGCTCGCCCTCCGCGATCTTCTCGCCGTGGTCGAGCACCCAGATGTGCTCCGAGACACCCATGACGACCTTCATGTCATGCTCGATCAGGAGGATGGTCAGGTCCTTTTCGCGGCGGAGCTGGTCCATGAACTCGGTGAGGCGCTGGGACTCATTCGGGTTCATTCCCGCCGTCGGCTCGTCGAGCAGCAGCAGCTTCGGGTCGGATGCGAGCGCGCGCGCGATCTCGACGCGGCGCTGGTCCCCGTACGAGAGGTTCGCCGCCGTCTGCTCGTGCAGGTCCGGCTTCAGGCCCACGTACTCGAGCATCTCGCGGGCCTTGTCGGCGATTTCCGACTCCTCCCGGCGCACGCTCGGTGTGCGCAGGATGGACCCGAACAGGCCGGCGTGCATCCGCGCGTGCGATCCGACCATCACGTTCTCGCGCGCCGACATCGTGGAGAACAGGCGGATGTTCTGGAAGGTGCGCGCCATGCCCGCCGCGGTGATCAGGTCCGGGCGACGGCCCGTCACATCCTGTCCGTTGAACAGGATCCGGCCCGCAGTGGGCCGGTAAAGACCGGTGAGCATGTTGAAGAACGTGGTCTTGCCGGCGCCGTTCGGGCCGATGATCGAGACGATCGACTGCGGCGCCACGTCGATGGAGACGTCGCTGACCGCGAGCAGGCCGCCGAAGATCTTGGTCGTCGAGACCGTGGACAGGATCGAGCCGTTCGAGCTCACGCGCGCGCCTCGAAGACCGACTCGCTCTCACCGATGCCCTCGGTGAGCTCCATCTGACGACGGCGCTCCGGCAGGATTCCCTCGGGTCTCAGCACCATCATGATCACGAGGATGAAGCCGAAGATGCCGAAGGAGATCTCGACGAAGCTGAAGTCGAGGCCCAGGTCGGTGAGCTTGTGCCCCACCCAGCCCTGGTCGAGCACGTCGGGAATCAGCCGCGTGTTCACGAACGACAGCGCCACCGCGCCCAGAAGGACTCCCCAGATGCTCCCGAGCCCGCCGAGGATGACCATGGCGAGAATGAAGATCGAGAAGCCGAACTGGAACTGGTTCGCGTTCACGCTCGAGAAGTACGCT
Organism: Thermoleophilaceae bacterium; assembly: GCA_036377235.1. Lineage (GTDB taxonomy): Bacteria > Actinomycetota > Thermoleophilia > Solirubrobacterales > Thermoleophilaceae > JACVRW01. The sequence continues at coordinate 5,177 of DASUYU010000105.1, forward strand.
CCGAGGAAGGCGCCCGAGATGCCGCCGAACGCGCCACCCGTGGCGTAGGCGAGCAGCTTCGTCTTCACGAGCGGCACGCCCATGCTGGCCGCCGCCACCTCGTCCTCCCGCAGCGCGATCCAGGCGCGGCCGAGCTTCGAGTCGCGCAGCCGGATGTTCACGAACAGCACGACGAGCACCATCGCGAACACCGTCCAGTAGTACGGCCGCAGGTTGAGCGCGGAGTCGAACGGGTCCAGGAACGGGAGGTCGATCGAGTCGATCGGCGCGATCGACTGGCG
>DASUYU010000106.1:0-2612 GCA_036377235.1 Thermoleophilaceae bacterium
GCGCGGCCCAGCCGGATCGCCTCCGCGGCCAGCTCGCCCCGGCCGCCGTAGCCCTCGTTGAAGACCAGGTACACCACCGCCAGCACCGCCGCCAGCCGGTCCGGCAGCAGGTGCGCCGGCGGCACGCGGAACGGGATGCCGGCCTCCCGGATCTTCTTCTTCGCCCGCACGAGCCGCTTTGCCATCGTCGGCTCCGGCACGAGGAACGCCCGCGCGATCTCGTCGGTCGTCAGGCCACCGAGCGTGCGGAGCGTGAGCGCCACCTGCGCGTCGAGCCCGAGTGCCGGGTGGCAGCAGGTGAAGATGAGCTCCAGGCGCTCGTCGGGAATGGCGGTCTCGTCCATCGTGTCCTCCGCGGCCTCAGGCACGTCGAGCAGGCGCGTCTTCTCGGCGAGTGTGCGGTCCCGGCGGATCCGGTCGATCGCCCGGTTCCGGGCGGTCGTCACGAGCCACGCACGCGGGTTGGCCGGCGTGCCGTCGCGCGGCCAGCGCTCGGCCGCCGCCGCGAACGCCTCCTGAGCAGCCTCCTCGGCGAGCTGGAAGTCGCCGAGGAAGCCGATCAGGGTGGCGAGGACTCGTCCCCACTCGTCACGGAAGGTGCGCTCGAGAGCGTCCGCCACTCAGCCCCCGTAGCCGTCGACGATCGGGCGCACCTCGATCGCGCCGCCGAGCCGCGCCGCCGGGATGCGCGAGGCGAGCTCGATCGCCGCGTCGAGGTCGTCGGCCTCGTACACGAGCCAGCCGCCGATCGCCTCCTTGACCGCCACGAACGGGCCGTCCGTGGTGAGCGTCTCGCCGCCCTCCACCCGCACCGTCGTGGCCGTGTCGGGATCGCCGAGCTGAAGCCCGGGCGTGACGCCCGGCGTCTGGTTGATCGCCTGGTAGTCGGCGAACACGCGCTGCTGCTCCTCCTCGGGCAGCTTGGCCCAGGCCTCCGGGTCGCGCGGGGTCGGCGTATCGCCCTGGTGAATCAGCAAGAGGTACTTCATGGCTTCCTCCTTCAGTGGATGGTCGCCCATGAGACGAACGAGGATCGCGAAAAAGGACAGCTGTCTCCGATCCCCCTATTTGAGCCCGTTCAGGGTGTCCACCACGCCGAACACGTCGCCCTCGCGGTAGAAGTTCACCGCCACCAGGTTCGGGAGGTGGTGGCGGATCTTGCGGCACTCCCTGACGCGTGCGAGCAGCTTGTCGTAGGCGTTCACCTTGCGGGCGTTCGAGGGCAGCGGCGCCGGATCGGTTGTGATCCAGTGGTTCATGAGGAAGATCGGCGCGCCCTCGGGTCCCCGGTTCGGCTCGCAGCTCTTCGGCAGCTTGCTCGGGTCGTTCAGCTGCGCCACCTTGCTGAACGAATAGGGCGTCTCCTCGGTGATCGCCTTGTAGGCGAGGTGGTACCAGGGCGCTCCGCCGGCGTGGTTCTCGGCCAGGAACACCACCCGCTTCCCGGTGTCGGTCATCTCGCGGAGCGTCTCCCACCGGCCGTCGACCGGGCCGTCGTACACGAACGGTTCGAGGCCGGCGTCCCGGACGGCGCCCACGAAGTCCTCGGGCTTCACGTAGTCCTGGTTGATCACCACGAGCACCGCGCCCGGGTTGGCCACCAGGAAGGTGCGGATGTCCTCGAGCACCGAGCCGAGCGGCGTGGCCCCCAGCTCGCAGAAGGAGTGGCACAGGTACATCCCGCGCTCCCCCTCCCCCTCGAACCCGAGCCGGTCGCGGATCCGGAGCGCCGCGTCCACCGAGTCGGGGCTCACGCCGTCCACCTTCACCCGGCGCTTCAGCTCCTCGTTGCTGCCGAAGTACGTGCGCACCTTTCCGTTCGGCAGCTTGTCTGCGTAGTGCGTGTCGATCTGGAGGCCGCGGATACCGTCGCGGAGCTGGTCGCCGATCGGCGCCTCCTGCATGGACGAGTACCAGCCCGGCAGCGGCACCGACATGGAGTTGTGGGTCGTGGCGATGGCCACCTCATCGAGCGGCCGGTCACACAGCTCGGCGTGGCCGTTGCAGGTGCCGTCCGGCGGCGCCGCGGTTGTGGCCGCCCCGCTGCCCACGAACGACCCGACCACCGCGATGATCGCGATCGCCGGCAGCAGCCCCGCCGCGAGCCGGCGCCGGCGCGCGCGCCGCTGGGGGCCGGGCTCGGGACGCGGCACACCGTGCTCCTCCTCGCGGTAGACGAGCCGCAGGATCATGCTCACGCCCTCGTAGATCAGGTAGATCCCGACGATGCTCAGCACGACGGTGACCACCTCGTCCATGGTCACGAGCACGAGCACGCCCGCCGCCACGAAGGCGGCGCCGCGCAGCACCCGCCACACGGTCGCCTCCGGCTCGCGCGCGATCCAGCCCGCGGCCGCGCGGACCGGCGCCCCGAAGGGCAGCGGCCTGATGAGCGAGGACGCAGCCGCCGCCATCACGGCGCCCGCGCCGGCGACGATCCACGCCTCGGTGCGGAGGTCGCCGAGGAAGGCATCCCAGACGGCGCCGGCGGCCTCCTGCTCGTCCGGTCCCTGAACGTGGTCGACCGCGATCCCGCGCAGGATCGAATACGCCACGACGAGCAGGCCCCCGACCGCCGCCAGCCCGATGCCGAGCTCGATCACGGTGGTGCG
>DASUYU010000107.1:0-11317 GCA_036377235.1 Thermoleophilaceae bacterium
GCAGGACAACCTGCGCGACGACGAGGGCATCGTCACCCTGATGACGCTCCACAACGCCAAGGGGCTCGAGTTCGGGATCGTGTTCATCATCGGCCTCGAGGACGGCGTGTTCCCGCACATGCGCTCGATCGAGTCGGGCGACCTCGAGGAGGAGCGCCGGCTCGCCTACGTGGGCATCACCCGCGCCAAGCGCCAGCTCTATCTCACCCACGCGCGCACGCGCATGCTGTTCGGCGGCCGCGACTGGAACATGCGCAGCCGCTTCATCGACGAGGTCCCGGTCGAGTTCACGGACATGGACCAGGACGCGCTCACCGGACCGGCCGCTGCGGCCACATGGGGAGGAGGCGCGTCCGCACCCGAGCCGCGGAGCGGCGGCGCCGTTCCCGGCGGCGGGGGCGGATCGTTCGCGCTCGGCGACGACGTGGTGCACGCACAGTTCGGCGAAGGCGTGGTGGTGGGCGTGGAGCCCGGCGGCCTCGTGGTGGTGCGCTTCGCGGCCGACCGCTCGGAGCGCAAGCTGATGGCGGACTACGCGCCGCTGAAGCGGCGCTAGCGCGCGACCACGAACGGCCCCGTTCCCCCGGCGCACGGCGGCATCGAAGGGCGGCCCTGGCAGGGGTTGGTCGACTTTCCTGGCCATATGCCCAGGAAAAACGCCCAACCCGGCTTCCGGAGTGCCCGTTTTCGTCTGAGCAGCGGATGGCGGGTGGCGCCGCGCGGCGGATAGGCTGCCGCCTCCAATGAGCGCCGAGATCATCGACGGCAAGGCGGTTGCCGCCAAGGTCCGCGAGGAGGTCAGGCGCGAGGTCGAGGGGCTGGACCGCAAGCCTGGGCTCGCCACCATCCTCGTGGGCGAGGATCCGGCCTCCGCGGTGTACGTGCGCATGAAGCGGGAGGACTCGGCCGAGGTGGGCATCGAGTCGTTCCATCACGAGCCCGGCGGCGACGTGGCGCCTGACGAGCTCGCCGAGCTGATCACAGGGCTGAACGCCGACGATCGAGTCGACGGCATCCTGCTTCAGCTTCCGCTGCCGGACCACCTGGACCAGGACCGGTTCGTCGGACTGATCGACCCGGCCAAGGACGTGGACGGGCTCACCACCGCGAACGCCGGGCTGCTGATGCACAGCCGCGAGGAGGCGATCGTGCCCTGCACGCCCGCCGGCGTGATGCGACTGCTCGACGAGGCCGGGGTGGAGCTCTCGGGCGCACGGGCGGTCGTGCTCGGCCGGTCGATCCTCGTCGGCAAGCCGATGGCCCAGCTGCTGCTGGCGGCGAACGCCACCGTTACCCACTGTCACTCGCGCACGCGCGACCTGCCGGCGGTGTGCCGCGAGGCGGACGTGCTGGTGGCGGCCGTGGGCTCGGCCGGTCTCGTCACGGGAGACATGGTGGGAGAGGGAGCGGTGGTGATCGACGTGGGCACGAACCGCACCGACGACGGGCTGGTCGGGGACGTGGACTTCGACGCCGCCAGGGAGCGCGCCCGCGCGATCACGCCGGTGCCGGGCGGGGTCGGGCCGATGACGCGGGCGATGCTGCTCGTGAACACGCTGAAGGCCGCGCGCGCCCGCGGCGGCTAGCGGTCCGGGGGCTCCACCGCCCTGATGCTGTGGTGGCAGTTCGGGCCCGTCGGGATCGACCATGCCGACGGATTTCCCGGCGGCGGGTGGTAGCGCGCCCTGTGACCGTCGATCACCTGTTGCAGCGGGAACCGGAGGCCCTCCCAGGAGGTGCACTCGGAGCGAGGCTCCAAGGCCGGGCCGGCGCGATAGACGATGCACTCGCTCTCGCCCCGCCGGAGGAGGGCTCTGGCCAGTCCCCGCACGTACGCGGTGTTGAACTCGCCTTCGCACAGCACGCGGCTCGCGTTCAGCGGATTGATGCGAACCGTGGCGTGGCCCCCGTATCTGCGGCGGCGGCGGTAGTGGGACAGCCAGTACTGCGGCGTGCTCATGCGCCGGACGAGCCACTCGGCATCGAAGTGCTGAAGGGCCTCGGGCATGGCCCGGTCGTAGACCTGCCACCCGAGCGGGCTCAGCTGCTGGCCGTAGCACGCCTCGCGCGAATGGGTCCTGATCAGCTCCTCGCGCTCTTCGAACCAGCCGGACTGCATCTGTGCCCGCACGTCCGGCTCGTGGAGATGCAGTAGGTGAAGTGCCATTTACACGAGTATCCGTGAGTACTCGTCGAACGGCTACCCCCTGGTACGGCTAGCCACACCATCAATTCGGGGGCCAGCCGCCTGTTGCCGTGATCCGCGCCCTGGGAGGCTGCGTACTACATCGAGCGCGGCCTCTTTCCCCCGGGACCGCCGCGCCACCATCCCCGGCCGCCGCCCCCAAGCATCCCTCCGCTCGGGGACGGCGGCGCCGGGAACCGCCGCCGCCGATAAATTGCGCCCCGCAATGGATCTGCGACGGCTGCGCGTGGGGGAGTGGATCGTGGGCGCATGCGGATTGCTCCTGCTGATCGCCCTGTTCCTGCCCTGGTACGGCGACCCCTCGAGCACCGCCTGGGAGGCGTTCTCGGTGCTCGACCTGATCCTCGCGCTGCTCGCGCTCGCCGCGCTCTCGGTGCCGATCGTGACCGCCACGCACCGGGTGCCCGCCGTGCCGCTCGCGCTCGAGTCGCTCACCGCTCTGTTCGGGGTGCTCGGCGTGGTCCTCGTGCTGATCCGCGTCCTCAACCTGCCTGGCGACGCGGACGGCCGCGAGCTCGGCCTCTGGCTCGGCCTGCTCGCCACCCTCGGCATCACCGCCGGTGGCCTCGTCGCCATGCGCGACGAGCGCCGCTCGCCGGATGGCCGCCACACCGACGTGACCGGCGTTCCCGTGAGCGCCCCGCCGGAGGTCGAGACCGTCGCCCCGCCGGCGCCCGGGGCCGGCTCTTGACGTTCGAGCGGCTTCGGATCAGCGACTGGGTCGTGTTCGTCGCCGCCCTGGCGCTGCTGTTCACGACCGCCGCGCCCGTCTGGTACAGCACCAAGGCCGGCGACGAGGCGCGCCGGGTGCAGCAGCAGGCGCAGCCGGACGAGGGCCAGCCGAGCGGCCAGGCGGAGGCAGAGGTGGAACGGGAGGCGGGCGCGATCGCCGACAACGCGGAGAAGACCGCCTGGGAGGTGGACGGCACCCTGGACCGGATCATCCTGATCTGCGTGCTGCTCACGTCGGTCCTCGGCGTGCTCGCAGGCTTCTGGCGGGCGAGCGGGCGCCAGGCGCGCGGCATCGGCCCCTACGGCCTCTGCGGCCTGGTGGCCTGCATCACCGCCCTGCTCATCCTCTACCGCGTCGTCCAGGAGCCCGGTCTCGACGAGCTGACCACCGTGAAGATCGGGGCGCCGCTCACGCTGGGCGTCCTCGGGATCTATGCCTTCGGCGCGGCGAACTCCCTGCGCGACGAGGAGGCGCCGGAGAAGCCCGCCTAGAATCGCGGGCCATGATCGATCGCGACCAGGTCCTTCACGTGGCCAAGCTCGCGCGCCTGCGGCTGAGCGACGAGGAGGTCGACCGCATGGCCGGGGAGCTGTCCAAGATCCTCGAGCACGTGGAGACCATGAACGAGCTCGACCTCGACGGCGTCGAGCCCACGTCTCACGTGGTGGACCTCACCAACGTGCTGCGCGACGACGTGCCGCGTCCGAGCCTTCCCCGCGAGGTGGCCCTCGAGCAGGCGCCCGACGCCACCGAGAGAGGCTTCCGCGTGCCGACGCCCGGAGCGTCGTGAGCGACGAGCTCCTCTCCCTGACGGCCGCCGAGCAGGCCCGCCGGATCCAGGCCGGCGAGGTGGGCGCGGCAGAGGTGTTCGACTACTGGCGCGGCCGAGCGGCGGAGGACGACACCGGCGCGTACCTCTGGGTCGCGGACGAGGCGCCCGGGGACGCCGGCAGCTTCCCTCCGATCGCCGTCAAGGATCTCTTCTGCGTGAAGGGCGTGCCGAGCATGGCCGGCTCGCGGATCCTCGAGGGCTACCGGCCGCCGTACACGGCCACGAGCGTCGAGAACCTCCAGAACGCCGGCATCCAGGTGCTCGGTAAGACGAACCAGGACGAGTTCGCGATGGGGTCGTCGAACGAGAACTCCGGCTTCGGCCCCGTCCAGAACCCGTGGGACCGCACGCGCGTCCCGGGTGGCTCGTCGGGCGGCAGCGCGGCTGCCGTGGCCGCCGGCACCGCGCCGTGGGCGATCGGCACGGACACGGGCGGCTCGATCCGCCAGCCGGCGAGCCTGTGCGGGATCGTGGGCATGAAGCCCACCTATGGGGCGGTCAGCCGCTACGGGATGATCGCCTTCGCCTCCTCGCTCGACCAGTGCGGCCCGCTCACGCGCGACGTGACCGACGCCGCGATCCTCCTGAGCCACCTCCAGGGCCGCGACCCGTGCGACTCCACGTCGCTCGGCATCGAGGGCGGCGTGGCGCTGCCCACCGCGGAGCGGCTCGACGGCCTGCGCTTCGGCATCTGGGGCATGGAGGAGCCGGGACTCGAGCCCGGCGTGGCGGAGCAGGTGCGCGGCACACTCGCGAAGATCGAGGAGCTCGGCGGCAGCGTCGAGCCGATCGAGCTGCCGAACGCCGGGCACGGCATCGCCGCCTACTACGTGATCGCCCCCGCGGAGGCGAGCGCGAACCTGGCCCGCTACGACGGCGTCCGGTACGGCCCGCGGGCAGCCACCAACGGAGACCTCACCGCGCTGTACGAGCAGACCCGCCACGACGGCTTCGGCGAGGAGGTGAGGCGCCGGATCATGATCGGCACGTACGCGCTGTCGTCTGGCTATTACGAGGCCTACTACGGCACCGCGCAGAAGGTGCGCACCAGGATCGCCCAGGACTTCGCGGCCGCGTTCGAGAAGGTCGACTTCGTGGTGAGCCCCACGAGCGCCACCGTAGCGTTCAAGCTGGGCGAGCGGACGCAGGACCCGCTGGCGATGTACCTGTCGGACTACTACACCGTGCCGATGCCGCTCGCGGGGATTCCCGCCATCTCGATTCCCTGCGGATTGTCCGAAGGACTGCCGGTGGGCTTCCAGATCGCAGGGCCGGCCTTCAGCGAGGCGCGGATCTTGGATGCTGCTCATGCGCTGGAGAAGGAAATTGCCTTCGACGGGGTGCCTGTCCGGTGAGCTACGAGCCCGTCATCGGTATCGAGATCCACGTCCAGCTGAGCACGCGGACGAAGATGTTCTGCGGCTGCTCGCTCTCGTTCGGGGACGAGCCGAACACGCACACCTGCCCGATCTGCCTCGGGCACCCGGGCACGCTGCCGGTGACGAACGCAGAGGCGGTGCACTTTGCGCTGATGATCGCGATGGCCTTCGAGTGCGAGATCGCGCCGCGGTCGATCTTCCACCGGAAGAACTACTTCTATCCCGACCTCCCCAAGGGCTACCAGATCAGCCAGTACGACATCCCGCTTGCCACGGGGGGCCACCTCGGCGACGTGCGCATCCACCGCGTGCACATGGAGGAGGACGCCGCGAAGCTGATCCACGAGGGCAGCTCGGGGCGCATCCACGGTGCCGCCACCAGCGTCGTGGACTTCAACCGAGGCGGCACGCCGCTGGTGGAGATCGTGACCGAGCCCGACCTCCGCTCGCCCTCCGAGGCCGGCGAGTTCGGCCGCCTGCTTCAGGCCACGCTCCGGCGCATGGGAGTCTCGGACGTGAACATGGAGGAGGGCTCGCTTCGGATGGACGCCAACGTGTCGATCCGGCCCGCCGGCACGGAGACGCTCGGCACGAAGACCGAGTTGAAGAACATGAACTCGTTCCGCTTCCTGGAGCGCGGGATCGCCGCCGAGATCGCCCGCCAGGAGCAGGTCCTGCAGGGCGGCGGCGAGGTGGAGCAGGAGACGCTCCACTACGACCCGCAGTCGGGCACCCTCACCACGCTCCGGTCGAAGGAGGAGGCGCACGACTATCGCTACTTCCCCGAGCCGGACCTGGTGCCGGTCGCGCCCACCGACGCGATGCTCGAGCGCGCCCGCGCGGCGCTCCCCGAGCTGCCCGCGGCGCGGGCCGAGCGGCTCGAGCGCGACCTCGAGCTGCCCGCCGAGACCGCGCGGCTGCTCGCGTTCCGCGCCGAGCTGGGCGACTTCTTCGAGTCGGCCGTCCAGGCCGCGAACGGGGAGGCGCGCACGCTCGCCAACTGGACGACGAACGAGCTGGCGGCCCGGATCGGGGACTCCGATCCCGCGGCCACGGCGCTCGAGCCGGCCGCGTTCGCCGAGCTGGTCGTGCTCGTGGGCGAGAAGAAGATCTCCGCGAGCGCCGGGCGCGAGGTGCTCGACGTGCTGCTCAGCGAGGGCGGCACCCCGGCCGCGGTGGTCGAGCAGAAGGGGCTCGGCCGCGCCGAGAGCGGCGAGCTGGAGGAGATCGTGGACCGCGCGATCGCCGAGAACCCGGACGCGGTCGAGAAGATCAGGTCCGGCAAGCCCCAGGCAATCGGGGCCATCGTCGGCGCCGTGATGCGGGAGACGAAGGGCCGCGCCGACGGCGGCGAGGTCCAGCGGATGATCGGCGAGAAGATCGGCGCCTAGCGGGGCTCCTGCGCGGCGTATCCTGGCCGCATGGCTTCTCTGATTCGCATGGACCGGACCGGTCACACCACTCTCGCCAAGTGGACTGCGGACGACGACGCCGCCTTCGACGCCGCCGCTCGCGAGTTCGCTGAGCAACAGGGCCTTGGCTACATCGGCACCGTGCCCGATGGCCCGGGCAAGGCGACCCATGTGCGCGAGCTCCCGCGGGACGCGGACATGGTGATCCTGCGGCGGCCGATCGCCGGCGGCTAGTGGAGGCCGGGCAGGCTCTGCCCGAGCTCGCCGCGGTTCCGTGGCGCCAGCCGACCGACGCGCGCTGGCTGCGCCGCTGGGGCCGGATCTGGCACGCGTGGACGCTTCTCTACACGGTGCCGTTCATCGCCGCGGCCGCGGGCATGATGTGGCTCGAGCCGCTCGCCGCGCCGGTGGCGCTCGCCGCGCTCGCGCACGCCTGGATCATCCCCGAGCTGTACGCGTTCAGGGGCGCGTCGGTGGTGCGTCCGAAGGCACGCGGCGCACAGCCCGGTGAGGAGGTCGCGCAGGGACTGCTCGGCGATCTCCTGGGCCACGCCGAGCGCGACCTCCAGCGCGGCACCGGGCTGGCGCTCGAGCGCGGCTCGCTGGGCGTCTGGCTCGTGGGGCAGGGTGGGGCACTCCTCGTGACACCGGGCGGCGGGCGGGTGCACTGCTTCTGCGTGGCCGCGACCGGCGACGAGCTGCCGCCGTCCGATCGCATCGCCCACCTGCTGCTCGCGCTCCGCGAGGACGAGGCGGGCTTCGCCACCGTCGCCAACCACGCTTTCGCGGGCGCGCCGTGGCGCGTGAGGCGGCGGCTCCCCGGGGTGATGCGACCCGGGCTGGACGCGGCGCGACTTGCCGCGCAGTAGGGTCGCGGCCAGTGGCGAATGACGTTGTAATTGCCGGCGGCGGCTTCGGCGGCCTGTACGCCGCTCGCCGTCTGGAGCGCCGGCTGCCGCGCCACAGCGCGCGCATCACGGTCGTCTCCGACGTGAACTTCCTGCTCTACACGCCGCTCCTCCCCGGGGCGGCCGCGGGCACGCTCGAGCCGCGCCACGTGGTGGTGCCGCTGCGCGAGGAGCTCGAGTGGGCGGAGCTGATGCTCGGCCGCGTGACGGGGGCGGATCCGGGCGTCAACGAGGTGTACGTCAGGACGCTCGACGAGCGCGACGAGACGCTTCGCTACGACCAGCTCGTCGTGGCCGTGGGCTCGGTCTCCAGGGTGCTGCCGGTGCCGGGCCTCGCCGAGAACGCGCTCGGCTTCAAGAATCTCGCGGACGGGATCGCGCTCCGCAACCGCGCGCTGCTCAACCTCGAGATCGCCGAGTCGCTGCCGGACGACGCTGCCCGCCGCGAGTACCTCACGTTCGTGTTTGTGGGCGCCGGCTACGCGGGCGTGGAGGGCTTCGCTGAGCTCCAGGACTTCATCAACGACACGATCGATCAGTACCCGCGCTGCCGGGTCGTGGGCACCCGCTGGATCCTCGTGGAGGCGCAGGAGCGGATCATGCGGGAGATCCCGGAGAGCCTCGCCGAGGTCGCCGCGAACGAGCTGCGCCGCCGCGGGATGGAGATCCGCACCGGCACGACGCTCGAGAGCATGGACGAGCGCAGCGCGGTGCTGTCCACCGGCGAGCGCGTCCCGACCCACCTCGTCTGCTGGACAGCCGGCGTCCGCACGCCGGGCGTCGTGAAGCAGCTCGGCCTGCCGCTCGGGCCGGGCGACCGGATCGAGACCGACGCCGCGATGCGGGTGCAGGGGCGGGACAACGTGTGGGCGATCGGCGACGCCGCGGCGGTGCCCGACCCGGCCAAGCGCCGGCGCGCCCCCTCCCCGCAGACCTGCCAGCACGCGATCCGGCAGGGCAGGCGCGTGGGGAGCAACGTCGCGGCCGCCCTCGCCGGCAAGAAGCCCAGGCCGTTCCGGTACCGGACGCTCGGCGTGTTCGTGGACATGGGCCAGAGGAAGGCGGTCGCGACCGTCCTCGGCCTGCGCCTGCGCGGCTTCCCCGCCTGGTTCGCCGCACGCACGTACCACCTGTACATGATGCCCGGCATCGGGAGGCGGGTGCGGCTCGGCATCGACTGGGCGGTGGGCCTCGTGTTCGGGCGCGCATCGGCCGAGCTGGGGCAGCTCGGGCATCCCCCGGCGCTGGGCGACTACCTCGACGACGTTACGCGGGCCGGCGAGACGCCGGGCCAATGAGCGACCTCACGTTCCGCGAGGGCCGCGCGAGCGATCTGGAGCCCGCCTACCTGCTGGGTGAGCGGGCATGGGACCAGTCCCGCGCGGACCGCGGCCTGATCGGCCGGGACGAGGCCAAGACGCACGAGGAGGTGCGTGAGCGGTGGGCGTACGACCGGCCGCTGCTGGAGTTCCTGACCGCCCTCGACGGCAGCTCCTTCCTCCTGTGCGAGGACGGTGATGAGATCGTGGGCTACTCGGTGGTCTCGCGGTTCCCCGGGATGGACGAGATGGCGGAGCTGTGGGTGGCCCCGTCGCACACGGGCCAGGGCGTGAGCCGCGGCCTGCTCGAGCGGTGCTGGCCCGATTCGCCGTCGCCGGAGCTTGGCCGGCTGGTCGTTGCGGTGGGGCGCCCGGCGGACCTGACGCTGTTCACCGAGTTCGGCGTCATGCCGGTCACGGGCCACTGGCACATGCGCCACCGCGTGGACCGCTACCTGGAGAACCGGGCGCAGGAGGTGGACTCGACCGAGCCGGGCGTGCACGTGCTCACGCCGGACCGCGCCGTCGAGGAGTGGAACCGGCTCGAGCCCGAGGCCATCGGACACGACCGCACGCCCCTGCACGAGTTCTTCGGCCGCACCCGCAACTGCCTCGCGACGGTCGACGAGTCCGGCCACGCGACCGCGCTCTGCTGGGTGAGCGGCCAGGGCGAGATCGGGCCGGGGGTGGGGCAGAACCCCGAGGACCTGGTCCCGGTGGTGCTGGCCGCGCTCGACCGGGTGGCGAAGATGCAGGAGCCCGAAAGCTTCGGAGTGCACTGCCCCACCGCCGCGTGGTGGTTGATGGACCGCCTTCGCCGGCTCGGCTTCAGGGTCCACTGGCCGGCCTGGGTGATGTCGTCGGTGCCGCTGCCGGGCCTCGACCGCTACCTCGCCACCCGCCCAGTCAGATTGCTCTAGCTCGTCCCTAGAATTGGGGACATGGGACAAGCGATCTCTGACGCCGCTCGGAAGCTGCTCGCGATAGCGGTTCTGGTCATCGCCGCGTTCGTCCTGTTCAAGATCGTGATCGGGGTCGTGGCGGCTGTCGCCTGGATCGTGGTCGCGATCGTGGCCGTCATGGCGGTCATCTGGGCGCTTCGCGTGCTTTGACGTTCATAGTCATCGCCGTCGTATTCGGCCTCGCAACCGGCTGGATCGGCCGGATCAAAGGAAGCTCGTTCTGGATCTGGTTCATGATCGGGACGGCGCTGCCGGGCATCGGGATATTCGCCGCGATGCTGTACCGCTACGAGCAGGAGGATCCGCTCCGGCAGTGCCCCGAGTGCGGCAATGTCGTGCCCATCTCGGACCAGGTGTGCATGCGCTGTGGCGCCGATTTGAATTTCCCGGAGACCGTTTAGACTCGGCCGACATGCGTGCCGTGGACGCGATAATGGAGTGCCTCAAGGCCGAGGGCGTCGATCACGTCTTCGGCATCCCCGGCGGGGCCAACCTGCCGACCTACGACGCGCTCTACGACGCGGGCGTCCGCCACGTCCAGTGCCGGCACGAGCAGGGCGCCGGACATGCTGCCGAGGGCTACGCGAAGGCGTCAGGCAAGGTCGGCGTGGCGCTGGCCACGAGCGGCCCGGGAGCCACGAACCTCGTGACCGCGATCGCGGACGCGGTGATGGACAGCGTGCCGACCGTGTTCCTGACCGGTCAGGTGCGCACCGAGCTGATCGGCACGGACGGCTTCCAGGAGGCCGACATCTCCGGCATCACGATGCCGATCGTCAAGCACTCGATCATGATCCAGGACCCGCGCGAGATCCCGAAGGCGATCCACGAGGCGTTCCACGTGGCGCGCACGGGCCGTCCAGGGCCGGTGCTGGTGGACATCCCGCAGGACCTCTCCCGCGCGGACATCCCGTACGAGCCGGTGGCGGACGTGAACCTGCCGGGCTACCAGCCCACCACCGAGGGGAACCTGAAGCAGATCCGGCTCGCCGCCAAGGCGCTCGCCAACGCGCGCCGGCCGGTGATCTACGGCGGCGGCGGGATCGTGAACGCCGAGGCGTCCAAGGAGTTCGGCGAGCTGTGCACCTCCGACCGGTTCCCGGTCACCTGCACGCTGATGGGCCTTGGCGCGTTCCCGGCCGACCACGAGCAGTGGCTCGGCATGCTCGGCATGCACGGCACCCGTACCGCGAACTACGCGATGGACGAGGCCGACCTGATCGTGGCGATCGGCGCCCGCTTCGACGACCGCGTGACCGGCAAGCTGTCGGAGTTCGCGCCGCGCGCGAAGTTCATCCACATCGACGTGGACCCGGCCGAGATCTCGAAGAACGTGCCGGCGCACATCCCGATCGTCGGCGACGCCAAGAACATCATCCCCAAGCTCACCGCGGAGTACCGCGCGCTCGACTCCGACCCGACCCGCCTCGAGGGCTGGTGGCAGCGCATCGCGGGCTGGCAGGAGAAGCACCCGCTGGGCTACGAGGACACCTCGGACGGCGAGATCAAGCCGCAGTACATGGTCCAGGCGATGTTCGAGGCCACGAACGGCAACGCGATCGTGAC
>DASUYU010000108.1:0-6235 GCA_036377235.1 Thermoleophilaceae bacterium
GAGCGCGCGATCGAAGGAGTGGGGGCGGATGCCGTACAGGCGCGGCGCCTCGTCCGGGTCGCGCGGCAGGAGGTCGGTCTCAAGGCTCTCCATCAGCGGGCGCACCAGCTCGACCGGCTGGCCGGTCACAGCCGCGACGACGGCGCTCGCGGGCGGGGTGAGCGAGCGCTTGAAGCCGAGCGGCAGCCGCCCGACGCCCATCGCCTCCGCGATCCGCTCGATCATGCGGCCGTAGGTCATCACGTCCGGCCCGGCCACGTCGAGTGACCGGCCCGCTGCGCGCGGCACCTGCGGAGTCCGGGCGAGGAACTCGATCACGTCGCGCTCGTCGATCGGCTGGGTCCGATTGTCGCGCCACCGAGGTAACGGCAGCACCCTCAACCGTTCCACGAGGCGAACGAGAATGCGAAAGCTCGACGACGACGCCCCGATCACGATGGACGCGCGGAGCGCGGTCGAGCCCGGGACCGCCGACAGGAGGATCTCCTCGACCTCGAGCCGGGAGCGAAGGTGAGGTGAGAGCGGAGCGCTCTCGCCGGGAGCGTCGGCGGCGGGACCGGTCGTAGCGTGCTCGGGCACGATGCCGCCCAGATAGACGATCCGCTCCACGCCGGCGCGGGCGGCCGCCTCGCCGAAGGACTCCGCCATCCTGCGGTCGCGGCCCGAGAAGTCGCCGTTGACGCCCGCCTCCATCGAGTGGACCAGGTAGTACGCGGTGGAGCAGCCGTAAAGCGCCTCCTCGAGACCCGAGCCGGTCAGGAGGTCGGCGCGGACGACCTCCACGTCGTGCACGAGCTCGGGCCGCCGAGCCAGCGCACGCACGGGCCGGCCCTCCTCGACCAGGCGCCGCACGAGGCGGCCGCCGACATATCCGGTGGCTCCGGTGACGAGCTCCATGGGCGAGTCACAGTACCTGCCCAAAATTCGCCCCCCTGAAAAATGCGCAGCTTGCGGGGCTTCCCCGAGCGACCCTGCAAACTCCGCAAAACCATGGGTGGCGCCGGCCGCCGACTTGGTATTGGATCGAACACGTGCCGAAGACGAAGCCCGCCCGCTGCGAGGACTGCTACTTCAAGCAGAACATGCTGTGTGCGCTCGACCTCGGCAAGCCGTGCACGACGTTCCGGCCCGCCGAGCGCGGCCTGGCTCCTGAACGGCAGCTGGCGTTCGTGTTCCGAACGGAACGCACCACGGCTGCCTATGCCTTTCCGCAGCCGCGCGTGTAACAGCAGGGTTAATCTCCGTTCATGCGGCTAACCGTGCTCGGCAAGTCGCCGTCCTGGCAGGACGCCGGCGGCGCCTGTTCCGGCTACCTGATCCAGGAAGACGACACGTCGGTCGTCGTGGACTGCGGGAACGGCGTCTTCGGGAAGCTGCGCGAGCACATCGACTACGTGGACGTCGACGCGGTGGTGCTGTCCCACCTTCACGCCGATCACTTCCTCGACCTCGTGCCGTACTCCTACGCGCTCACCTACGCGCCGCGCCAGCAGCCCGTGCCCGTGGACCGCTGGCCGGGCACAGACTGCCCGGCGTGCCCGGTGCTCCACGCACCCCCCGGCGCGAGAGAGATGTTCCGTCGCGTCGTCGGCGCCTGGGGCAACGAGGACCTGGTCGAGAAGGCCTTCGACCTGCGCGAGTACGACCCCGCGCAGCCGATCGAGATCGGCCCGATCCGCATCTCGTTCCAGCCCGTCCCGCACTTCACGGAGACGTTCGCGATGGCCATCACCTCGTCGAACGGCTCGGGGCGGATCGTGTACGGCGCCGACTCCAGCCCGACCGACGCCCTCGAGGAATTCGCACGCGACGCGGACCTCATGCTCGTTGAGGCCACGCTCCCGCGCCCGGAGCGCGACGGCATGCGCGGGCACCTCACCGCCGGGGAGGCGGGAGGCCACGCCCGGGGCGCCGGAGCCAAGCGTCTGCTGCTCGTCCACATCTCCGACGAGCTCGACGCCGGCGCCGCCCGCGACCAGGCCGCCGAGGCGTTCGATGGCCCGGTCGAGGTGGCGGTCGAGGGCGCTACGTTCGAGGTCTGACCGTCCTATCCTCGGACCCGTGACCTCGCAGCGGGACCTCTTCGAAGGCTTCGAGCGCATGCGGCGCGAGATGGACGAGCTGTTCGGCGAGGCGTTCGAGGGCCGGCCCCGGCTGCGCGGCCGCGGCTTCTCTCCGCGCGTCGACGTCTATTACGCGGACAACCCGCCGCGGGCGGTGGTGAAGGTCGATCTCGCCGCGGTGGACCCGGCCGACGTGGCACTCGAGATCCGTGGCCGCCAGCTCGTGATCGCGGGTGAGCGGCGCCCCACCCAGGAGGCCGGCGGCCGCCTCTACCAGCAGATCGAGATCGAGCACGGGCCCTTCCGGCGCATCGTCGAGCTGGGCGCGGACGTGGTGGCCGACGAGGCCACGGCCTCGTACGTCGACGGCGTCCTGCAGGTGGAGATCCCACTCGCCGAGCCGGAGCGGTCGGTGCGGCGCGTGCCCATCGAAGGTCAATGACCATCCACGTGCCAACCGTGAACGGCGACCCCGCCGACGCGGCTGCCGCCGCGGCCGCCTCCGAGGCGGAGCTGCCGGACGCCCTGCCCGTCCTGCCGCTGCGCGACAGCGTGGCCTTCCCGGACACGATGCTCCCGCTCGCTGTCGGCCAGGAGCGTTCGATCACGCTGCTCGACGACGTGCTCGCCGGCAACCGGATGCTGGTGATGGTCGCCTCCAGGGAGCCGGGGGCCGAGGAGCCCGGCCCCGACGGCCTCTACGACGTGGGTGTCGTGGGCGTCGTGGCGCGGATGATGAAGGTGCCCGACGGCACCGCCCGCATCCTCGTGCAGTGCGGCCAGCGGGTGGAGCTCGGCGACTACGTCGCCACGACCCCCTACCTGGTCGCCCGCATCACCGAGGCGCCCGACGAGCTCGAGCCCTCGCCCGAGCTCGAGGGACTCCGCCGCAACGTCCAGGCCACCTTCTCGCGCATCATCGAGGAGCTGCCGTACCTGCCCGAGGAGCTGCAGCTCGCGATCGCCAACATCGACGACCCCTCGGAGCTCACCCATCTGATCGCGGGCGCACTCAGGCTCGACACCGAGGAGAAGCAGCGCCTGCTCGAGGAGCGCGACGTGACCAAGCGGCTGCGGGTCCTCTCCGAGATCCTCGCCCGCGAGCTGGAGCTCGTCGAGATCGGCAGCCGGATCCAGTCCCAGGTTCACACCGAGATGGAGCGCGGCCAGCGTGAGTACATCCTGCGCCAGCAGCTCCGCGCGATCCAGGAGGAGCTGGGCGAGGTCGACGAGCAGCAGGCAGAGGCGGAGGAGCTCCGCAAGCAGCTCGAGGAGGCAGGGCTGCCCGAGCACGCGATGACCGTCGCGGAGCGGGAGCTGGGCCGCTTCGAGCGGCTGCCGCCGCAGTCCGCCGAGCACGGCGTGATCCGCAACTACCTGGAGTGGATCGCCTCGCTGCCGTGGTCGAAGTCGACCGAGGACAACCTCGACCTGAAGCACGCGCGCCGCGTGCTCGACCGCGACCACTACGACATCGAGCGAGTCAAGGACCGCATCCTCGAGTTCCTGGCCGTGCGCAAGCTGAACCCCCAGGCGCGCAGCTCGATCGTCCTGTTCGTGGGCCCGCCCGGCGTGGGGAAGACCTCGCTCGGCAGGTCGGTCGCCTCGGCGATGGAGCGCGAGTTCGAGCGGATTTCCGTGGGCGGCGTGCGCGACGAGTCCGAGATCCGCGGGCACCGCCGCACCTACATCGGCGCGATGCCCGGCACAATCGTGCGCGCGCTCCGCGACGCCGGTTCCAACAACCCCGTCCTGATGATCGACGAGATCGACAAGATGGGCGCCGACTTCCGCGGGGATCCGGCCAGCGCGATGCTCGAGGTGCTCGACCCCGAGCAGAACACGAGCTTCCGCGACCACTACCTCGACCTGCCGGTCGACCTCTCGAACGTCTTCTTCATCTGCACCGCGAACCAGGTGGACACGATCCCGCCGGCGCTGCTCGACCGGATGGAGACGATCGAGCTATCCGGCTACACGCACGAGGAGAAGCGCGAGATCGCCGTCCGCTACCTCGTGCCGCGCCAGATGGAGCGCAATGGGCTGGGGAAGTCGAAGGTCGAGTTCACCAAGGCGGCCATCGACCGCGTGATCGACTCCTACACGCGCGAGGCCGGGGTCCGGAGCCTCGAGCGTGAGATCGGCTCGATCTGCCGGAAGGTCGCGCGCGAGTTCGCCGAGGGCACCCGCCGCTCGAAGCGCACCATCCGGCCCGACACCGTGAGCGAGCTGCTCGGCAAGCCGCGCTTCCAGGCGGAGGTCAGGCGGCGCACGAGTGAGCCGGGCGTGGCCACCGGCCTGGCGTGGACGCCGGTTGGCGGCGACGTTCTCTTCGTCGAGGCGGTGGCCTACCCGGGCGAGGGCAAGCTGCAGATCACGGGCCAGCTCGGCGACGTCATGAAGGAGTCGGCCTCGGCCGCGCTCTCCTACGTGCGCAACCTCGACGGCGAGCTCGTGCCGCCGGAGTGGTTCCGCGAGCACGACATCCACCTGCACGTGCCGGCCGGCGCGATCCCGAAGGACGGCCCGAGCGCCGGGATCACCATGGCCACGGCCATCGCGTCGCGCGCCACCTGTCGGCCGGTTCGCTCCGACACGGCGATGACCGGCGAGATCACGTTGACCGGCATGGTCCTGCCCATCGGAGGCCTCAAGGAGAAGGCGCTGGCCGCACAGCGCGCGGGGATCAACCGCCTGATCATCCCCCGCCGCAACGAGCGCGACATCGACGACATCCCCGAGCCGCTCCGCAAGAAGATGAAGTTCACGCTCGTGGACACGGTCGAAGAGGTGCTCGACGCGGCCCTCCAGAAGCGCCCGCGGCGTTCGTCGCCCCCCAAACCCGGGTAAAGTGCGCGCTTAGCCAAGCGGATCGAGGAGACCAATGGCAGCAAAGAAGAAGGCCGCCAAGGCCGGAGCCGGAGCGTACGCCGCCGGGAAGGCGGTCCGCAACAACGAGTACGTACAGCGGCTTGCCGAAGACGACGAGCTGCGCGACAACCTCCGGACCGCGTTCGAGTCCGCCCGCAAGGCATACACCCGTATGTCGAATGGGAAGGGCCCGGTCAAGGCGGTCACGGAGGACAAGAAGACCCAGAAGGAGCTGCGCCAGGCGGCGGCTTCGTTGAAGGACGCTGCCGAGTCACTGCGCGGCGCCAAGCGGAAGAAGCGCGGCAAGGGCCGTCTCCTCCTGCTGGCAATCGTCGGCGGCGCGATCGCGCTCGCCGCGAGCGAGGGCCTTCGCAAGAAGGTGCTCGACGCGCTCTTCGGCGCCGAGGAGGAGTTCGAGTACACGGCGAGCACCACCCCGGAGCCAAGCAGCACGAGCGAACCGGTGGGCACCTCCTAGCGCGGACCCACAGCGAGCTTTCGAAAGGGGCGCCCACCGGGCGCCCCTTTTGCTTGGGGCCTGGCCCTTAACAATCGGTTGGCCAGCCAACTAAGATGGCGGCCGGGATGGAGGCTGCGACCAGCGCGGACGCGCCGCGCAAGCTCGAGGGCGACAAGGCCCAGCGCATCATCGCCGCGATGCGGGCGAGCGTGGGCAGCCGGGGCGCCGCGGCGTCGACGTTCGACCACGTCGCTCGGGAGGCGGGCGTTTCGCGCGGGCTACTGCACTACTACTTCGGCTCGAAGGAGCGGCTGCTCGTCGAGGTTGTGCGGCACGACGCGGCCGAGCGCAACCGCAGCATGGACGAGCGGATGGCGCAGGCGCACAGCCCGGACGAGGTCGTGCAGGCGCTCGTCGTCGGGCTCGAGGAGTTCCTCGAGGACGACGCTGGCGGCCAGGCCGTGATCTA
The DNA here is from genome assembly GCA_036377235.1 of Thermoleophilaceae bacterium. Lineage (GTDB taxonomy): Bacteria > Actinomycetota > Thermoleophilia > Solirubrobacterales > Thermoleophilaceae > JACVRW01. Next base: position 5,864 of record DASUYU010000108.1, read on the forward strand.
CGAGATGCTGAGCGCCTCCCGGCACTCCCACGAGATCCGCGCGGAGCTTGCCGAGCTGTACAGGCAGTGGCGCGAGCGGCTGGCGGGCTGGCTGAGGACGAAGGAGCGCGAGGGCGTGATCCGGCTACAGGCCGAGCCCGAGGCGGTCGCGTCGATCCTGTTCTCCCTGGGCGACGGGTTCGGCATCCAGGTCCTGTCCGACCCGGACTGGAACCAACAGGCCGCCTTCGAGCTCGGCGTGGCTACCGCGCGCCACATGCTCGGAGCTTCCGAGTAAGCGGCAGCGAGGGTCGGCCGGCTTCGCCCTGCGCAGGAGCGCCACGGCACGCTCTGCGACCCGCTCCTCGGTCGCGAAGATCATCACGGTGACGA
>DASUYU010000109.1:0-2916 GCA_036377235.1 Thermoleophilaceae bacterium
GCGCCGACTCCACCGGCACGTGGTGCCACGGCAGCCCCGCGGCCTCGTACGCGCCCAGGTTGTGGCGGGAGCTCATCGTCGAGACCACGAGCCGCACGCCGTTCTCCTTCAGGTAGACGATCTCGGCCGCGCGCCGCTCCGGCCGGTGACTCCTTCCTCCCCCGCCCGGCCGCTCCATACCGCACAGCTTCCCCGGCCGCGCCCACCAGATCCTGCTCGGTTCCCGCCCCTTGATAGCCATGGTTGGCGAAGCCGCCGAGCGGCCGAAATTCGCCCCCTCATTGCCCCGGGTAGCATCCTGTGGCCATGTGTCGCGTGTTCGGCTGCGTCGCCTCGGAGCCCGTCTCGATCCGGCACGAGCTGCTCGAGGCCGAGAACCCGCTGATCCGCCAGTCGGAGGAGCACGATTCCGGCTGGGGCATGGCGGTGTACGAGCGCGCCGAGGGCGGCGAGCCGCAGCTCGTCCGCTTCCCCGAGGCCGCCCACGCGGACGGCGAGTTCGTCAAGGCGACCGAGATGCGCGGCCGCATCTTCAACGTGCACGTCCGGCGCGCCACCATGGGCCATCTGTGCCTGGAGAACACGCATCCGTTCTGCCTCGGCAACTACACGCTCGGCCACAACGGCACGATCCTGCGCTACCCGCGCCTGCTCGAGCCGGACATGAGCCGTCCCGAGGGCGACACCGACTCCGAGCACCTCTTCAACCTGCTCATGCACGACTTCGACGACGGCGACCCCGTCGCGTGCATCCGCGAGACCATGCGGCGGGCGCTCGAGTCCTCGCCGTTCAGCGGGCTCAACATCCTGTTCAGCGACGGGGAGAAGCTGTTCGCCTACCGGCTCGGCCTGTTCGACCTGCACTGGCTGGCTCGGCCCGGCCAGCTGCTGGTGGCCTCGGAGCGGGTCACGGACGAGCCCGGCTGGCACAGCGTCCAGCAGGACGTGCTCCTGACGCTCGACCCGAACGACCTCGAGGAGCCGCACGCCGAGCGGCTGCTCGGCGACGAGCTGATGGCGAAGGCCGAGATACAGAAGGTCGACCTGACTCCGCACCTGCGCGGAGAGGAACGCGGCCTGGCGGCCGCGGAACGCGCGAAGGCCGCGGCGGCCGCCGGGTGAGCGCGGAGCAGTCGCGCGCGCAGGCCGCCGGCGCGGAGCCGGGGGCCCCGCCCCCCACGCGCCGCTTCGCGCTGCTCGTGAACCCGGCCTCGGCCGGCGGCCGGGCGCTGAAGGCGCTGCCGCAGGTCCACGAGACGCTCGATGCCCTGAACGCGACCCACCGCACAGTGACCACCCGCAGCATCGACCACGCCTACGAGGAGGCCGTCGGGGCCGCCGAGGCCGGCGAGACCGTGGTCGCGCTCGGCGGGGACGGCCTGCTCCGTCCCCTGGCCGGGGCGCTCAAGCACACCGGCAGCGCGCTCGCGGTCGTCCCCTGCGGCCGCGGCAACGACCTCGCCCGCATGCTGGGCATCCCCACCGATCCGGGCGAGGCCGCGCGGCTCGCCGTCGAGGGCGAGGAACGGCTCGTCGACGTGGCGAACGTCGAGGGCACGCCCTATATGGGCGTCGCGAGCTTCGGGTTCGACTCGGACGCCAACCGGATCGCCAACGAGGCCAAGCTCGTGAAGGGCGACGCCGTGTACGTGTACTCCGCGCTCAGGGCGCTCGCCACGTGGAAGGCCGCGCGCTTCAGAGTGATCGTGGACGGCGTGCGTCACGAGTTCACCGGGTGCACGGTGGCCGTGGGCAACTCGAAGGTCTACGGCGGCGGCATGTACGTCCTGCCCGAGGCCGAGATCGACGACGGCCGGCTGGACGCCATGTTCGTCAAGGACGCCTCGAAGCTCCGCCTCCTCGCGCTGCTGCCGCGCGTCTTCAAGGGCACGCACGGCAGCTCGGAGCTCGTGGAGTTCCACCGCGGCGAGGAGATCGAGGTGAGCTCGGACCGGCCCTTCGCCATCTACGCCGACGGTGACCCGATCGGCGCCACGCCCGCGATCATGCGCGTGGAGCGGCGCTCTCTCAGGGTCATCGCGCCGACCTGATGTTCCGCGTGGCCCGCACCCTCGCCCGCCTCGCCCGGGCCGCCAGCCGGCGCGTGGGCCGCACCGGCGGCACCACCGCGCCGGGGCGGATGCTGCTGAAGCTGTCGCCCGGATCGCTCCGGCGCATGGCGGGCGAGCTCGACGCCGGCTCGGTGCTCGTCTCCGCCACCAACGGCAAGACCACGACGGCGGCCATGATCGCCGCCGCGCTCGAGGCATCCGGCCGGCCAGTCGTGCACAACCGCGCGGGCTCGAACATGGCCTGGGGAGTGGCCACCGCGCTGCTCGACGCGGGCCGCGAGCGCGAGCAGATCGGCCTGTTCGAGGTGGACGAGGCGTGGCTCCCGGCGGTGGCGCGCGACACCGCCCCCCGGATGCTGCTGCTCTCGAACCTGTTCCGCGATCAGCTCGACCGCTACGGCGAGCTCGAGCTGTTGGCAGACCGGTGGGCCGAGCTCACGGCGGACCTGGACGGCCGGGCACGCTTCGTCCTGAACGCCGACGATCCGCTCGTGGCCGACCTCGGCCGCGACCGCTCCGGCGTGACCTACTTCGGTGTCGAGGACGACTCGCAGGCGCTGCCCGGAATGCAGCACGCGGCCGACTCGAAGCACTGCCGCAACTGCGGCCACCCGTACGAGTACGAGGCCGTATATCTGGGCCACATGGGCCGCTACCGCTGCCCGAACTGCGGCCGCACGCGGCCCGATCCCCAGGTGGCCGCCACCCGCGTGACCCTCGACGGCATGAAGGGCTCGCGCGTGGAGCTCCGCACGCCCCAGGGCAACCTCGAGCTCGATCTGAAGCTCCCCGGCCTCTACAACGTCTACAACGCCGTCGCGGCGGCGGCGACCGCGCTGGAGCT
>DASUYU010000110.1:0-5353 GCA_036377235.1 Thermoleophilaceae bacterium
AAGCAGACGAAGACCATCAAGAAGTTCATCGGCGACGCCCACACCGTCATCGGCGCGCTCGAGAACCGCAAGCAGGACGTGGTGCGCTTCGTGCACGAGGCGGGCCGGACGGCGGAGATCACTGCTTCGCGGCGGCAGGACCTCGGCGAGACGTTCCATCGCCTCCCGGTCTTCCTCGCCGAGCTCGAGCCCTACATGAACCGCCTGGGCGACCTGACGCAGGCGCAGACGCCCGTGCTGCGGAACCTCCAGTCCGCCTCGGGCGAGCTCGACACGTTCCTGACGCGGCTGCGGCCGTTCGCCGAGGCCGGCACGCCGGCCTTCAAGGCGCTCGGCGAGATGTCGGTGGTCGGCAAGCGCGCGGTCCGGAAGACCACCGCCGACGTGAACGAGCTCCGCAAGCTCGCCAAGGACGCGCCCGGCTTCGCCAAGCCGCTCCGCCAGTTCCTCCAGACGATCGACGACCGCAAGCGGGCCGTCGAGCCGGACAGCCGCGCGCGTGCCACCGGCCCGCCCGCCGGCGACAAGACGCACACGACCTCGAGCCGGGACGGGTTCACCGGCATGGAGGGGCTCTGGAACTACTTCTTCTGGCAGACGCTGTCCTCCAACCCGCTGGACGACATCGGCCACGTGCTGCGGCTCAGCATCGTCGTGAACCCCGCCTGCGGCTCGTACCAGGTGAAGCCGGACGCGCAGACCATCGCGCAGTGCAACCAGTTCCTCGGCCCGACGCAGCCGGGCGTGACCACGCCGGACCCGACCCGCTCGGGCCCCGCGCCCGCGTCGGCGCCTCCGCCTGCCGTCCCGGCGAGCTCCGCGCCCGCGAAGTCTGAGACGAACGCTGCCCTCGACTACCTGCTCGGCAAGTGAGAGGCGGAACCCGACAGCTGAGCGCGAGCCCGGTCCTGATCGGCGCCGTGACGATCCTCGTCGCGATCGTCGCCGTGTTCATCTCGTACCAGGCGAACAACGGCCTGCCGTTCGTGCCGACGTACCAGCTCAAGGCCGAGATGCCGAACGGCGCGAAGCTCGTCAAGGGCAACGAGGTGCGCGCGGGCGGCTTCCGCGTCGGGATCGTCAAGGACATCACGAGCGAGCGGAAGACCGTCGGCGGCAAGGAACGGGCGATCGCCGTGCTCGATCTCAAGCTGGACAAGAAGATCCAGCCGCTGTCGGTCGACTCGACGCTGTCGGTACGGCCCCGCTCGGCGCTCGGGCTGAAGTACGTCGAGCTCATCCCCGGCCGCTCGAAGAAGACCTTCCAGGACGGCGCCACGATCCCGCTGTCGCGCGCCACGCCGAGCGCTCCGGAGCTCGAGGACGTGCTCTCGACCTTCCCGCCGCGCACGCGTGACGACGCGCGGAAGTCGCTCGAGGGCTTCGGCGACTCGATCGCCGGCCGCGGCGAGGCGATCAACACGACGATCCGCGAGCTCGAGCCGTTCACGCGCTACCTGCTGCCCGTGATGCGCAACCTGTCGAGCAAGAAGACCGAGCTGAAGGGCTTCTTCCCGGGCCTCGGCGCGGCGGCCGCGGAGGCGGCGCCGGTGGCGAAGGTGCAGGCGGAGTGGCTCTCCAACATGGCCACCACGTTCGCGGCCATCTCGCGCGACCCGGAGGCGCTCCGCGAGACGATCTCGGAGAGCCCGCCGACGCTGCAGGCGGCCATCGAGTCGTTCCGCGTCCAGACGCCGTTCCTGGCGCGCTTCGCGGCGGTGTCGCGCGACCTCCAGCCGGGCACCGCGCTGCTGCCGACGACGCTCCCGCTCGTGAACGCCGCGCTCAAGGCGGGCGTCCCGGCGTTCCGCGAGACCCCGGCGCTCGGCGAGGACCTCGAGGACCTGTTCCGGGCCGCGGAGGACCTGGGGGACAACCCGAACACGCTGCTGGCGCTGAAGGACCTGCGGCAGGCGGTGCACGTGACGAAGCCGGCACTCCAGTTCGTCGCGCCGTACCAGACCGTCTGCAACGACTTCGTCTACTTCTTCAACCCGCTCGGCACGCACCAGTCCTCGGTGGTGCCCGGCGGCACGGCAGAGCGGATTCTCGCCAAGCTCGTGGACACGCAGCAGGAGAACTCGCTCGGCTCGACGGAGTCGAAGCGGCCGGTGGACGTGCCGAATGGCCAGGACCCGCAGGCGTCGCCGGCGAAGCAGGTGCTCCACACGCAGTACGGCGGGCCCGCGGTCGACTCGCAGGGGCGCGCGGACTGCCAGGGCGGCCAGACCGGTTATCCGTTCCGGCTCGCGTCGAACCCGCGCTACCCGGGCGGGCATCTGGTGGTCGATCCGAACACGCCGGGGCTGCTGGGCGGCACGTACAAGGCCCGCCAGCTCGGGATCAAGAGCCTGAAGGACGTGCCATGAGCACATTCAAGGCAGGCGTCCTCGCCGTGACCACGCTGCTCCTGCTCGCCTACTTCGGGTTCTCGAAGGCGAACCCGTTCTCGAACCCGTACGAGCTGCACGCGCTGTTCCGCAATGTGCAGAACCTGAAGCCGCGCTCGCCGGTGCGGATCGCGGGCGTGGAGGTCGGCAAGGTCACGAAGGTCGAGCCGAAGGACGGCGGCGCGGCCGACGTGACGATGGAGCTGAAGGACGACGCGCTGCCGATCCACGAGGACGCTCGCGCCCAGATCCGCTCGCGGATCTTCCTGGAGGGCAACTTCTTCATCGACGTCAAGCCCGGGTCGCCGTCGACGGGCGACCTGAAGGACGGCTCGACGCTCCCGATCACGCAGACCGCCTCGAACGTGACGCTGCCGGACATCCTCGACGTCCTGAACTCGGACGTCCGGACGGACCTCCAGACCTTCCTGCACGAGTACGGCACGGTGGCGCTGCAGGGCGGCGGGGCGAAGGCGTTCAACCGCGCGATCAAGTCGTTCGAGCCCGCCTACCGCTACGGCGCCCTCACGAACGACGCGCTGCTCGGCGTGGACCCGGACCACGACGTGCAGCGGCTCCTGCGCGGGCAGCAGAAGACGTTCGCCGCGCTCTCCTCGAACCCGCAGGACCTGAAGGAGCTCGTGACCGACCTGAACACGGTGGCGGGCGCGATCGCGAGCCAGGACGCCGCGCTCGAGGCGGCGGTGCCGGCGCTCCGCGACACGCTGCGCGAGGGCTATCCGGCCCTCGGCGAGCTGAACGCGGCGCTGCCGACGCTCCGCACCTTCGCCCGCGAGGCGATCCCGGGCGTGCGGTCGTCCGTTCCCGCGCTCGACGCGGCGATCCCGTGGTTCACGCAGGCGCGCGGGCTCGTCCAGCAGAGCGAGCTGAAGGGCCTGGCGGCCGACCTGCGCCACGCCGTGCCGGCCCTGGTGAAGCTGAACACGCGCCTCGTGCCGTTCCTCAAGCAGCTCCGCGCGGTGTCGTCGTGCACCAACCACGTGCTGGTGCCGTTCATGGAGTCGGACATCCCGAGCATCGAGGAGGGCAACTCGGGCCACTCCGTGCGCGCTCAGATCCAGCACAGCTTCGTGGGCCTGGCGGGCGAGAGCCGGAACTTCGACGCGAACACGCCGGTGTTCCACATCCAGGGCGTGAACCCGCTCAAGCTGTCCACGGGCAAGATCGAGCCGGCCGCCCCGCTCGACCCCAACACGCCGCCGCCGCACCGGCCCGACGTGCCGTGCGAGACGCAGGATCCGCCCAACCTGAGCGCGCCGGGCGGCGACGCGACGCTGTACGGGGGCGGGCCGTGAAGCTAGCGATCAAGAAGCACTGGATCGACTTCCTGGCGATCGCCGGCCTGGCGCTCCTGGGCGTGGCCATCGCCGTGTACCTGCTGAGCCAGCAGGACTTCCGGTTCCCGCTCGTGGAGGCGAAGCCGAAGCAGATCCAGCTCGAGCTCGAGAACGCGCAGGCCGTGCAGCCGGGTCAGGGACAGACCGTGCGCGTGGCCGGCGTGGAGGTCGGGCGCATCGCCGACGTGAAGCTGCACGAGGGCGTGGCGCTCGTCACGCTCGAGATGAAGCCCGAGTACAAGAACCTGATCCGCCAGGACGCGAGCGCCCTGCTGCGGCCGAAGACCGCGCTGAAGGACATGTTCGTGGAGGTGGACCCGGGCCGCGGCAAGCCGGTGCCCGACGGGGGCACGATCCCGGTGGCGAACTCGCTGCCGGACATCAATCCGGACGAGATCTACTCCGCGCTCGACGCGGACACGCGCCCGTACCTGAAGCTGCTCGTGACGGGGGTGGGCAAGGGGCTGAGGAACCGCGGCGACGACCTCCGCGAGGTGTTCCGGCGCTTGGAGCCGATCCACCGCGACCTCGCCCGCGTGACCCGCGCGACGGCCGTCCGCCGCACGAAGCTGAAGGAGCTGATCCACGACTACGGGCTCCTGATGACCGAGCTCGCCAAGCACCCGCAGGACCTCCGCAGGCTCGTGACCGCGTCGCACTCGGTGTTCGACGAGCTCGCCCAGCAGGACACGGAGATCTCCGAGGCCGTGGCGCGCCTGCCGGGCTCGCTGAACGCCTCCGAGCGCGCGCTCGCGAACGTGCGGCAGTTCGCCCCGGTGCTGCGCAGCTCGCTCGAGTCGCTGCGGCCGGCGATCCGCAAGCTGCCCGAGACGAACGCCGCCGTCACGCCGTTCCTGCGCCAGACCGAGCCGGTCATCCGCACGCAGATCCGGCCGTTCGTGCGCGCGGCCCGGCCGTGGACCAACGACCTGCGCTTCGCGGCGCAGGGCACCGCGAAGGCCATGCCCGACCTGAAGACGTCGTTCGGCGAGCTGAAGCGCTTCTTCAACATGGGCGCGTACAACCCGGGCGGAGCGGAGAGCCTGGACGGCAAGTCGATCTCCCAGCAGCGCCAGCGCCAGGAGGGCTTCCTCTACTGGCTCGCGTGGGCGGCCCAGAACGGCACGTCGCTGTTCTCCAGCGCCGACGCCCAGGGCCCGTGGCGCCGGGTCACGATCTGCGGCGTGCCGGCGCCCGTGCTCGCCGGCATCGTGCAGGGCGTCATCGGCGACGTGTCGGAGAGCAACCCGGCGCTCGGCGACCTGCTCACCACGCCCGGCCCTGGCGGCACCAGCCCCGCCGACCAGCTGATCAACACGCAGTTCGGCTCCTGTGACTTCAACGCCCTACCGACCGTGCCGCCTCCGGACAGCGGCGGCGGCCTCCCGATCATCGGCGACCTCCCGTCGTTGCCGGTCCTCAAGAAGACACCGTGAACAAGAACCCGCCAAGCATCGGACGGATCGCCGCAATGGTGGGCTTCACGCTGTCCGTGGCCGCCCTGCTGCTGTTCCTGTGGGTCTCGTTCGGCGGCACACTGCCGCTGAGGGCGGAGAGCTACCGCTTCAAGGCGGCATTCCCCGAGGCGTCGCTGCTCGTCAAGGA
>DASUYU010000111.1:0-35326 GCA_036377235.1 Thermoleophilaceae bacterium
AAATACGGCGAATACGCCCGCATCCGCGCATAATGCGCCCGCATCCACGCCTGCTGCTCCACCGTCGGCGACGACGTGAACACATCAAAACTCGACTCCGCCGCCTTCGCAAACCGCACCACACCAGCACCAGACTGAGCCCCCGCCGGTGCGGCAAGGGCGAGGAACAGCGCTAGGAACAGGCCGAACGACAGGAGGGCCGCGCGGGCAATCCGCGGGAGGGGCATGGGGGCGTCCTTTCGACTGCAGCTGGGGCGCTGCACTCATCGGGCTGCCCCCGCGCTCACGAGAGGGCGCGGCGGAAAACTTAGGACGCGCGTCCAGCGCGAGGCAGAGTTCTGACTACTCGGCGCGGTCGAATGCCGCGGTGATCGTCATCAGCAGGATCTTCAGATCCAGCGACAGCGACCAGTTCTCGATGTAGTAGTTGTCCCACTCGACGCGGTCGCGGAGCGAGGTCTTGCCGCGCAGGCCGTTCACCTGCGCCCATCCCGTGATCCCCGACTTGACGCGGTGCCTGTCCGCGTAGCGCTCGATCCCCGATCCGAACACATCGACGAACTCGGGGCGCTCAGGGCGCGGGCCGACGAAGCTCATCTCGCCGCGGACGACGTTGATCAGCTGTGGCAGCTCGTCGAGTCCGGAGCGCCTCAGGAAGGTGCCGAAGCGCGTGCGGCGATCGGAGCCCTCGACGCCGCCCGGACCGAGGTCCCTGCGCAGCATGTAGAGGTTGGTGAACGCCTCGGAGGCCTCCCGGTCGCCCTCGTCCTCGCTCCGCATCGAGCGGAACTTGAGCATCTCGAAGTCCTGCCCGTCGCGGCCGATCCGGCGCTGGCGGAACAACACCGGGCCGGGCGAGCTGAGCTTGACGGCCGCCGCGATCGTCAAGAGCAGCGGCGCGAGCGCCACCAGGAGGATGGCCGCGCACAGGGCGTCGAGCACGTGCTTGATGGTGAACTGCCAGCCCTTGGGGTTGATCGAGTGGAGGCCGAACAGCGGCAGCCCGCCCAGGTGCTCGAGCGCGACACGCTCGTTGATGCTCTCGAACAGCCGCGGGACGAGCGACACCTCGAGACCGCGCACCTCGCATTCCCGCACGAGCGGGATCAGGTGATGGTCCGGCGCGGCGCTGAAGCCGAGCACGACGTGCTGGGCTCCCGTCTCGCGTGCCACCTCGCCGAGGTCCTCCGTGCCCCCGAGGACCGGAGCGGCCCGGTCGGGGACCATGTGGGCGGGGGGCGGATCCGAATCCAGATATCCGACGGGGAGCAGGCCGAGCTCCGGCTGGCCCATCAGGCGCCGCTCGACGCGGCCGCCGATCTGGCCGGCGCCGACGATCAGGGTGGGCTTCGCGATCAGGCGCGTGGCCCGGGCGCGGCGGTGCGCCCACGCGAGCAGCATGCGCGCCGCGCTCAGATAGAGGGCGCCGAACAGCCAGGCGCGCGCGAGCAGAGGCGCGGGCTGGGAGCCGGGCTCGAACAGGGCGGCGCCGGCGATCAGGAGGATCGCCGCGAGCGAGGTGGCGGCGAGCACCTGCCCGACGCCGTCCACGATCCGCATCTGGACCGTGTCCTTGTAGAGGCCCCACGCGGCGAGCAGGCCGCACACCAGGATCGGGAACAGCCAGATCAGATGCTCGCCGTCGGTGCCTGTGTCCGCGGCCTTGGCGCCCAGAAGAGCGGCCACGTTGCCGAGGATGAGCGCCGAGACGTCCACCGCCGCCCGGAACGCCGTCCAGCCCGGGCCCTGGAACAGGCCTTGGCGGAGCGTTCGGGGGCGCGCGGCGAGCTCGACGGCGACCGGTGAGGCCGCCGTCTCCTCCGCCGCAGCGCCATCCGGGCGCCCGTGCAGGTATGCGTGTTCTAGCGTTGCCACCGCTGGATCGTCGGGGATCTGTTCGTGCTCCCGGTCAAAGCCGGGTAGCAGCGGAATAGGTGTGTCTGTTAGCCCTCGGGACCGTTCGAGGTGTCTAGGCGGAACCCGGTGCACGCGTCAGCCGCCGCATGGCGAGGCCGCCGGCCGCAAGCAGGCCGCCCGCCGCCGCGATCAACGCGAGATCGAGACCCGTGAACGGGAGCGCCCCGCCGCTTTCGTTGGCCGAAACCGGGGTCGTTCCGTTGCCTTGGACGTTCTCCTGGACCTGGCCCGCCTCGTTGCTATAGCCGTCGATCGACGACTGCGCGTAGGCGGTGGCGCTGAAGGCCAGCAGTATGGCCAGGGCCGCCAGTATTGAAAGTGTTTTCCTCATTGCTTCCTCACCCTGTCGCGACGCGATCCCCTTCATGGGGACGTCAGAAGTCCGTGCAAAGTCCGTAGTTGTTCATACCATGGTTCTTGGCGTTGCGCCAATTCTGCGCCATCTCTTGCCCGGAACAGACAATCAGTAAGCGCGAAAGTAGCGGTCTTTCTCGAACCTAGCGGACGCCGCTCATCGCGTTCGGGTGCCGCGCGCCCTCGCCCTGTTCAGGATCGAGCCGTTCACAGCCGCCAGATTGACCTTCTGTCCCCGCTCGATTCGCCTCAGGACCAGGGCGATCTGCTGGTCCCGGGGCGACAGGCGCGCCGCGCGGCGCACCAGCCGGCGCCCGCGTGCGGTTTCCCCGCGGGTCGCTGCGAGCGCGCCAAGTTCGAGCAGCGCGTAGTCGCTGTGCGGCTCGCGATCGAGCGCCTCGGCGAATTCGCGCTCGGCGAGCGCGGGCCGCTTCTCGAGCAGCGCGATCGTCCCGGAGGTGAGCGGCGCCGTCGCGTCGAGCGGATTCAGGTCGGCCGCCCGGTCGAGTCGCCGGAACGCCGCGTCGGGGTTTCCGCGCCACGTCGCGGTGGCCCGATGGATCTCGAGCTCGGCCAGCCACGGCAGGGCGAAGCTGAGGGCGAGCACCACCGCCGCGACCGCGCCCGCCACGCCGGCCGCGAGCCCCATCGCGGCCCGCCTGGGCGCGGCGGCGCGCCGCGGCACCAGCGCGCAGGCCATCCCGAGCCCGGCGAGCGCGATGCCGGCCAGGGCGGGGAACTCCCAGAACCAGTCGACCGACCCATGGAGCAGCCAGTAGGTGAACACGGACAGCCCACCGGCGGCGGCCGCCCGTCCGCCGGCCGATCCCGCCGTGCCGAGGAGCGCCGCCACGAACGCGGTGGCGAGCGCCGCGAACAGCAGGAGCGCGCCGGGCAGGCCCGTCTCCGACAGCACGCCGAGCTCCAGTGAATGCGGGTAGCGTGGCTGCTCGTCGCTCGTTCCCCGCAGCAGGTACTGCTGCTGGAAGTTCTCGGTGCCGAGGCCGGTGAGCGGGTCGTCCTCGAACGCGTGCCAGGCGACCTTCCAGAAGTCGTACCGGTTCGTGCCGCCGCTGGCGAAGCGGGACGTGCCCGCCTGGGGCGCGGCGCCGCCCTTCTTGAAGTCCCGCCAGCTGTCCGCGATCCGCTCGGCCGGGCTGCCCTCCTTCGCCGCGTAGGCCGCCACGCCGCCCACGAGCACGATCGCCACCACGGCGGCGGTGGCCCAGCCGATCGCGGTTCGCGCGCGTGGCTCCAGCTCCACGCGCCGGTCCACCAGCGCGGCCAGGAGGCCCACCACGGCGAGTGCAGCAGCGGCGAGCAGGATCGCGCTCGAGGCATCCGAGACGAGGCCGTGGAACGAGGCCGGCGTGTAGTCGTCGTGGACCGCGAGCACGGGTCCGTGGATCGCGACCGCGGCGATCGCGACCGCGGCGATCGCCGCCAGCAGGCGGACGCGATCGGGATAGAGGACGAGGAACAGCACGAGCGCGAGCGGCACCGCCAGCGCCCAGCCGCGGCTCTGGGAGAGCAGGGCCAGGCCCGTGAGCAGGCCGGCGCCGCCCAGCGCGAGCCCGCGGAACGGCGACGGGACCTCGCGGCGCGTGCACAGGTAGAGGCAGGCGAACATGCCGAGCGTCCACAGCGCCGCGTTCGCGTTCATGTAGCCGGCGGGCTCCACGAAGCGGACGTCGATGAAATAGGCGCCGGGGTGGGCGGCCGCATTCAACTTCAGGAGCTCGACGAGGCCCACGCCCGCGAGACCCAGCCCGACCGTGCCCAGCAGCAGCGTCACGGCCGGCCCGGACAGCGGCCAGAGCGCGAACAGCGCCAGGAGGACGAGGTACATCGCGGTCCGGTTGGCGCCGTCCCAGGCGGGGCCGGGCTGGTCCGCCCAGGTGATCGAGAGGTAACTCCAGGCCGTGTAGGCGGCGAACAGGCCCAGCGCGGCCGCCACCGGGCGCGGGACGCCGCGCGGAGGGCCGATGGCGATGACGGTCACCGCGAGGAGCGCGAGCAGGAACAGCCCGGCCGCGTACCAGTGCCGGGCGTGGAAGCCGGCCTCGGTCGCCGCCAGCGCGATCAGGACGCCGACGGCCAGCAGGGCGGGCACGACCGCGGGGCTCTCGCGGACGAACCCGCCCGCCCGCCGGCGCACCCGGGCCAGCGTGTAGCTTTCCGCCTCGACGGCCATGTTCCTCAAGATTCTCTACTGGCTCGCGGTCGTCGCGATATCGGTGGCGCTCGTGATAGGTCTCATTCTCCTGTTGGAGTCGCGCGACCAGTCGTCTATCGACTCGGGGGCCGCGGCTCCGCTCAACTTCGCCTGACGCGCGCCGGCTCGCGGCGCACGAGCCGCGCGAACACGATGATCCGCTGCGCCGCGCTGTAGAGCGGGTGGCACGCGCTCAGCACCAGCCGCTGGTAGCCCACCCTGTCCAGCACCGACAGGTCCTGGTCGTCCACGATCTTCGTGCGCTGCACGCGGTACACGAACCGGCCGTCCGGCATGTCGATGATCACGGGCTCGCCGTGGCGCACCTCGTCTATGTGCCTGAACGGCGCCCCGTAGGTGGTGCGATGGCCCGCGATCGCCGTGGTTCCGGGCTCGCCGGGCAGGGGCGTGTCCGGGTAGTGGCCGGGGCCCTTTCGAAGGCTGTCCACGTCGGTTCCCTCGACCACGTACTTGTTCACGCCGATGCTCGGAATCATGATCCTGGCGATCGCGTCGCCCTTCAGCGGCCGCCGGTGGATGACCCGCTGGGGCGGGTCGAAGTAGGCCTTCTTCAGGGTGCCCTGGTTCTGGTCCGCGACGTAGGCTGAGATCGGCTCCTGCCACAGGAGCGTCACGGCCGCGTCCGCGATCAGGAGCGCCCCGCTGACCATCATCACCGACGCCACGAAGCGCAATACCGCCCGCACGCGGCGCAGTCTAGGGCGCGCCGGAGATAGGCTTGACGGCCTCATCCGCCGGAGATAAGGAGAGCCGCGCCCCCGTGACGAACGCCACCGCCGCGCCAACCACCCACCAGAAGCTGCTCGCCTGGGTCGACCAGGTGGCCGAGCTGACACAGCCGGAGACGGTGCACTGGTGCGACGGGTCGGCGGAGGAGTACGACGAGCTCTGCCGCCAGCTTGTGGAGGCCGGGACCTTCGAGCGGCTGTCGGACGCCAAGCGCCCGAATTCGTATCTGGCGCGCTCGAATCCGAAGGACGTGGCCCGGGTCGAGGACCGCACGTTCATCTGCTCGGAGGACGAGGGCGACGCCGGCCCGACGAACAACTGGCGCGACCCCGGGGAGATGCGCGAGACGCTCACGGAGCTGTTCCGGGGGTCGATGCGGGGCCGGACGATGTACGTGGTGCCGTTCTCGATGGGCCCGCTCGGCTCGCCGATCGCGCACGTGGGCGTCCAGCTCACCGACTCGCCGTACGTGGCGGTGTCGATGCGGATCATGACCCGGATGGGGCAGACGGCGATCGAGGTCCTGGGCGAGGGCGGGGAGTTCGTGCCGTGCCTGCACTCGGTCGGAGCGCCGCTCGCCGAGGGCGAGGACGACGTGCCGTGGCCGTGCAACGACGAGAAGTACATCGTGCACTTCCCGGAGTCGCGCGAGATCTGGTCGTTCGGGTCGGGCTACGGCGGCAACGCGCTGCTCGGCAAGAAGTGCTTCGCCCTGCGGATCGCCTCGGTCATGGCCCGCGACGAGGGCTGGCTCGCCGAGCACATGCTGATCCTGAAGCTGACCTCGCCGGACGGGCGGGTGAAGCACGTGACCGGCGCGTTCCCGTCCGCCTGCGGCAAGACCAACCTCGCGATGCTGATCCCCACGCTGCCCGGCTGGAAGGTGGAGACGGTCGGCGACGACATCGCCTGGATGAAGTTCGGCGACGACGGCCGCCTGTACGCGATCAACCCCGAGGCGGGCTTCTTCGGCGTGGCGCCGGGCACGTCCGACGAGACGAACCCGAACGCGATGGCCACGCTGCGGGAGAACTCGATCTTCACGAACTGCGCGCTCACCGACGACGGCGACATCTGGTGGGAGGGGATGTCCGACCCGCCCGACCACGCCATCGACTGGCTGGGTGAGGACTGGACCCCCGGCTCGGAGGCGACGGCGGCGCACCCGAACGCGCGCTTCACGACGCCGGCGGACCAGTGCCCGTCGATCTCGGATGACTGGGAGGACCCGAAGGGAGTGCCGATCGACGCGTTCCTGTTCGGCGGCCGGCGCGCGGCGGTCGTGCCCCTCGTGACCGAGGCGCTCGACTGGGAGCACGGCGTGTTCATGGGCGCGATCATGGGCTCCGAGAAGACCGCGGCGGCCGCGGGCGCCGTCGGCGAGCTGCGCTTCGATCCGATGGCGATGCTGCCCTTCTGCGGCTACCACATGGCCGACTACTTCGGCCACTGGCTCCAGATCGGCCGCCGCGAGGGCGCGAAGCTGCCGAAGATCTTCATGGTCAACTGGTTCCGCAAGAACGGCGACGGCGAGTTCCTGTGGCCGGGGTTCGGCGAGAACAGCCGTGTGCTCGCCTGGGTGTTCGAGCGCTGCGACGACCGGGCCGGGGCGGAGGAGACGCCGATCGGCCTGGTGCCGGCGAGCGACGCGCTCGACACGTCCGGCCTCGACCTGCCCGGCGAGGCGGTCGCGAAGCTGCTCCGGGTGGACGCCGAGGAATGGCGCGGGCAGCTGCCGCGCCTGCACGAGCACTTCGCGCAGTTCGGCGACAAGCTGCCGGAGGAGCTGGAACGCCAGCTCGAGGCGCTCGAGCGGCGCCTGGACGGCGCCGGCTGAGGACCGGCCCATGAGGCTCGGTCCGCTGCTCGGCTCGCTCCGGCGGCGCCGCCGGCCGGTGTGGCTCGGGTCGCTCGGGAAGACCACGCCGGTCAGCAGCAAATGGGGGTACGATCGCGGGCTGCCGGTGGACAGGTGGTACATCGACCGGTTCCTCGAAGAGCATCGGGGAGACATCACCGGCCGGGTGCTGGAGGTGAAGGACAGCGGCTACACCGATCGCTTCGGGCACGCCGTCGAGGAGCGGGCCGTGCTGGACGTTGACCCGGACAACCAGCTCGCCACGTACGTCGCGGACCTGGCCGCCGCGGACGAGCTGCCGTCGGAGGCGTTCGACTGCTTCGTGCTCACCCAGACGCTGCAGTACATCCTCGACCTGCGCGGCGCGCTGGCGCACGCGCATCGCGTGCTGCGCCCGGGCGGGGTCCTGCTCGCCACGCTTCCAGTCACGAGCCCGGTCGCCGGGTCGCCACTGACCGACTTCTGGCGGTTCACCCCGCTCGTGGCCGAGCGGCTCCTGGAGGAGGCGTTCGCGCCGGGGGAGGTCAGGGTCGACGGCCGTGGCAACGTGCTCGCGCAGGTGGCCTTCCTCGAGGGGCTCGCCGCGGAGGACCTCACCGACGCCGAGCTGGCCGTCGACGACGCCCGCTTTCCGCTCGTGACGTGCGCCCGCGCGGTCCGCGCCCGGTGAGCGCGCGGCTGCGCGCCCTCGCCAGGAGCGCGCTCGGACGGCCCCGCATCGTGACCCGCGCGAGCGGCACGCCGGCGGCCGTGGCGCTCACGTTCGACGACGGTCCCTCCGAGTGGACGGCCGAGGTGGCGGGGGCGCTCGAGCAGCACGGCTGCAGGGGCACCTTCTTCCTGCTCGGCGCCGCGGTCGAGCGGCACCCCGAGGCGGCCGCCGCCCTCGCGCGGGCCGGCCACGAGCTCGGCAACCACCTCTGGACGCACTCGGACCCCGCCCGCCAGAGCCACGTGGACCTTCGCCGCGAGCTGCGGCGCACGGCAGCGGTCATCCAGGAGGCGGCGGGCACGCGGCCGGCTCTGGTCCGGCCGCCCTACTGCGGCGCGCCGAAGCGGGTGGCGCTCGCCGCGAGCCTGGGCGGCGCGCGCCTCGTGGTGCTGCGCTCGGTAGATCCCGCCGACTGGAGCCGCGACTCGGCGGACGAGATCGTCGAGCGCGTCCTGTCCGAGATCGGGCCCGGCGACATCGTCTGCCTCCACGACGGCGTCTCGCCCGGCAACCAGGGCTCCGCCACGCGCGCGCCGACAGCCGGGGCCGTGGCACGGCTCGTGCCCGAGCTGCTCGAGCGCGGCCTGCGGCCCGTCACCGTCTCCGAGCTGCTCGCGTGACCGATGTGAGCCTGATCATGCCGGTCTGGCGAACGCGCGAGGACTGGCTGCGCCAGGCGGTGGGAAGCGTGCTCGAGGAGCGCGGCTGCGACCTGGAGCTGATCGTGGTGGACGACGGCTCGGAGCAGCCGGCCGAGAACCTGCTCGCCGACATCGGCGACGGCCGGCTCCGCCACCTGCGGGTCGAGCACGGCGGCCCGTACGCGGCGCGGAACGCCGGGATCGCCGTGGCGAGCGGGCGGTTCGTGCGCTTCGTGGACTCGGACGACGTGGTGGCGCGGAACAGCACGGCGCGCCTCCTCGACCGCTCCGGGGACTCGGGTGAGATCTCCTATGGGGCAACGGAGATGTGCGACGAGGCGCTCACGCCGCTCTCGGTCGCCACCTCGCGCGTCGCGGGCGACGCCGCGGAGGAGTGCCTGATGGGGCGCTTCCACGTCTACGTGGTCTCGATGCTGTTCCCGCGCGCCGTCGTCGAGGCGGCCGGCCCCTGGAACGAGAACGCGTTCCGTGTGAGCGGCGACTGGGACTTTGTGCTGCGCGCGCTCGAGCAGGCGGCCGTCCGGCCGCTCGACGAGGTCGTCACGCGCTACCGCCGCCACGCCGCGTCGGTCACGAAGACGGCCGACGTTGCGGCGGGCGTGGCCGCCGGCGAGACCGTGCTAGGCGGCTACTTCGCGCGCCATCCCGAGCTGCGCGGCTCGCGCCTCGAGCGCCGGGCGTACGTGCGGCTTCACCTCGACCGGGCGTCCGCCCACGCATGGCTCGGCGAGTCGCGCCCGGCGGCGCGTCAGCTGTGGCGGGCGGCGCGGCGCGACCCGGCCGCGACCCTGGCCGCATGCGCACGCCGGGTCGGCGGCAGGCTCCGCTCGCTCATCGCACGGGTCGCCAGGCGTCGAGGCCACGCTCCGACGACTCGAGCCTGAACCGCGGGTCGCCGCGCAGCGCTCGCTCGAGCGGCCGCCCCCTCGAGGTCACGTGCCACGCCCCGGCCACGAGCGCGGCCCCGCGGGCGGGCCGCACGTCGCGGCGGTGGCGCGGGCCGAACAGCGGGTAGACGAAGCGCACGGGCTCGGCGTGCAGGTCCACGACGACCGTCGCGCGCTCGGGGACGCGCTCGAGGAAGCGGTACTCGGGGAAGAACAGCCGGCCGATCGTCCGCTCCTCCGACGGCTTCCCGACGAGGCGCACCAGGTCGGTCGCCTTCAGCGGCTCGCCGTGGCCGGCGGGGTCGACCTCGTACGAGGAGAGCACGACGCCGGCGCCCGCGAGCGCCAGCGCGACCACGGGCAGCGCGACCCGCATCCAGCGCCGCGGCGCCCACTCGGCGCTCGCCGCAATCGCGATCGCGCCGAATGCCATCAGCGGGATGGTGAAGCGCGCCCACCACGCGTACGGCTGCACGACGAACACCAGCGCGGTCGCGGCCAGCGCGACGAGGGCGGGGCTCCGTCGCCGCACGAGGCCGACCGTGAGCGCGAGCAGGAGCGGAAGCCCGAGCCACGGCCACAGCGGCCCGAGGCCGCCGAGCCGCTCCTCGTAGTCGTAGGAGCCGTGCCGCCAGAAGTCCAGGTCCGCGGCCCACGAGCGGACGACCTCGACCGGTCGTGACTCGTCCTTCGACGGATCGGGGTCGGTGAGCACGTCGTCGACCCGCAGCGGGCCTTCGAACAGCGTCTTCCCCGCCACCTCGACCTGGAACGGATAGACGGGGTTTTCGACCTCGATCCAGTTCCGGACGTACCAGTAGGAGCCGAGCGCGAGGCATGCGACCAGGAACGCGGCGGCGGCGCGCGCGGTCGCGCCGCGCGGCGGCTGGCCGGCGCGGGCCCACCGCGCGATCAGCACGGTCGTGGTGAGGATCAGCGCCGCGGCCCACACGATGCCGGTGCCCTTGATGCCCAGCACGAGCCCGGTCGCGAGCCCCGCGACCACGAGCCGCTCGGGCGCGCCGGTGATCGCGAAGCGGGCGAGCGCGTGCAGCGCCGCCAGCACGCAGGCGGCCACGATCACGTCGGCGTAGTCCGTGGGCGACTGGGCGAGCACCGCCGGGGTCACGGCGAACAGCGCGCCCGCGAAGACCTGGGCGGCACCTCCGAGGCCCGCGGTCCGCGCGATCCCGGCGACCGCCAGCGCGCCCAGCACCGCGAACCCCAGCTGGACCGTGTCCACGATCGTGTCGGTGCCGAGGAGCAGCACCGGCCAGGTGAAGAGCAGCTCGGCGTTGGCCGGATAGCGGGCGCAGCAGAGGCTCAGCGGCGTGGGGTCGACGTTCGCATCCCTGAGCCAGGACGCGGTCATCGTGAGGTGGTAGGTGAGCGCGTCGTAGGCGAACGGCGGGAGCACCAGCCCTACGAGCAGCTGCCAGGCGAGCGCGACCGCGGCCAGCGCCACGGCCAGCGCGGCCCACGGGTGGGCGCGAACCGCTTCCCGGCCTGGAAGCCGCGGAGCCCGCGACCTACCGCCGAGCCGAGCCGGGTCGCGGCGCCGCAGCACCGCGGCCGCGCCCAGCGCCCAGGCCGCCTGTAGCGCCAGCACGACACCGGGATGGAGGAGGCCCACCGCGCCGGCCGCCAGCAGCGAGACCACGGCGCCGGCCGCGCCCACCACGCCGAACGTGATCGCCCCGTCGAGCCGGGAGTCCGGCCGCAAGAGCGCCGTCGTGAGGGCGGCGGCGGCCGCAAGGAGCGCGGTCCCGGAGAAGAGCAGCACGACCCCCACCATCGGGTCAACCTATCCTGTCCCGGTGCGAGGGCGAACGGCAAAGCTCGTCGTGTCGAGCATCGACGCGGCTCTCGGGGCGCTCGGCCACGAGGGTCCCGAGCTGCTCGCCGCGCGCCGGGACGTGGTCGACTGGGGTCGCGCCCGGGTGCGCGCCGCCCGCAATCGCGGCGGAGTGGTCGGCGGGGTGGGGGTGGTGGTCACGGCCCGCGGCAGGGCCGAGCTGCGGCCGGTCGAGCACGCGCTCGCCGGCCCCGGCGAGATCACGGTCGAGCTGCTCGAGTCGGCCATCAGCCCGGGCACCGAGCGGGCCCAGTGGCTGCGGCTCCCGAACGCGCAGCCGGACTTTCCGTATCTGCCCGGCTACTCGGGCGCCGGCCGGGTTATCGCCGCCGGCGCCGGTGTCTCCGGAATCGGCGAGGGCGATCTGGTGGCGGTCGCGCGCGTGCCGCACGCGTCCGTGGCCACGGTCCCAGCCGCCTACGCGACGCCGGTCCCCGACGGCGTGGAGCTCGCCGAGGCGGCGCTCGTCTACCTCGCGATCATCTCCGGCTACGGCGTACGGCGGGCGGGCATCGCGGCGGGCGACGCCCTGTGCGTGGTCGGCGCCGGCCCGATCGGCGCGCTCGCGCAGCGGCTGGCCGCCCTGGCGCAGCCGGGCCACGTGACAGTTGTAGCCGCGAGCGGCCGGCGGGAGGCGAGCGCCCGGCTCGGCGGCGCGGACCGGTTCCTTACCACCGCGGACGACGTGGACGCCGTGGAGGCAGGCATCGTGATCGAGGCCACCGGAGACCCCGGCGCGCTCGCCACGGCGGTGGCCGCGGCGCGCCCGGGCGCGATGGTCGTGCTGCTCGGCTCCCCGCGCGGGACCACGCCGGGCGAGCTGCTCGTGGCCGCGCGCCGGAAGGGCCTGCGGCTCGTGGGCGCCCACATCAGCGCGCTGTCCAAGGAGGCGAAACGCGACGGCGGCGATCCGTTCCAGGAGCTCGCGCACCTGTTCCTCGACGGCCTGGCGCGCGGCGCGATCAGCGCCGCCGATCTCGCCGGCGAGGCGCTCGACGCGCGCGAGGCGCAGCTGGCGTACCGGCGGCTGGCGCGCGGGGCGATCGAGGGCGGGCATTTCGACTGGACCCTCGTTCCGGCCGGCGAGCGCGTGCGGAGGCGCGCGCTCGTGGGCGTCCCTCCGCTCCGGCGCAGCCCGGAGGCAAGTGCGCCGGCCGCCCCGGCCGAGCGGCGCGTCGCGGGCACCCGTAGCCTGCGCTTCTCGCTCGTCGGCTGTGGCGACGTGGGCCTTCACAACGCCCGCGCGATCGCCGCGGCGACCGGGGCCGAGCTGGTCGCGAGCTACGACCCGGTCGAGGCGCTCGCGGCCGCCGTATCGGAGCGGGTGGGCGGGGAGGTCGCCGCCGAGCTCGACGAGGCGCTCGACCCGGACCGCGTGGACGCCGTCTTCCTGTGCGTTCCGCACGACCTCCACACCCCGCTGGTCGAGCAGGCCGCGGCCGCCGGCCTGCACGCCGTGGTCGAGAAGCCGCTGGCCGTCGACCTCGCGGCCGCGGAGCGCGCCGCGGAGGCCGCCGCCGGCGCGGGCGTGGCCCTGTCCGTGTGCTTCCCGTACCGGCACGAGCCCGCCATGGCGGCCGCGCGCGAGCTGGTGGCCGCCGGCGCGCTGGGCGAGCCGCACGGCGTGACAGTCGCCTTCCACGCCGACAAGCCGGAGTCCTACTGGGTCGGAGGCTTCTCCGGGCGCTCGCCCTCGGGATGGCGCGGCAGCCTCGAGCGCGCCGGGGGCGGCGTGCTGATCATGAACCTGACGCACTACGTCGACTTCGTGCGGCACGTGGCCGGGCTCGAGCCGGTGCGCGTCTCCGCCGCCACACGCACCGAGCCGGGGGCGGAGGTCGAGGACGGCGTGGCGATCACGGTGGAATTCGCGGGCGGCGCGCTCGGCTCCGTCTCGGGGTCGGCGAGCACGCGCGGGGCGCCGCCGAGTCGGTTCGAGCTGTGGGGCGAGGTCGGGTCGCTGAGGCTCGAGCCGGAGCCGGCGGTCTACACGGAGAGCGCGGCCGCGGGGGTGGCTCCCGGGCGCTGGTGCGCGCTGCCGGAGGACGACGGCGTTGATCCCCGCCGCGTGTTTGTCGAGCGCTTCGCCGCCGCGGTGCTGCGCGGTGAGCCGCCCGAGGCCGGGGCCGCCGACGGCTTGGCCGTGCAGGCGTTCGTGGACGCCGCCTACCGCTCCGCCCGGGACGGAATCCCCGTCGACGTGGCTACCTATGCTTCGAGCCATGGCCCAGTCCGCGCTCGATGAGGTCCTGGCCGGGCTCCCGCCCGGCGCGGAACCTGTGGTGGAGACCACGGGCGAGCCCGTGGCGGTCGAGGCGGCGCTGCGCGACGCGCCTGACCTCGGCATCGTCGTGCTCGCCGGTCCGGTGCCCGACCGGCCGCCGCCGGTCGACCTGTACGGCGACCTGCACGTGCGCGGCCTGACCGTCGTCTGCGTCCCGCCCGCCCACGACATTCCGTGAGCCCCACGGCGGCCGGATGCCGGCACGGCTAGCGCTCGTGCGCCGCGTCCGCGGCGCCGTGCCGGAGCCGCTGCGGGAGCGGGCGCGGCGTGTGCTCGCCACGCGGCTCGAGCGGCGCCTGCTCGAGTCGCCGGCGACCCGCGGCGCGGCCATCGTCCTGCACTCGGTGGCGCCTCGGGGCGGTGACCCGCGGCTCGAGATCGACCCGCCGGTCGCCGCGGACGCGCTGGAGCGCGCGGTGAGCCACCTGAGCCGGCGTTACCGGCCCGTCACGGCCGCCGAGCTGCCGTCGGCCGCGCGGGCGCGCGCCGCGGGCGAGCCGATCCCGGTCGCGGTGACGTTCGACGACGACCTGCCGTCTCACGTAGAGCACGCCCTGCCCGTGCTGCGCCGGCACGGGGCGGCGGCGACCGCGTTCCTGTGCGGCGCGCGCTCGCCGTTCTGGTGGCAGCTGCTCCAGGTGGCCATGGACAGACGGCTGGTCGCGCCCGAGGGGCTCCCGCCGCTGCCGCCCGAGCTCGTCGAGGGCGCGCTCGAGCGGAGGCCGCGCGCCATCGGGCGGCTCGCGCAGGCCGCGGAGCGGCTCTCGCCGGACGAGCGCGACGCGCTCGAGCTGAGGCTCCGCGACGTGGTGGCGGACGGGGTCGCGCCGCCGCTCGGGCCGGATGGCGCCGCCGCGCTCGCGGACGCGGGCTGGGAGCTGGGGGCGCACACTCCGCGGCACCACCTGCTGACCGCGCTGGACGACGAGACGCTCGCGGACGAGCTGGAGCGCCGCCCGGACGCGACCGGCGAGCTCCCCCGGACGCTCGCCTATCCGCACGGGAAGGCCGCCGAGCGCGAGGCGCGCGCGGCGCGCGCGGCGGGCTACGAGGCCGCCTACACCGGCCGGTCCGAGGTGTTTACTGCCGAAACGGACCCGCACCTGATCGGCCGGCTGCAGCCCGACACCACGACGCTGGGCCGCTTCGCGCTTGAGTTGGCCCGCGCGCTGACCGATCCTGATCCGGACCCGACATGAACGACCTCGGAAGCCGCATAGCCCCGCTCACGCGACGGCTCCAGATCCTGCTGGCGCTCGCGCGCAGCGACCTTCACATCCGCTACGGCCGCGGTCGCGGACAGCTGATCCAGTGGATCGTCGACCCGTTCGCGCTCGTCGGGGTCTACCTGCTGCTGCGCCTGATGTTCGACCGCGGCGGGGAGGCTCCCGGCCTGATGCTCGCGTGCGCGGTGGTGCCCTTCCAGATCATCCTGTTCTCGTGCATCAGTGCGATGTCCGCGGTCTCGCTGCGGGAGCCGATCCTCATGAACATGTCCTTCGACCGCATGCTGATCCCGCCGTCCTCGGTCGTGACGGAGTCGCTCGCGTTCGCGGCCAGCTTCGTCATGTTCCCGATCGCGATGATCATCTACGGCGTGGGGCCGCATCTGTCGCTGCTGTGGCTCCCGGTGGTCGTGGCGGTCGCGCTGATCCTGGCCCTGGGGGCGGCGTGGCCCGCGGCTCTGATCGGCCTGTGGTTCCCGGCCGTGAGGACGCTGGCAAGCCAGGGGCTTCGGCTCCTGTTCTTCGCCGCTCCGGGGATCGTCGCCCTGTCGGAGGTGTCCGACGACGTCGAGCGCTGGATCGTCTACAACCCGTTCACGGGTCTGTTCGAGTCGTTCCGGCACGTGTTCGTGTACGGCGACTCGCCGGCGTTCTGGCAGCTCGCCTACCCGGCCGCGGTCGGTCTCGCGCTCGCCCTCGTCTTCGTGCCGCTCTACCGCCGCGAGGAACGGCACTTCGCGAAGCTGGTGGGTGACAATTGAGCCCGCTGGTGCGCGCCGAGGGCGTCGGCATTCATTATCTGTTCGACCGCCAGCAGCGCACGGTCAGCCCCACGGTCGCGCACATCCGCCGTCCCGGCGGGGACAACTGGGCGCTCGCGGACGTGAGCCTCGAGATCGGGACGGGCGAGGCCGTGGCCCTGCTCGGCCCGAGCGGCTCCGGCAAGTCCACGCTGCTTCGGACGATCGCCCATGTGCTGGAGCCGGACACCGGCACGATGGTCACCGAGGGGCGGCTGGGCTCTCTCTTGTCCATCCAGGCGGGCGTCATGGCCATGCTCACCGGCAGGGAGAACACGATGCTGCTGGGGGTCCTGTCGGGAATGACGCCGAAACAGGCGCGTGCGCAGATGGACGAGGTCAAGCGCCGGAGCGGCCTCGACAAGCACTACGAGCGCCTGGTGGCGAGCTACTCGCAGGGCATGCGGGCCCGGCTCGGGCTCTCCATCATGGAGCGCACCGATCCGCAGATCCTCCTGCTCGACGAGATCCACGAGGCGCTCGACCACGAGTTCCGCGACCACCTCGAGAACTACGTGAACGACCTCCTGGCGGCGGGCGGGATCGTCGTCGCCACGGGTCACGACCATCCCATGCTCGAGCGCTTCAGCACGCGCGCGCTGCTGCTCGAGAAGGGCCGGGTGGTGGCCGACGGAGAGTTCAGCGAGGTCCAGGCCGACTACCTGGGCGAACGCACCGGATGATCGCGGCGGAGGCGAGCGACGCCCTTGCCGCGCTGGACCGCGGGGGCGTGCGTTGGTCGCTGCTCCGGCCCCGCGAGGGGCTGGCTCGCCCAGATGGCGACGTCGACGTCCTGGTGGAGCCGGAGGCGCTGGGGCGCGTGGCCGAGCTGCTGGGCGGCCTGGGCTTCGTGAGGATGCCGTTGCCCGGCCCGGACATCCATGCGAGCCGCTACGACGAGCGCGACGGGATCTTCCTGTGGCTGCACGTCCAGGCGGCGCTGAGGGTCGCCGGGGAGGTCGTGCCCGCCGAGGAGGTGCTGGCCGAGGCGGATCGCGACGGCGTCCGCCAGCCGAGCGACCGCTGGCTCCTGTGGATCCTGCTGCTGCGGGCGCTGGTCGACAAGGGAGAGCTGCCCGAGCGCCATCGCGAGCCCGTCCGCCGGCTGGCGGCCGCCTGGGAGGGTGGGCCCGCCACGCTCGAGGCGCTCGCGCGCCGCCAGGGGCTCGATCCCGCCGCGGTGGTGTCGGCGGCGGCCGCCGGCGACTGGGACGCCCTGATGGCGCAGCGCCGGCCGCCCGCGCCGTCCGGGCGCGCGAGCATGCCGGTGCGCCTGGCTCGCAGGGTCGCGAGCATCGCGAGGTGGGTGCGCTCCGGCCGCTCGCGGCGCGGGCTGTCGGTGGCGGTGCTCGGCCCCGACGGGGCGGGCAAGACCACGCTCGTGCAGGGACTCGCGCGGAGCCTGCCACTGCCCACTCGCATCCAGTCGATGGGGCTCACCGGGGGCAAGCTCCGGCGGGTGGACCGGTTGCGCGTCCCCGGGGTCATCTTCCTCGCCAAGCTCGCGATCATCTGGCTGCGCTACGGCCGCGCCATGTACAGGCGCGAGCGCGGGGAGATCGTGCTCTTCGACCGTTACCTGCTCGACGGGGTCGTGCCGTCGGGTGTGCGCCTCGGCCCCGCGGGCCGCCTGTCGCGGAGCGTCCTACGCAGGCTCTGCCCGATGCCCGACCTGGTGCTGCTCCTCGATGCCTCCGGCGAGACGATGTACGCCCGCAAGGGGGAGTACGACGCCGCTGTGCTCGAGAGCTGGCGCGCCGGCTACGACCGGCTGCGGGGAAGGCTGCCGGACCTCGAGGTGATCGACGCGGAGCGGCCCCCCGACGCGGTCCGGCGCGACGCCGAGTCGCTCATCTGGAGACGCTACGCGGCGCTCCGGGCCGGCCGTGCGGCGTCGCGGTGAGCCTGGTGACGATCACCGTCGCCATCGCCACGATGGGCCGGCCGGAGGCGCTCGCACGCTGCCTCGACGCCGTCGCGGCCCAGACCGTGCCGGCGCACGAGGTGATCGTCGTGGACCAGGCGCCGTCCGCGGAGGCGAGCGAGGCCGCGAGCCGAACAGGTCGCCGGCCGGTGCGCTATCTCGAGCAGGCGCCGCTCGGGCTGTCGGCCTCGCGCAACCTGGCGCTGCGCGAGGCCACCGGCAACCTGCTCGCGGTCACGGACGACGACTGCGCCCCGGATCCGGGGTGGCTCGAGGCCGTGGCGGCAGCGTTCGCGCGCGCGCCGGCGCCCGCGGCCGTCACGGGGCCGATCCTCCCGCTGGGCGAGCGTCCGCCGGGCACGTTCGTGGTGTCGCTGCGCGAGTCGCGCGCCGCGGTGGACCACGCGGGGCGCGTCCTCCCGTGGACGGTGGGGAGCGGCGGCAACTTCGCGGGCGCGGTGGCCGTGCTGCGCGACTGCGGCGGCTGGGACGAGCGGCTCGGCGCCGGCTCGCGTGGCCAGGCGGCGGAGGACAGCGACCTGAACCATCGGCTCCTGCGCCGCGGTCTCGTCGTGCGCTACGAGCCGGACGCGGTCGTGCGGCACGAATGGCAGACGCTCGAGCGCAGGCTCGCGACGCGCTGGTCGTACGGCTTCGGCATCGGCGCCATGTGCGGCATCTGGCTCAGGCGGCGCGACGCCTACGCGCTCCGCGCGCTGCTGAGCTACGCGCGCCTGCACGTGCGGCCCCTGCTCGGCGGGCTGCGCCGCGCCGACGGGCGCCGGATCCGTGAGCACGGCCGCGCGCTGGCCAGCGTCGCGCCCGGGCTCCTCTACGGTCTGCGAGCCGGCTCGTGAGGCCGGCCTCGGTCGTGATCTGCTCGCGCGACCGCCCGGCGTTGCTCCTCGACACGGTGCGGTCGGTGCTCGACGGCGACGCGCTGCCGCTCGAGCTCGTGATCGTGGACCAGAGCTCGGTCGCGAACGCCGAGCTGGCCGCGCTCGGCGAGGTCCGGGGCTGCCGTGTCCTGTACCTCCTCTCGTCGAGCCACGGCCTGAGTCGTGCGCGCAACATCGGAATCCGCGCCGCCTCCGGCGAGGTCGTCGTCATGCTCGACGACGACATGTTGGTGGAGAAGGACTGGCTCGCGACGCTCCTCGACGGCATCCCGGACGGGCGCCACGTGGTGGCCACGGGCCGGGTGCTCGCGGCCCCGGCCGAGGGCGTGGCGGGCACGATCCCGTCGGCCGCGCTCGTGGAGCGAGACGAGGCGGCCGTGTACACGGGCGTGCAGCCTGCCGACGTCGTCCCGGGCGCGAACGTGGCGATGCCGCGTGAGCTCGTGCTGAGCATCGGCGGGTACGACGAGCGGCTCGGCGCGGGCACGCGCTTCGGCGCCGCCGACGACAACGACCTGGGCCATCGCCTGCTGCGGGCGGGAGCGGAGGTCCGCCACGTGCCGGAGGCGGTGGTCCTTCACCGCGCCTGGCGAGAGGCGGGGGAGCTCCGGCGGCTCCGCTGGCGGTACGCGCGCGGCAAGGGGGCGTTCTACGCCAAGCACATCGCGGCGGGCGACCGGCACATCCGCGGGCGCCTCGGGAGGGATGTCGGCCGGCGGCTGCGCCGCGCGGCCTTCGAGCTCGTGCGGTCCCCGCGAAGGACGGCCGCGGAGCTCCTCTCCGTAGCCGGGATCGGATGCGGGGCGCTGGAGTGGCTCGCGCGCGAGGGCCTGGCGAGGCGCCGCGGGGCGGGTGCCAGATGACGACCGTCCCGGCGCCGCCGGTCCCGCGCGTCCCGGTGCGCGGCCGTCTCCCCGGCATCGAGGGGCTTCGCGCGATCGCCGCGATCGCCGTGCTCGTTCACCACACCTGGATCCTGGACGGCGGCCAGCGGGTGGGCGCGGACAGCGGTGCGGGAGCGATCTTCCTCAACCTCGCGCTCGGGGTCACGCTCTTCTTCGCCCTCTCCGGCTTCCTGCTGTACCGGCCGTTCGCGGCCGCCATCCTGCGCGGCCGGGACCTCCCGAGCATCCGCCGCTACCTGCGCAATCGCGCGCTGCGCATCCTGCCGGCCTACTGGGCGATCCTCCTGCTGACCTCCTTCGTCCTCCAGACCGCCACCACCCGCGACGCCGGCGGAGCGCTCCAGTCCGGGGCCATGACCAACCCGGGCGACCTGCTCCGCGCGGCGCTGCTGGTCCAGGACTACGACCCCCAGACGGTCATCATCGGAATCGGGCCGGCGTGGTCGCTGGCGGTGGAGGTCGTCTTCTACCTGCTGTTGCCTCTGCTCGTGCTCGCCGTCGCGGCTCCCGCCGCGCGGGCGGCCGGCCGCGGACGGCGCGTCCTGATCCTGATGGCCCCGCCGCTCCTCCTGCTCCTGATCGGCCTGTCCGGGAAGGTCGCCGCCGGGGTGCTCGTGCCGGGGTCGCCCGCGGCGGGCTACGAGAGCGACTGGCACTCGGTGATCGAGCGGAGCTTCTGGGCCCAGGCGGACCTGTTCTCGTTCGGCATGGTCGCGGCCGTGCTGCACACGGAGGTGGCGGACGGCCGGCTCGCGCTGCACCGTCACTGGCGCGCCGGAGCGCTCGCCCTCGCGGCGCTCATCTTCGTCCCGTGCGCGATCTCGCTCAACAGCGGCCAGCTGAGCTACCAGCCGCAGAACACGGCGGTGGCGCTCGCGGCCGCGCTGTTCCTCGCCGCGGTCGCGTTTCCGGGCGGCGAGGCACGCGGCCCGTGGCTCCAGCGGCTGCTCGAGTGGCGCTTCATCGTGACCGCGGGCCTGATCTCGTACAGCGTCTTCCTCTGGAACGAGCCGGTCCTGCGCTGGCTCACCGCTCACGGGGCAACCACCGGCGGCTGGGTGGGGCTGGCGCTCAACCTCGCCCTGGCGGCGGCGGTGGTCGGCGCGCTGTCGCTGCTCAGCTACCGGTTCGTGGAGCTGCCGTGGCTGCGGCGCAAGGGCGCGCCGGCGGCGCGTGACACGGTGGACGCGGCGCAGCTCGAGGCGGCTCCCTAGCGGCGCATCGTCCAGAGGCCCACGCGGTCGAGCATGCGCTTGACGTGGGCCTCCCAGCCCCAGCGCCTGCGCGAGCCGTACAGCACCGGATAGATCACCTGGCGCGCCCTGCTCATCGACGAGCGCCTCCGGTGCTCACCGAGCTCGGCGAACAGGCGCGGGTGGTCGCGCCGCAGCTGCCCGTACAGCTCGCTGTGGTGGCTCTTCGCCGCGGTGAGCAACCGGTGGCCGTGCAGCCGCCGCTTGTACGTGGGGGAGCCCGCGCCGAGGTGCACGCCCGGGAGCCCTCGCTCGGCGAAGGTCATCCAGACGTGCCAGTCCTCGTATGCGCGCATGCCGGGCCACAGGCCGATCGATTCGAGCGCGCTCCGCCTGAACATCGCCGAGATGGGATATTCGTTCGTGTAGGCCAGGCGGAACGGGTCGATCTCGTCCGGCACCGCGCGCATCAGCTCGGTCTCGCCGAACTCCACGTAGTCGCCATAGCAGACCACGGCGTCGGGGTTCGCGTCGAGTCTGTCCGCCATCGCCCCCAGCGCCCCGGGCACGGCCAGGTCGTCCGCGTCGAGCGGGAAGACGTACGGCGCGGTGGTTGCCGCCAGCCCGCTGATGCGCGCAGGCCCCGGCCCTGTGTTCAGGCGCTGCCGAACGACGATGACGCCGTTTCCCTCCAGCCCGGCGAGCGCCGCCTCGGTGGGCAAGTCGTCCGAGGCGTCGTCGACGACGACGATCTCGACCGGCTCGCCCTCGTCGATGGAGGCAACCGCCTGGGCGGCGAGCACCCCGTCCCGGTAGCACGGGATCACCACCGCGATGCGGGCTGTCTCGCTCATCTGCGGAGCGTCCAGATGCCCAAGCGGTCCAGGAGCGACTTGACCCGGCCCTCGACGGCGAACCGGCGCCGGCGGCCGTACACGATCGGATAGAGCCGCTTCCGCATCGTGCTCATGCCCGACTCGCGGCGATGCGAGGCGAGCTCGGCGAAGAGGCGCGGATGGGTCCGCGCCAACTCGCGGTAGAGCGTTGGATGGCGGCGCTTGCCCCGCGCCAGCTTGCGCTCGCCGTGCAGGCGGCGGCGGTAGGTGAGGCGGCCGTGGCCGAGGTGCACGCAGCAGTCAGCTCGCTCCGCGATCGTCATCCAGAGATTCCAGTCCTCATAGCCTGTTCCGCTGTACCCATTTCCGTTCCAACCACCTATCTCGTCGAGCACGGTGCGCCGGAACATGGCGGAGACCGGATACTCGTTCGTGTAGGCGATTCGGAACGGATCGAGCCCATCGGGCACGGCTCGCACGATGCTGCTGTCGCCGAACTCGGCGTAGTCGCCGAAGCAGACCGCCAGCCTGGGCTCCTCCTCGAGCCTGTCCGCCATGGCGGCGAGTGCGCCCGGCATGGCGAGGTCGTCCGCGTCGAGCGGGAAGACGAACGGGGCGGCGCTCGCCGCGAGCGCGGTGCCGCGCGCGGCGGCCGAGCCGCTGTTCCGCTCGTGGCGCAGCACCTCTATGCCCTCGGTACGCAGCTCGTCGAGTACCCGTAGCGTCTCGGGGTCGGTGGAGTGGTCGTCGACGACCACGATCTCGATCGGCTCGTTCTCGACGATCGACTCCACGGCCTCCCGCAGCAGCGGACCGTCGTTGTAGCACGGGATGATCACCGCCACGCGGGCGCTCATGCCGGCTCCCGGACCCTGTCGATGTGCGCGTCGAGCGCGTCGATCACGGCCGCGTCCACGCGCGGGTCGAACTTGCGCGCGAACAGCGCCGAGGAACGCAGCATGCGCTCGAGGTCGTACGAGGTGAGCACGCGCGGCGACGCTCCGCCCTCGGACCAGTCGATGTAGCGGAGGTCGTCGTTCACGAGCGTTCCGGCGAGCGGCGAGTTCATGAGAAGAGTCTGGAAGAAGCTCTCGTCCGGCACGGCCGACCGCTGGAAGAAGCGCGCGAGCTCGGGATCGGAGCGCGCCACGTACTCGAGGCAGTCACGCGACAGGCACCAGTGGGCGGAGCCGGTGTACGGCAGGAGGCCGGGCGGGAGCCGCCGCCTGGCGGTGACGGGCACGAACCGGTTCGGCAGCCGGACGCGGCGGCCCATGACCGTCCCGTGCCAGTGCCAGCGGGTCATCCGCCGCAGGAACCGGCCCTCCGGCCGCCTGTATGTGATGAACGAGCGGCCGCCGGCGGCGGCGAGCGTCGACTCGATCTCGGCGGGCGGGCGGAGCGGGTAGTCCTGGCCCGTCAGGAGCACGCCGTACTCCAGCGGCTCCGGCGAGGCGAGGAGCGCGCGCACGCCCTCGAGCGCGGCCCGCACCGGCCCGAACGACGCCCAGTGGACCGGATGACGGGGCAGGAGCTGGACGTCGGGGCGCGCGCCGAGCTGGCGCTCCACGGCGGCCATGACCTCGTCGGGAGCGCGCCGGTCGATGTGGATGAAGAAGCGGGAGTCGTCCGTCGCGAGCCGCCGGACCAGCCTGACGAGCTGCTCCGGAAGCGTGTGCGCGGTGATGATGTACCCGATCTTCATGACTCAGCGATACTCTCACCCGCCCCCGCGTGTCCGTTCGATCCTACCCTCGATCGGGGCCGGCATTGGTCTTGATGACGGCCACGATCACCCCACCCGCGGGCGTCCCGGCGCTTCAGCGCGTCGACCCCGTCGAGCGACTCGCGGACTACGAGCGGGCGCTCTCCTTCTATGTCGGCATACCGGACGCTGTAGTGAACCGCGTGGTGTTCGCGGAGAACTCGGGCGCGGATCTCGGGCCGCTGCGGGCGATCGCGGACCGGCTCGGCGGCGGGAAGGAGGTGGAGCTCGTGTCGTTCGACGGGCTCGACTATCCCGTCGCGCACGGCCGCGCGGTGGGCGAGATGCGCCTGATCGAGACGGCGCTGTCGAGGTCGCGCCTGCTCGCCGCGCTGGACGACGACGAGCCGTTCTGGAAGGTCACGGGCCGGCTGCGCTTCACGAACCTCGCGAGCCTGGTCGCCACGGCGCCGGAGGGCGCGGGCCTGTACGTGGACTTCAGGCGCCACCCCCGCCCGTGGGTGGACACTCGCGTGTTCGCGAGCACGCCACGCGCGTTCCGCGAGCTGCTCCTCCCGCGCGTCGAGCTGCTGCGCCAGGACGAGCTCGAGCGTGCGGGCTTCAGCGCCCCGGAGGAGCGGCTGTTCGGCGAGCTTCTGCCGGAGCGCGAGCGCGGGCGGATCGTGCCGCGGCTCCGGTACGAGCCGCGCATCGAGGGCTACTCCGGCCAGGGCGAGGACTACGCGCGCCCGGCGCGGCGTGCATGGACCGGCACGCGTGCGATCGTCCGGCGCTTGTGCCCGCCGCTGTGGATCTGACCAGTTGAGCGCGCACCCGCTCAGGCTGCTGTTCGTGCTGCCGTTCGCGCCGCGCCTCGGCGGCCGGCACGGCGGCGCGCGGGTGACGGGCCAGCTCATCGACGCGCTGGCGGACCGCCACGAGGTTGCCGTGGTGCACCTGGCCGAGCGCGGCGACGCGCCGCTCGAGGACGGGCTGCGATCGCGCCTCGCGGTCGTGGAGCGGGTGGACCGGCCGGACGGCCCGGTATCGGCCGGCATGCGGGCCCGGGTGAAGCTCGGGTTGCTGCGCGGGGTGCCCACCTGGGCGAGCGAGGTGGCCACGCCCGGCTTCGCCGAGCGGCTCGGCGGGCTCGCGTCGTCCTGGAATCCGGACGTGGTCCAGGTCGAGTATCCCGTGATGGGCCAGTACCTCCCGGCGCTCGGCTCGTGCGCCGCTCCGCGGGTGCTGGTCGAGCACGACGCGAGCCTGCGCGACCTCCGCGACTTCGGGGGCCCGCTCGGCGGGCTCGTCCGAGCTCTCGACGACAGGGCGTGGAGAGGGTTCGAGCGGCGCGTAATGAGGCAGGTCCAGGCGGTCGTGGCGTTCACCGAGCGCGATCGCCTCGCGCTCGAGGCGCTCGGGACCGGCACGCGCGTGGTGCGCATCCCGTTCGGGGTGCCGGCGCCGGAGATGACGCTCGCGCCCGAGGGCGCCGCGCCGCCCGAGGTCGTCTTCGTGGGCAACTTCCGCCACCCCGCGAACGTGGATTCCGCCGTGTGGCTCGCCGGGACCCTGTTCCCGCCGGTGCGCGACCGGGTGCCGGACGCGCGCCTGACGATCGTCGGCGCGTCGCCCACGCCGGAGGTGCGCGCGCTGGCCGGGGACGCGGTGTCCGTGAGGGGGCCGGTCGACGACGTCGTGCCGTACCTGGACCGCGCCGCCGTCGTGGCGGCGCCGATCCGGCTCGGCGGCGGCATGCGGGTGAAGGTCCTGGAGGCGCTCGCCGCCGGCAAGGCCGTGGTGGCGACTCCCCTCGCGGTCGAGGGGCTCGACGTCACGCCCGGCGATCAGCTCGAGGTAGCGGAGAATGAGGTTGAGCTCACGGCGGCGCTGACCCGTCTCCTGGGCGACGCCGACGCGAGGCGCATCCTCGCCGAGCGCGCCGGCGCCTGGGCGCGCGCGGAGCTGGGCTGGGACCGCGTGGTGGCGCGCTACGAGGACCTCTACACGAAGCTGCGCATGGGATGACGCCGGTGCGCCACACGCGCGGCGCGGAGCTGCGCGCGGCATGACCGCGGGCGCGGCGCCGCGGCGCAGCATCCTCGAGCTGCTCCTCCCGGGCGGGCGCGCGGAGCACGCGCTCGTCCTCGGCGGCGGCTGCCCGGAGCGGCTGAGGCCCTCGGCGCCCGGCGCGGCGGCCTCGGTCGGCCTGGTGGTCGTGGCCCCGTCGCGGGGCGAGGCGTCGCGCGCGTGGCTGGAGGAGGCGGTCGAGCGGTTTGCGGGGGCGCTCGACCCCGACGGGGTCGCCTATGTGCTCGTGCCGCGCCGCAACCGGTTCCGCGCGAGACGGCTGCTCCGCTCCCACGGCCTCGTCCTCGAGCCGCCGCTGCTCCACCTGCCGAGCGCGGCGGACACCCGCCAGCTCGTCCCGCTCGAGCGGCACGCCGCGCGCGACGCGTTCGACCGGGTGGTGCGGCTGACCCGCTGGAAGCGGGCGCTCCTCCGGCTCGTCTTCGCCGTCGGCGGAGGCCGGGTGCTCGCCGCGCTCCCTCGGAACGTCGCGCTCGTGGCCCGCCCGAAGGGCGCCCGGCCGCTCCTCGCGTGGCTGCGCTCGCACGGTCCGCCCGGCACCGCTTCGCTGCGCGCGGCCTTCACGAGCAGCTGGACGCCCGGCGCGGCGAGTGTTGTGGTGCATCCGGTCGGCGACGATCCCGCCGCGCCGGTGGTGGCGAAGCTGTCACTCGACCCCGCGGCCCCGGTGTCCCGCGAGGCCGAGACGCTGGCGTCGCTCGGCGCCGCCGCGGCGCTGGCTGGCGCGACGGTCCCGGAGCCCGTGGCGAGCTTCGATCTCGACGGGATCGCGGTCCTGGTGGAGTCGCGCGTGGACGGGCGCCCCGCGGCGCCCGAGCTGATGCGGCGGCCGGCCCGGCTCGAGGCCACCCTCGAGCGCGTGGCGGACTGGCTCGAGCGCTGGCAGCGGAGCACGGCCCGCGAGGCGCCGCTGTCGCGCGGGCTGCTGGAGCGCGAGCTGCTCGCCCCGGCCGCGTCGGTCGCCCCGGATCTCGAGGACGGGGACGGGTACCTGCGCGCGCTGGGCGGGGTCTGCGACAGCCTGGCGGGGCGGCCTGCCCCGCTCGCCGACTCGCACAACGACCTGACGATGTGGAACGTGCTCCTGGGGGCGGACGGCGGGCTCGGCGTCGTCGACTGGGAGGCCGCGGAGGCGGAGACGCTGCCGCTGAAGGACTTCTTCTACATGGCGGCCGACGCGGTGGCGGCCACCGGCCGGTACCGGGACAGGCCGGAGGCCGTGCGCGCGTGCTTCGTGCCGGGCCACCGGTACAACGCGCTCGTCGCCGGCCGGCGGGACCGGATCGGGCGGGCGCTCGGCGTGTCCGACGAGCTCGCCCAGGTGTGCTTCCACGCCTGCTGGGTGGGCCACGCGGCCAACGAGAGGCGCGCCGCGGAGCCGGGGGCGGACCGGCCGTTCCTCGAGATCGTCAGATGGCTCGCGGCTACGCTACGAACATGAGCGTCACGGATACGAGGACCATCGGATCGATCGTCGGCGGCGCGGATCGCGCGGATGGCGAGCGCCTCGAGTCGCGCAACCCGGCGAACCTCGAGGACGTCGTCTGCGAGGTGCATCTCGGCGGCGCGGACGAGTTCGTCGACGCCTGCCGCGCGGCGCGCGCTGCGCAGCGGGAGTGGGCGGCCGTGCCGGCGCCCGTGCGCGGGAACGTCGTCAAGCAGATCGGCCGGATCGTCGAGGACAACAAGGAGGCGCTCGCCCGGCTCGTCACGCGCGAGATCGGCAAGCCGTATCCCGAGTCGCTCGGCGAGGTGCAGGAGATCGTCGACACCTGCGACTTCTTCCTCTCCGAGGGCCGTCGCCTGTACGGGCAGACCGTTCCGAGCGAGATGCCCGACAAGCAGCTCTTCACCTTCCGCACGCCGGTCGGCGTGGCGGCGATCATCACGGCCGGCAACTTCCCGGTGGCCGTGCCGTCCTGGTACCTGGTGCCGGCGATCCTGTGCGGCAACGCGGTCGTCTGGAAGCCCGCGGAGTACGCGCCGGCCACGGGCGACGCGCTGGCGCGGCTGTTCATCGCGGGCGGCCTTCCCGATGGCGTGCTCAACCTGGTGCAGTCGGACGGCCCCACGGCGTTCGAGGGGCTCGAGCGGGCGCTCGACGAGAAGCTCGTGGACAAGGTCGGATTCACGGGGTCGTCCGCGGTCGGCTCGCGCATCGGCGAGCTCACGGGCCGCAACGGACAGGCGGCCTGCCTCGAGCTGGGCGGGAAGAACCCGCTCGTCGTGATGCCGGACGCCGACCTCGACCTGGCCGTCGAGGGCACGCTGTTCAGCGGCTTCGGCACGGCGGGCCAGCGCTGCACCTCGCTCGGCACGGCGATCGTCCACGAGTCCATCCACGACGAGTTCATGGAGCGGCTGACGGCCGCGGTCGAGGAGGCCCCCATCGGCGACCCGACCGAGGACGTGCTGTACGGGCCGATGATCCACGAGCGCTTCGCCGAGCGTTTCGAGGACTGGCTCGGCCTGGTCCGCGACCACCACACGATCTCCGGGTCCACGGGCACCGGCCGGATCACGAGCGACAACCCGCGCGAGCGGTTCGTCGGCGATCCGGACGCCGGCATCTACTGCCACCCGACGATCGTCGACGGCGTCCGGCGCGACGACGAGATCTACTCGACGGAGACGTTCGGCCCGATCATCGGAGTGGCCACGTTCTCCCACTTCGACGGGGCGATGGACCTGGCGAACGGCCACGGCTACGGGCTCTCGTCCGCGATCTACACCAACGACCCGAAGTCGGCGTTCCGGTTCCGCGAGCGGGTCACGGCGGGGATGGTCTCGGTCAACAACTCCACGAGCGGCGCCGAGGCGCACCTGCCCTTCGGCGGCAACGGCAAGTCCGGCAACGGCTCGCGCCAGTCGGGCATCTGGGTGCTCGACCAGTTCACACGCTGGCAGTCGATGAACTGGGACTACGCCGGCAAGCTCCAGAAGGCGCAGATGGAGGTCGCCGAGATCACGGGCGACAGCGGCTACCGGCTCGCCTGGGACTAGAGCTGCGCTCGCTCGCTCTTCGCGAGCTCGCGGCGGCGGCGCTGCTGGGGGTGGCGCTCGCATGCCTCATGCACCTGTCGCTGGTCACCGACCTCGGGCGGGTCGTGCCCAAGGAAGTCGTGGACCCGCTGCCGCAGGCGTGGCAGGTGGCCTGGGGCGGTCACGCGCTGCTCGAGCAGCCGCTCGACTACTTCCAGTCGAACCAGTTCTGGCCGGGGAGAAACACGCTCGCCTACTCCGATGCCCTGATCGGGTACGCGCCCACGGGCATGTTGGGCTCCGGGCCCCACGCCGCGATCCTGCGCTACGACCTCCTGTGGCTCTTCACCTTCGTGCTGGCCTTCGTGGCCACCTACCTGCTGGCGCGCGAGTTGGGGCTGGGGCCGGTACCGGCGGCCCTGGCGGGAATCGCGTTCGCGTACGCCCCGTACCGCCTTGAGCAGTACAACCACCTGCACGTCCTCAGCAGTGGCGGGATCCCGCTGGCGCTCTTCCTGCTCGTGCGGGGACACCGCCGAGCCGCGCCCGGCCTCGTGCTCGCCGGCTGGCTGGTCACGGCGTGGCAGCTCTCGCTCGGCTTCTCCCTCGGGCTGCTACTGCTCTACCTCCTGGGCGCGCTCGCGCTCGTGGTCGCGGTGCTGTGGTGGAGGCGCGGGCGGCCGCGACAGCCGCGCGGCATCGTCTGGGCCAACGTCGCCGGCGCGCTCGTGCTCGCGACATGCGCCGTCGTGCTCGCCAGGCCCTACCAGGCGGTGCGCGACGAGCTGCCCGAGGCCCGCCGGACGCTCGCTGACGTGGCGGCCTTCTCGGGCGGGCCCTGGTCGTACGTGGCCACCGCGGAGGAATCGACGCTGTGGGGGCCGATCACGGCAGGAGCCCGCGAGCGCCTCAACTTCCCATCCGAACTGGAACTCTTCCCGGGCGCGCTCGTGATCCTGCTCGCGATCGGGGGCGTCACCTGGTCGCGCGGTCCGTTCCGTCCCGGCCTGCGCCTGGGACTGGCCGTCGGAATCGGCGTGTGCGGCGTCCTCGCTCTCGGCGCGTCGACGGAGGGGGTCAAGCAGTACAGCCCCTACCGGGTGCTCTACGAGCTGGCTCCGGGATTCGAGGCCATTCGTGTCCCGGGACGGATAACCACGCTCACGACGCTCGGACTGGCGCTGCTCGCCGGGGCGGGCGCGGAGCGCCTGGGGGGGTGGGTCGAGCGGCGCCGGGGCAAGCGGGTCGCCGCGGTGGCCGCAACCGGACTGGCGCTCGTCGTCCTGTTCGAGGGCTCCGCGCTGCGGGTCGATGACGAGGCCCCCGACGCGTTCCGAACCCCCACGGTCGAGGACGCGCCGGCGGGGTTCTCGTCGGCCGCACCGCCGGTGATGTTCCTTCCCGCCGACCCTCCGGCAAACCGGCGCTACCTGCTCTGGTCAACGGAGGACTTCCCCGCGATGGTGAACGGGCGCTCGAGCGTCAAGCCTCGACGCTTCACACGCCTGGTGCGGGACGTCCAGGGGTTCCCCGACGCCGCCTCGGTCCGCCGCCTGCGCGAGTTCGGCGTCCGCACGGTGGCGCTGGACCGGCGCCATACCGACGGGACGCCCTGGGAGGGCTGGCGCGGCCGCCCGACGGCCGGGCTCGGGGTCAGCCGAAGCGAGCCGGGGGACATGGTGGTCTACGAGCTGCGGTAGCCCTCGCTCAGCTCTCGAGCTGCTCGGCGGGTGCGCTTCGCACCGCCTGCTGTGCCTCGGCGCGCGGCATCCCGCCCGCTCTCAGCAGGTCCACGGCCACGAGTCGCACCTGGCCGACGATGTGGACCGCCGAGAGGTTCGCGGTCTCGGCCAGCACCGCGTTCGCGAGCCGAACCGCGCGCAGCGCGGCCTCACGCGAGGGTGCGGGGTCGTCGTCCTCGAGGAGCGTGGCCAGCTCGCGCGACGCCGTGGCGAGCTCGTGGATGGCGGCGGGCACCTCCGGCGGGATGGCGTCGTCGAGCGCAATGGCGCGGGTGACGCCGCGGGCGAGCGCGCGAGTGTTCTCGATCGCGAGGCCGAGCTCGCCCACGGCAACCACGTAGCGGTCGAGCCGGGTCAGGCTCCCGCGGCGGCTCAGCGAGATGCGCGCGGCGTCGCCGGCCTCCGAGAGCGTCTCGGTGAGGTGCTGATACTGAGCGTCGGCGCGGCCCACCGCGGCGAGCGCCCGGTCGGCGTCGCGCGCGTCGCGGTGCGCGACGGCGTCGGCGATGAGTCCCAGGACGGCGGCCAGCCGGTCCACCACCGGGTTCAGTCCCTCGCGGACCAGCCGCACGGGGTCGATGGGCAGGAGCAGCGCGCCGACGAGGAGCGCGGTGGCGCTTCCGATGGTCGCGTCGAGCGAGCGGGTGAAGTCGAAGCCCTCGGGCGGCTGGAGCGTGGCCACCAGGACCGCCGACGCGCCCGCCTGCGACGCGAGCAGGGTGCCGCCGCCGACCAGCGTGGCGGCGAGCATGGCGAGACCCGTGACCACGCCCACCTGCCACGTGCCGGTCCCGATCGCCCGGACGAGCAGGTCCGCGATGAAGATGCCCACGGAGACCCCGATCGCCAGCTCGATCGCCCGCCTGCGCCGCTGCCCCACGGTCAGCCCGAGCGTGACGACCGCGGAGATGGGCGCGAAGAAGGGCGTCGCATGCCCCACGATCTCGGTGGCGAACAGCCACGCGAGGGAGGCGGCGACGGACGCCTGAAGTATCGGCCGAGCGGTCGCGATCACACGGTCCCGGCGGCTGCGAATGCCCGTCCGCGACGCCTCCGCCGCCTGCTCGATGAGCTCCGCCCGCGGCGGAATCCGCTCACTGGCGCGGCGAGCGAGCCTGCGCGAGGCGCTCGCCGGCACGGTCCGCGCGCGCTCGCCCTCTGGGCGGTCCTCGGGAGGCGCGGGCTCCTCGGCCGTCACCGCCGGTACCAGCGCGGGGACACGTTCGGCGGCGGGCCCAGGGCCGCGCGCGCCACGAGCAGCGTCGGCTCCTTCAGGGCCACGTGGCCCTTCAGCGCCATCCCGAAGTGCTCGCCGAGGCCGTCCACGCGGTCCGCGCGGATCCCGAACGCGGCCGCCAGCGCCACGAAGTCGGGGTTCGCCAGGTCCACTCCCTCGCGCGGGTCGCCGTGCAGGTCCTGGTCGTACCGGATCATCCCGTAGCCGCCGTCGTCAACGATCACGGCCGTGAGCGGGATGTTCTCCTGCTTCGCAGCGGCCAGCTCGCCGACCGCGTACAGGAAGCCGCCGTCGCCCGAGATGCTCACCGCCGGCCCCGCCCCGGCGAGCGCCGCCCCGAGGCCCTGTGGGAACGCGCAGCCGAGCGTGCCCCACCCGAGCGGATAGGTGAGCTTGCGCGGCGCCGGGGTGCGGTGGAAGCCACCGAGCCAGTAGCCGGGGATGCACATGTCGCACACCACGACCGCGTCGTCGGGCAGCGCGGCGTCCAGCGCGTCGAGGAAGGTCACCGCCTCCGGCTCCTCGCCCTCGAGCCGCTGGCGCACGGCGCGGTTCAGCTCGCGAACCCGGCGCTGCAGCGAGTCGAGCCCGCCCCGGTCCGAGAGCCGCTCGGCGAGAGCGGCGGCCGCCTTCGCCGCGTCGGCCTCGACCACGACGTCCGGCCGGTAGTTCTTCGAGGCGTCGCGCGGATCGACGTTGATCGCCACGAGATGCGGCGGCTGCGGCTGCTTCCAGCCCTGGGTCATCATCCCGTCGAGGTCGCTGCCGATCGCGACCACCACGTCGGCCTCGTCCCACAGCTCGCCCGCCTCGGGCACGTGCGGCGACGACTCCACGAGGCACGGATGACCCGGCGGCACGAGGCCCTTGGCCGAGAACGTGAGGATCACCGGCGCCACGAGCCGCTCAGCCAGCCTCGCGACCGCCTCACCGGCCCCGGACTGAAGCGCGCCGCCCCCGGCCCAGACGAGCGGCCTCCGCGCCCGCTCGAGCAGCGCCAGCGCGCGATCGAGCTGATCGGGGTCAACCCTCGGAAAGGGGTCTGACCCTTTTCTGAGGGTGGTTGAGGGTTGTGTTGAGGGGTCAGAGCCCTCAACACCGGCTTCGTCGTTCAGCAAATCGGTCGGGATCTCCACGTACACGGGCCGGGAGGGCGGGGCCAGCGCCGTCTCGATCGCCCGCGTCACCGCCGGGCCGATCTCCTCGGCCGAGCGCACGCGGATGGCCTCCTTCACCACCGGCATGAACATCGCGGCCTGGTCGGTGGCCTCGTGGAGAACGCCGCGCCATACGCCGGGGCGGCGGGCGGTGGAGGGGATGTCGGTGGCGATCACGAGGACGGGCTGCCGGGACGCCCACGCCTCGCCGACGGCCGCGAGGGTGTTCGCCGCGCCCGGCCCGGTGGTGGTGAGCGCCACGCCGAGCCGGCCGCTCGCCCGCGCGTATCCGTCGGCCGCGTAGGCGGCGGTCTGCTCGTGGCGCACGCCCACGAGCCGGATCGGAGAGCCGTTCAGCTCGCGCCACAGCGCGAGGTTGTGCACGCCCGGCAGCCCGAAGGCCACCTCGACGCCCGCGTCCTCGAGCGCCGCCACCGCCGACCGCGCCCCTGTCAGGATGCCGCTCGATGGAGTCGTCACGCGAAACCGCCTCCGCACACGGCGCTCCGCTCGCGGGCGTCCGGGTCGCCGACCTCTCGCGCGTGCTCGCCGGTCCGTACTGCACGATGGTGCTCGCCGACCTCGGCGCCGACGTGGTGAAGGTCGAGCGGCCCGAGGGCGGGGACGAGACGCGCTCCTGGGGCCCGCCGTTCGCGGGCGGGGAGGCCGCCTACTACCTGTCCGTCAACCGGAACAAGCGCAGCTGCGCGATCGACCTCTCGCAGGAGGAGGGCCGCGCGCTCGCGCTCGAGCTGTGCGCCCGCGCGGACATCGTGATCGAGAACTTCAAGGTGGGAGGGGCGGACCGCCTCGGCGTCGGCTACGAGCAGGTGCGCGGGCAGAACCCGCGTGTCGTCTACTGCTCCATCACCGGCTTCGGCTCCGAGCGCACCCCGCCGGGCCGTCCCGGCTACGACTTCGTCGCCCAGGCGGAGACCGGCCTCATGTCGATCACCGGAGCCGAGGACGGGCCGCCATACAAGGTGGGGGTCGCGCTCGTGGACGTGCTCACCGGCCTCCACGCGGCCGCCGCCGTGCTGGGAGCGCTGCACGGGGGAGAGGGCGCACGGATCGAGGTTCCGCTGCTCGACAGCGGCCTCGCCGGGCTCGTGAACGTGGCCCAGAACGCGCTGGTCACGGGACGGGAGCCGGAGCGGCATGGAAACGCGCACCCGAACATCGTGCCTTACCAGGACTTCGAGACCGCGTCCGGCCGGATCGCGGTGGCCGCTGCCAACGACGGCCTGTTCCGCGCGCTGTGCTCCGTGCTCGGCCTTTCGGACCTTCCGGACGACGAGCGCTACAGCACGAACGCCGCCCGCGTGGAGCACCGCGCCGAGCTCGTCCCGCTGCTGCAGGAGCGCCTCGTCGAGCGCCCCGCGGAGGACTGGCTCGGCGACCTCGACGCCGCGGGTGTGCCGGCCGGGAAGGTGCGCTCGGTCCCCGATGCGCTCGCCGCGGCGGCCGCGGCGGGCCGCCCGGCCACCCACACCGTCGATCACCCGACGGCCGGCCCGCTGGACCTCGTGGCGTCGCCGATCTGGGGAGCCACCCGCGGCGATCACACGCCGCCGCCGCTGCTCGGTGAGCACACGGCCGAGGTGCTCGCCGAGCTCGGGCACTCGAGCGAGGAGATCGAAGCTCTTGCCGGGCGCGGGGCGGTGGCGCTCGGCGCCTAGTGCCCGTCGCCGTGGCTCGACGCGGGCGGGCGCGATTCCTCGGCGAGTGAGGTGATCGTGAGCTCGCCGCGGGCGGCGTCCGACATCACGTCCGTGGCCTCGTCCGACGAGCGCGCGTACAGCTCCACCAGCATGTGGATGACGATCCGGTCCTCCTCGTGCTTGTGGAAGCGCACGTGGGTGAAGAACTCGCGCGTGCCGTGATCGCCGAACGCCGCGAAGGCGAGCGACTCGGCCGCGTCGGGGCCGGAGCAGGACTCGACCTGGTCCGCGTCGACCGTCACGGTGCACGAGGCGACCCACGGCGTGCCGGTGACCATCCGCTCCCAGCGGTCCTCGACCGGCTCGATCCGCGAGATGCGGCGGCCGTCCTCGTCGTAGAAGGTCAGCGACAGGTGCGGCTGGTCGTGCAGGCAGTCCAGGCACTGCACCACGGCCTCCTGAACCTCCTCGACGGGGTCGATCGCCTCGCCTGTGTCGGCGTCGACCTTCAAGATGCCCTCGTAATGAAGCTGCACCTCGAGGTTCTGCGACCAGCAGCGGTAGCACCGCAGCCAGCTCGACTGCGTGCCCAGCGACTCCTGTGCCGATCCCTCCATGTCTCCATTATGGCCGTAGCGGCCTTCCTCGCCCCCGTGGGCTGCTCGATCGGGGCCGACAAGGAGCCCCAGCCCGTGTCCGGCGTGCCGAAGCAGATCGCCGCCACGGTGGACCGGCTCGGGCGCGCGATCGCCGACGGTGACTTCGCCGAGGTGTGCGACCGGCTCTTCACGCCCGCCGCCCGAAGCCGTGCCGGCGGCTCCGAGTGCGCGAAGCAGATGACCGCCGCCGCCGAGGGCGTGCGGAACCCGACGATCGAGATTCGGGGCATAGACGTGAAGGGAGACCGCGCCGTGGTGAAGGTCGCCACGACCGCCGAGGGGCAGGCTCGCCTCATCGACACGCTCGAGCTGCGCCGGGAGGGGAGGCGCTGGCTCGTGGAGGCGCTGCGCTAGTTCCGGCGGCGCGCCCAGCGGGTAACCGCGCTGTGCGTGGCCGACGAGGAGCGCATCAACCCGGAGGAGGATCCCGAGGCCGCGCTCGAGGAGCTCGCCGAGGGCTCTGCTCCCGAATCGCCCGCTCGCCGGCGCCGCCTCGCCCGCGCCGCGCTGTACGGCTTCCGCGACGCGCGCCGCAGCGCCCGGATCGGGATCGCGGTCGCGGCGGTGGCGCTCGCGGTGGCGCTCGCCGTGGGCGCGGTCGCGCTCACGCGGGACGGTGGCGGCGGGGACGATCTGGGCGGCGGCAGCACCGGCGCCGGCGGCACGAGCGGCGGGAGTGGCAGGGACAGCCGCCGCGCGACCGGCGTAACCGCCGAGACCGTCGCCAAGGCACGCGCCGGGACCCTCTACGTCCGCGCCCGCGGCCTGAACCGGCAGTCCACCGGGACCGGCGTCCTGATCGACGCCCGCCGCGG
>DASUYU010000112.1:0-7712 GCA_036377235.1 Thermoleophilaceae bacterium
GGTCTGGAACGGCGACTCGTTCTTCGCCGCCATCAGGTCGAGGCCGAGCTCGTCGCAGCGCTCGCCCGTCAGCGCGAGGCAGATGAGGCCGCGCCCGTGGGTGGCCATGAAGTTGATCGCGTCGGGCGTGATGAACTGGGCGGCCATCGTGAGGTCGCCCTCGTTCTCGCGGTCCTCCGCGTCGCAGACCACGACCATCCGGCCCTCGCGGATGTCCTCGATGGCCTCCTCGATCGGGCTGAAGGGCGGGTTCGTCATCGGGCGCTCAGCTTCTCCACGTACTTGGCGAGGACGTCCACCTCCAGGTTCACGGGCCGCCCGGGCGCGGCGGCGCCGAGCGTCGTGCGCTCGAGCGTCTCGGGGATCAGGGACACCTCGAAGGCCGTGTCGTCCACAGCCGAAACGGTAAGGGACACGCCGTCCACGGCAATGGATCCCTTCTCCACGACGTAGTGGAGCAGCTCCCGCGGCGCCTCGATCCGCACGACGCGCGAGTTGCCGTCCTCGGTCACGGAGGCGACCGTCCCGGTCCCGTCCACATGCCCCTGGACCATGTGGCCGCCGAGGCGGTCGCCGGCACGCAGCGGCAGCTCCAGGTTCACCTCGTCGCCGATCGCGAGCGGCGCGAGCGACGTGCGTCGGAGCGTCTCCGGCATCACCTCGGCCGCGAACGAGCCGTTGCCGCGCTCGGTGGCCGTGAGGCAGACGCCGTTCACCGCGATCGAGTCGCCCGGGTCGAGCTCGCCGGCGAGCGCGGTCTCCACCTCCACGCGGCCGTGCGCGAGACCGCGCACCACGCCCTTGTCGGCCACCAGCCCCGTGAACACCTCACCACTCCTTGAAGCGCGCAATCACGAGCACGTCGTCCTCGATCCGCTCCGTCTCGATCGCGAGGGCGCGCGAGCCCGCCG
Source organism: Thermoleophilaceae bacterium (assembly GCA_036377235.1). GTDB lineage: Bacteria > Actinomycetota > Thermoleophilia > Solirubrobacterales > Thermoleophilaceae > JACVRW01. The sequence continues at coordinate 912 of DASUYU010000112.1, forward strand.
CGATCTCCCCCACGCCGATGCCCTCGACGGCGGTCTTCGCGGTCGCGCCGCCCAGCATGAGCGGCGTGATGAACATGCGCGCTTCGTCGATCTCGCCCGCCTCGAGGAACGCGCCCGCCAGGTGCGGTCCTCCCTCGAGCAGGAGCGACTGGATCTCGCGCGCGCCGAGCTCGTCGAGCGCGTTCTCCACGCGGGCCGCCTCGTTCTCTCCGGTCGCGGTGATCACGTCGACCCCCGCGGCCATGAGCCCCTCCACGGAGGTGCGCGCGGCGGCGCGCGAGCACACCACGATCAGCGGCACGTCCGCCACGCCGCGCACGAGCTGCGAGTCGAGCGGGAGGCGCGCCTCCGAGTCGAACACGACCCGCCTCGGCTGGCGCGCGACGCCCTCGATGCGGGCGGTCAGGCGCGGGTCATCCATCAGCGCGGTCCCGATCCCGACGGCCACGGCGTCCGACTCGGCGCGCCAGCGGTGCGCGCGGGCCCGGCTCAACTCGCCGGAGATCCACTGGGAGTCGCCGGTGCGGGTGGCCACCTTGCCGTCGAGCGTCATCGCGGACTTGAAGACCACGAGCGGCCGCCCGGTGCGAGCGTGCTTGCGGAACGGCTGGTTCAGCATCCGCGCGGTCTCGGCGATGTCACCGTCCACGAAGTCCACGCGCACGCCCTCGTCCCGCAGGATCCCCGGGCCGCGGCCGGCGGCCTTGGGCGTCGGGTCGTCCGAGGCGATCACCACGCGGCTGATCCCGGCCGAGATGATCGCGTCCGTGCAGGGAGGCGTGCGGCCGTGGTGGGCGCACGGCTCGAGTGAGACGTACATCGTGGCGCCGGCGGTGTGGCCCGCCGCCGCCTCCAGCGCCATCACCTCGGCGTGGCTCTCGCCCGGCGGCTGGGTGATCCCCTCGCCGAGCACGCGCCCGTCCTTGACCACCACGGCGCCCACGATCGGGTTGGGACTGGTCTGCCCGCGCGCGCGTCCGGCGAGTTCGATCGCCCTCATCAGATGCTGCACATCGCGTTCCGTCGCGGCGGTTCCGGCCATCCCGAAAACACTGTACCTGCGCCCGGTTTTCGCGCGGGAGGCTGGGCGCTGACTAACGTGCGGCCGCGTGCGCCGCCCGCACCTGATCGCGCTCGGGCTGATTCTCGTCGGCGGCTTTGCGCTGCGCGTCTGGAACATCGACTACGGGCTTCCGTTCGTCTATTCCATCGACGAGGGGTCGCACTTCACCTCGCGCGCCGTGGAGATGTTCTGGCAGGACCTGGACCCCGGCTACTACCAGAACCCGGCCACCTACACGTACCTCGTCTACGCGCTCCTGCGGGTGATGTACGGGCCGTTCGGCTTCGCCTTCGACCTCCCGTTCGGGAACGTCACCGACCAGTTCGACAAGAACCCGACAGAGATCTGGATCGCGGCCCGGGTGCTGGCCGCGGCGCTGTGCATGGGCGGCGTGGCGGCCACCTACTGGGCCGCCCGGCGGCTGTGGGGGATCCGCGAGGGCCTCGTGGCGGCCGCCCTGCTCGCGTTCGCGTTCCTGCCGGTGGCGTACTCGCGCGTCGCGGTCACGGATGTGGGCGCGCTGATCGGGATGGCGCTGTCGATGGGCTTCGCGGTCCGCGCCTACGAACGGGGGGCCGTCAGATGGTTCCTCCTGGCCGGGGGTGCCGCGGGGCTCGCGGTGTCGTTCAAGTACACGGCGGGGCTGGCGCTTCTCCCGGTCGCGATCGCGGCGCTCGCGCGCGTGCGCGTGGACGGCTGGCGGGTCCTGGGCGGACTGGCGCTCGGCGTGGTGGTCGCGGCCGTCGTGTTCGTCGTCCTCAACCCGTACCTGTTCACGTCGTTCGACGCCTGGTGGAGCGACCTCCGCGACCAGGCCGAGGTTGCGCGCGACCAGCCGAAGCCGGGCCAGGAGTCGGGCGGCGTCTCGTACTACCTCGACAGCCTCACCTGGGGCCTCGGCTGGGCCGCGGCGATCGCCGCGCTGGCGGGCGCGATACTCGAGCTGCGCCGCAATCTCGTGCGCGGCTTGATGCTGATCGCAGTCCCGCTGGCGCTGTTCGTCTACCTGAGCCTGCAGTCCCGTTACTTCGGCCGCTGGCTGCTGCCGGCCTACCCGGCGCTGGCGATGCTTGCCGCGGCGGCCATCGGGCAGGTCGCGGACCTGCTCGCGGACAGCTGGCGAAGGAGGCCCGCCTGGGCGGGGCTTGCGGCGGCCGGTGCGCTGACGGTGCTGGTGCTGGCGCAGCCGCTGGCCGCGGACGTCCGCTCGGCGCAGGTGCTCGGCCGCGCCGACACCCGGCAGGAGGCGCGCGACTGGCTCGAGGCCCACTACCCGCCCGAGCTGCGCGCCTCGGTCGAGCCGGCCGTTCCGGGCCGGTGGTTCCGCTCGAACCCCGAGGGGACGCCGCCCGCCTGGCTCACGCGCTGCCCGCGCCGCCCGGGCTGGACCGAGCAGGGCTGGTCGTACACGGCCGCCGGCGGTGCGCGCGTGTGCGCGCAGTACAAGCCCGGCCTCGTCGCCCGGCCGGACGGCGGCGTCCGCGCCTCCGCCTACCAGGAGGTGCTCGACCCCGGCGTGATCGACGACTACCGGCTGTACGGCTACTGTCTGATCGTCACGGTAGACACCGTGCGCGACCGTGCGCTTCAGACCGGCGACAAAGACGCCCGCGCCTACTACGACCGGCTCGAGCGCGAATCGAAGGTCGTGCGCACGTTCAGCCCGTACGACGAGGGCGCGAAGCCCGTGCCCTTCAACTTCGACCTCTCCTTCAACTACTACCCGCCGGAGTACCACCGGCCCGGGCCGACTGTGCAGATCCGCCGGCTCGACGACTGCCGCCAGGCCACCGGCCCGCCGATCGTGCGCATCCCGCGCGCCCGCGAGCCGGCCCCGTTCGGGACCTAGAGCCCGCGGCTCAGCCGAAGGCGCCGAGCTGCTTCAGCGTGTGGTGCCCGAAGAGCCCGTACTTCGTGCCGGGCGGCGCGGACAGCCAATCGGTCGCGTACTCCGCGTACATCAGCGCGCGCTGGGCCCACCAGGTGCCCACCGGGAGCGGGCCGCCGTTGCACGAGCCCGCCGAGTAGCCGGGCCGGTTGATGTACATGTAGGCGTCCACCAGCGGGTTCGCCGTCTGCGTCGTGGGCGCCGGGCCCAGGCCGCGCAGGCCGGGGTGGCACCACACGTTGATCGTGCGCCACTTGTGCTGCCCCCGGTTGATCCACTTGCGGTAGTGGAGCGGGCCGCGGCCGTTGTACGACGTGTTGATGATGAAGTGCTTGCCGCCCACCAGCCGCGAGATCTGGAGCCCGTGCTGGATGTTCGCGCGGGTCCAGTCGTGGTGGGTCACGTTGAGCATGAAGCCGCGCACCTTGTTGATGCCGATGTAGCGGAGCTGCTTGGCGGTGCGGGCGGCGGGCTCCCAGTCGGAGGCGCCGGCCTCGAGGTAGATCGTCGCGTTCGGCAGCTGTGAGAGGACGTTCACGCCGTAGCGCAGCACGTCCAGGCGAGCCTTCCGGCGGTCGCTGGCGAGGCAGTCCACGGTGCCGAGCGAGTCCGGCTCGAAGCCGATCACCACACGCGCGTTGCCCACGGACTCGGCGAAGTCGTCGTACCACTTCATCGTGCGCCGGTCCTCGGCCACGCCGCCCGCGCGGTAGGTGCCGCTGCAGCCCTTGCCCTGGTGGCGCATCACGACCATCAGCGGCACGGTGCCGGGCTGGTCGCACTGCACGCGGTCGAGGTAGCCGCGGATCTTCTTCTGCATCCGCGGGCTCGTGAACTTGCCGAACCAGCGGAAGCGCGGCTCACGGGCCAGCTTCCAGATCGTGTTCGCCTTGGTGGCCTCGCCGCCGCGCCTCCACTTCACCCACTGCATGTAGGCGGGCTCCAGGCGGTCGACGAAGAAGCGCTGGCCGAGCAGCGGGTTGGGAGCCGAGGGATCCACCGCGCGCGGGTCGATGCCGGCGGGCGCCGTGGGCCACGTGGGCCGGGTCTGCGCCACGCACTTCGCCCAGTCCTCCGGGTACTCGCCGACCGGCCCGGCCGGGACGGACTCGGGCGGAGTGACCAGCGCGGGATCCACGAGCGGACCCGGCACGTACGGCAGCTGCGCGCCCGCCGCGGCGGGCAGCGCGAGCACGAAGACCAGCGTGAAGAGAGCGAAGCGAATCCGGCGCATCCCAATCCCTCATCGGCAAAAGACGGCGCGATTTGAGAGCGCACGGAGCGACTTGGCACCCCGCTACTCTCCTGCCGCGTGGATTTCCGCCTGAGCCGCCGGCGACTGCTGCAGGCCGGCGCCGCGGGCGCCGCCGGGGCTGCCGCGTTGCCCGGCCTGGCGTGCAACTCCGACGACGACGCCGCCGCCAGCGACGGCCAGCTGAACGTCCTCGTCGTGATCATCGACACCCTGCGTCCCGACCACGTGGGCTGCTACGGGTCGCCGCAGATCCAGACGCCGAACATCGACGCGCTCGCAGCGCGCGGCATCCACTTCACGCGCGCCTTCCCGGAGGCGATGGTCACCGTCCCGGCGCGGCGCTCGATCTTCGGGAGCCGCCGCATCTTCCCGTTCCGGAACTGGAAGCCGAACCCGGTGATCGGCACCAGCCCGGGCTGGCTGCCCATCGACGACCCGCAGAAGACGTTCACCACGGTCCTGAAGGACAACGGCTACTGGACCGCGCAGGTATCGGACAACCCGTTCACGGCGTTCATGGGGCCGTTCGAGCCGTTCCGGAAGACGTTTCACCGCTGGGAGACGATCGTCGGCCAGTCGGGCTTCAGGCATGACCCGCGGAACGTGCCGATGTCGACCGTCGACCACTGGCTTCCCCCCTTCCTCCGCGACGAGCGCTACATCCCCGGCATGCGCAAGTACCTCGCCAACACGGGCGAGGGCGTCGACGAGGAGGAGACGTGCGCCGCGCGCGTCTTCAAGGGCGCTCGCGACCTGCTCGACGACGCGCGGCGCCGGCAGCCGTTCGCTTTCGTCGTGGACTGCTTCGACCCGCACGAGCCGTGGAGCACGCCGAAGAAGTACCTGGACATGTACGGCCCCGAGGGCTACTCGGGCCAGGAGGTGGGCGTCACTCCCTACGGCTTCGCCCGCAACTTCACGCCCGAGCTGCTGCGACGCGCGCACGCCGCGTACGCCGGCGAGGTCACGATGATGGACACCTGGTTCGGCCACTTCATGGACCGCTTCCACGAGCTCGGGCTCCACAAGAACACCGTCATCGTGCTGCTGTCCGACCACGGCTACCTGCTCGGCGAGCGCGGCTTCACGGGCAAGGTCCCCTCCCAGCTCCACCCGGAGCTCGCCCAGGTGCCGTTCGTGATCGCCCATCCGGACGGGCGCGCGTCGGGCGAGGTGAGCCAGCACTTCGCGTCGACGCACGACGTGGGACCGACGGTGCTGTCGATGGTCGGCATCGACCCGCCCTCGTGGATGAACGGGACGAACCTCGCGGTGACGATGGAGGGCAAGGAGCCCGACCAGAAGCGCGACTTCCACTACGGCGGGATGTACAACCGCTTCTTCATCCGCACCGACGACTGGGTGCTGATCGGCGACAACCGCGGCAAGGAGCGCACGCTCTGCGACCTCCGGACCGATCCGCACGAGTTCGACAACGTGGTCACGGGGAACCCGAAGGTCTCGAAGGAGCTGTACGACACGATCCTCGAGGCGGCCGGCGGGCCGCTGCCGTATTACACGTAGGGCTCAGCGTCATGGGGTCAGCGCTCCGCTCTGACCCCGGCAGCGCCGGGCTCGCGGCTACCCGCTCAGCGCGATCGCGGCCACCCCGGCCGCCACCGCGACCGCGCCCGCGAGTCTCGGCGTGGTCACCCGCTCGTGTAGAACGACGGCGCTGAGGATGGCGGCGATCACGACGCTGCTCTCCCTCACCGCGGCCACGGGCGCCGCGGGAGCGAGCCGGAAGGCGGCCAGAACCATCAGGAAGGCACCGAAGGTGGCGGCCGCCGTCAGCGCGGTACGCCCACCCACGTCCGGCCGCACCTTCGTCACGAGCGGGTAAACGAGGGCGCACGGCGCCACAACGAGCGCCAGGTAGGCGATCGGATCCGCCCGCTCCACGCCCTCCGAGTCCACGAGCGTGTAGCCGGCGATGAAGAGCCCGATCGCGAGCCCGAACCACACATCCCGCATGGGTGGGGCGTTTTCCCTGGCCATATGCCCAGGTAAAACGCCCAACCCCACGAGAAGGACGCCCAGCGCGACGAGGATGATCCCGGCGACGGCGCCGGCGGGCACGCCCTCCTTCAATGCCAGTGCGCTGAAAACCAGCACGACGACCGGTGCCGACCCGCGCGCCACCGGATACACGACCGATACCTCACCGCTGTCGTACGCCCGCGCGAGCAGCACGAAGTAACCGAGCTCGAACACGGCCGAGGCCGCGATGTAGGGAACGGCGTCCGAAGACACGCCGCCGGTGACGATCGCGGGCACGCACAGGAGCGCGACGCCCCAGATGAGCAAGCCGGCGGTGGACGCGCGCGTATCGCGGGACCCGGCGAGGAGAACGTTCCACCCCGCGTGAAGGAAGGCGGCCCCAAGGGCGAGCGCGACGGCGGAGAGCGGCACGCGCGCACGCTACGGGAAGCGGCGGCGGGCGGCGCCCTCCGTCCGCGCTGCTAGCGGTGTAGCGGCTCCTTCATCGACTCCGTCTCCGGCGCCTCGATGTAGGGCTGCTTCTCCTCGGTGTCCTTGCCCTCCTCGTGGTACACCGACTCGGCGTTCACGGCCCAGATGTCGTGGTCCGCGCCG
>DASUYU010000113.1:0-4999 GCA_036377235.1 Thermoleophilaceae bacterium
CAAGGGCCGCAAGCGGCTCACCCCCTAGCCGATGGCCGACCGCGCGCGCCGAAAGCGCCGCAGGCTGTCCCGCAGCGGCGAGTTCGAGCGCGTTTACCGTGAGGGCCGCTCGCACGCGAGCCGGCACCTCGTCGTCTACGCCTTCCCGCGCGCGGACGACGCCGACTCGGATCCGCGCCTGGGCGTGTCCGTGGGCCGCAAGGTGGGCGGCGCCGTCGAGCGCAATCGGATGAAGCGCCTGCTCAGGGAGGCTTTCTGGGCGAGCGCGGAGGAGCTGCGGGACGGCCACGACTTCGTGATCGTGGCCCGGCCGGCCGCCGCCGAGCTCGCCGGCCAGGGTGGCGAGCAGGCGATCGAGGCCGAGCTGCGCGAGGTGCTCACCGCCGCCGGGCTGGCTCCTGGAGCCGAGGGTCCCGCGTGAGCGCGATCCGCTCGATCGCCACCGCTCCGGTGCGCTTCTACCAGCGCGCGATCTCGCCCGGGATCCCGGCGCGCTGCAAATACCATCCCAGCTGCTCCGACTACGCGATTCAGGCGATCCGTCGCTACGGTGTGCTGCGCGGCGTCGTCCTGGCCGCGTGGCGGATCCTTCGCTGTAACCCCTGGAGCCACGGCGGGGTCGACTTCGTCGAGGACCAGAAGCTGTTCCGCGTGCGCCCGCGCGCCGAGCGCTAGCCCATGTACATCGCAAACGTCCTACAGCCGCTCATCGATGCCTGCCAGTGGATCCTGGAGTTCTGGCACGACCTGATCGGCGGGAGCTGGGGCTGGGCGATCATCTTCATGACCTTCACGGTCCGGCTGGCGATCCTGCCGCTGACGTTCAAGGGCGTGAAGTCGATGCAGCGGCTCCAGACGCTGCAGCCCGAGATCAAGAAGATCCAGGAGCGGTACAAGGACGACAAGCAGCGCATGAACCAGGAGGTCATGGCCTTCTACCAGCGCGAGAAGGTCAACCCGCTCGGGTCCTGCCTCCCGCTCGTGCTGCAGATCCCGTTCTTCATCTCGCTCTTCTATCTGCTGCGCTCGCCGGAGTTCAAGGCGGACATCGCGAGCAATCCGGGCTTCGGCCCGATCGACCACCTCGCCGAGAAGGTCACCGATCCCGTTCTGCTCGGCGTGCTGATCGTGCTCTACGTGGGCACGCAGCTCGCGGCGAGCGCCGTGACGGCCATCAGCGCCGACCCGACGCAGCGCCGGATCATGTTCGCGCTGCCGTTCGTGTTCGTGATCTTCATCGTGAACTTCCAGGCGGGACTGATCGTCTACTGGATCACGACCAACGTGTGGACCATCGGGCAGCAGCTGGCCGTGAAGAAGCTCTATCCGAAGCCGGTGCCGGCAACCGCGGGCGCCGCCGTCACCGGCGGAGACGGGAAACCCGCGCGCGGGAAACCTCCGAGTACCGCGGTCGCGGCGAGCGCCGGGAACGGCAGCGGCGAAGACCGCCCGAAGGCCAAGGCCAAGGCCAAGGCGAAGGCCGGCGACGGGGAGCCCGCCAAGACGCCGCCTCAGTCTCCGCGCAAGAAGAAGAAGCGCTCGGGGCGCCGCCGGTGAGCTCCGAGGAGTCCGTCGCCGAGGGAAGGGGCGAGACGCTCGGCGAGGCGAAGTGGGCCGCGATGAAGGAGCTCGAGTCCCGCTTTCCGGGCCTCACCCAGGACCACGTGCGGTTCGAGGTGACGCAGGAGGACGGAGCGGACGGGCCCGCGCACGTGACGGCCGAGGTGGACGAGGAGGCGTGGCGCTCGGCCGCGAGCACAATCCCTGACGAGCCGGCCGAGCGTGTCCGGGCGATCGTGGGCCGCGTGGTGAACGCGCTGGGGCTGCACGCGACGGTCGACATCGTCGAGACGGACGAGGAGATTCGCGCGACCGTGAACGGCGACGAGCTCGGTCTACTGATCGGCAAGCACGGCTCGACGATCGACGCGCTGCAGCACCTGGCTTTCCGCGCCGCCTTCCGGGGCGACGGCCTGCGCAAGCAGGTGACCGTGGACGCCGCGGGCTACCGCGAGCGGCGCGAGGGCGCACTGCACCGGATGGCCGACAGGGCCGCGGCCGAGGCGCTCCGCTACTCGCGGCCGGTCGAGCTCGAACCTATGCGCGCGACCGAGCGCAAGATCGTGCACACGTATCTGAGCGAGCGCACGGACGTGGAGACGCACAGCGAGGGCGACGAGCCGGACCGCCGGCTCGTGGTGAGTCCCGTTGAGCGTTTCTCGTGAAACGTTCGCACCTCTCCTTGCGGCGCTAGCCGCGGAGCCCGATCCGCATACGACGGTCTCGGAGCCTGAGGCCGCACTTGAGGTTCACGTGGCCGACAGCCTCTCCGGGCTGGGGGTTCCCGAGCTGTCGCGCGCCCGCCGGATCGCGGATATCGGTGCGGGTGCAGGGTTTCCGGGGCTGGTGCTCGCCATCGCTATCCCTCGAGCCCAGGTTGACCTGATCGAGTCCGTTGGGCGAAAGACGGCCGTGATCGACCGGCTGATCCAGGCGGCCGAGCTCGGCAACGCGCGCTCCATAACCGCGCGCGTGGAGGGTTACGCGCGCGTGCCGGCGGCGCTCGGGGGCGGGCGCGAGGCGTACGACGCCGTGACGGCGCGGGCGGTGGGGCCGCTTGCGCTGCTCGTGGAGTACGCCGCGCCGCTGCTCCGCCGCGACGGTGTGCTCGTGGCGTGGAAGGGGGCGCGGGACTCCGCCGAGGAGACGTCCGGCGCCGCCGCCGCCGAGCAGGTGGGAATGGCGGTGGAGGAGGTGGTCCCGGTGCAGCCTTACCCGGCCTCCGAGAACCGCCATCTGCACATCTACCGCAAGATCGCGCCCACGCCCGAGCGGTTCCCGCGCCGTGCGGGCATGGCACGTAAGCGCCCCCTCGCGTAACGCTCCCGCGGCAGGACCTCACCGTTCGAGCCCGAACGTTTTTCCGACCGATCTGGACCGTAGGTTCAGCCTCGTGGGCACAGTCGTCGCAGTCGCAAACCAGAAGGGCGGGGTGGGCAAGACCACCACCGCCGTCAACCTCGGCGCGAGCATCGCGGACGCCGGCTACCGCACCCTGCTCCTGGATCTCGATCCGCAGTGCAATGCTACGGTTGCACTTGGGTTGCCGAAGGACGGCGGGGGCAGCATCTACGACTGCCTCTCGGGGGAGCTCACGCTCACCGCCGCCGCGCTCCCCAGCGGCATCGACCGGCTGGACGTGGTGCCATCCACGCCCGACCTGGCCGGCGCGAATGTCGAGCTGCCGCGCATCGAGGGATCGGAGACCACGCTCCGCGACCGGCTCGGCAGCGTCCGCGACCGGTACCTGTTCACGCTGCTCGACTGCCCGCCGTCCCTCGGTCCGCTCACGGTGAACGCCCTGGTGGCGGCGGACAAGGTGATCGTCCCGGTCCAGACCGAGTACTTCGCGCTCGAGGGTCTCGCGCAGCTACTCGACACCCTCTCGCTGATCCAGCGCGAACTGAACCCGCGGCTGACCGTGCTGGGAATGATCCTCACGATGCACGACGGCCGCACGCGGCTCGCGCGCGACGTCGAGCGCGAGGTGCGCGAGCACTTCCCGGAGCTGGTGTTCGACACCGTCGTGCCGCGCAACGTCCGGCTCGGCGAGGCGCCGAGCTACGGCCTGCCCGTCCTGCGGCACGCGCCGCACAGCCCGGGTAGCGCGGCGTATCTGAAGCTGGCCAAGGAGGTGGCCGCACGTGGCTGACGCACAGCAGCGCGGAATGGGGCGCGGCCTCGCCGCGATCCTGCCCCGCAGCGACAAGGTCGAGGACGGTCTTCGGGAGATCCCGCCCGATCTGATCCAGCCGAACGCGCGGCAGCCCCGCCGCACGTTCGACCAGGCGCGGCTCGCCGAGCTGGCCGAGTCGATCCGCACTCGCGGGGTCCTGCAGCCGATCGTCGTCCGGCCCCTGGCGGGCGGGAGCTTCGAGCTCGTCGCCGGCGAGCGCCGCCTCCGCGCCGCGCAGATGGTCGAGCTCGAGACGATCCCGGCCCTCGTCCGCGACACCGACGACTGGGAACGGCTCGACCTCGCCCTCGCGGAGAACATGGCGAGGGTCGATCTGAACGCGATCGAGGAGGCGCGCGCGTGCGCGATGCTCGTCGACGACCTCGGCCTCACCAAGCAGGAGGTGGGGCGCCGGGTGGGCCGGAGCCGTGTGGCCATCTCCAACCTGATCCGGCTGCTCGAGCTTCCCGAAGAGGCGCTCGAGCTGATCGAGCGCGGCGACCTCACCGAGGGGCACGGCCGCGCCCTGCTGCTCTGCAAGGACCACGCGAAGCGGCGGAGCCTGGCGCTCGAGGCCCGCGACGAGGGCTGGTCGGTGCGCGAGACCGAGCGTCGCGCCCGCGAGGCTGAGGGTCAGCCGGAGCCTGAGAAGAAGCGCTTCACGCGCCAGATCCACCCCGACCTGGCCGAGGCGCTGGGCGCCGCGGAGGACACGCTCTCGGCGGCGCTGGGCCAGCCGGTCAAGGTTCGCCCGCGTGGCGAGGGCGGCTGCCGCGTGGAGCTCGACTTCGAGTCGCCCGCGGACGCGGTCGCGCTGGCGGAGCGGATGCTGGCGCGCGCCCACCTGCGCGCCGTCTGAACGAAGGAGGGCCCCGGAGGGCCCTCGGCACTCGCCTGTTGGCGACAATTCTATGGGCGATCCTGGACTCGAACCAGGGACCTCGTCCTTATCAGAGACGCGCTCTAACCGACTGAGCTAATCGCCCGGCGAGCGCCGATTGTAGCGTCGGCGTCGGGGCTTCCCCACGGCTCTAGACTGTCGAACAGATGCAGGAGATGGTCATCTACGGCGTCAGCTTCGACATGGTCGGCAAGCAGCCGATCGTGCTCCTGAAGACCCGCGACGGCAACAAGTTCCTCCCGATCTGGATCGGCCATCCCGAGGCCGCCGCGATCCTCATGAAGCTCCAGGGAGCGAACACGCCGCGGCCCATGACGCACGACCTGATCTCGGAGATGCTGTCGGAGCTCGAGGTGAGCTGC
>DASUYU010000114.1:0-6735 GCA_036377235.1 Thermoleophilaceae bacterium
CCGCCGCGTGCAGGCGCTGCGCGAGGCGGCCTCCGTGACGGCGTCGCTCGATTCGCCGGTGGGGGAGGACGGATCCGTGCTCGGCGACCTGATCGCCGACCGCCAGGCAGTCGACCCGTGGCGGGAGACCGACGAGCGCGAGACCCACCGACAGCTGTGGTCGATGGTCGGCACGCTGCCAGACCGCCATCGCGAGGTGCTCCTGCGTCGCTACGGATTGCGCGGCGAGGAACCCGAAGCGCACGCCGAGATCGGCGCGCGGCTCGGGGTCGGCGAGGAGCGCAGCCGCCAGCTCGAGCGCGAGGCACTGCACCGGCTCAGGTCGCTGGGCGACGGCCGACGGCTCGCCGCCTGATCCTGCCGAGTCGCGGTTCAGGCCGGGTCCTCGGAGGAAGAACGGGGGCGGCCGCGGCGTGGGGGTCGTGGAGCAGCAGCGCGCCCTGCCCCGCATAGAGCGCCTCGGCCCCCGTCGCGGCCAGGACGACCGCGCCGAAGGCCACGAACGCGACGCCGGGGTCGCGGATGACGAACTGCATTTCGTCCTGGATGGCGTTCAGGGCGCGAGTGACGGTTCGTCGGGCGCCGACAGGCTCAACACGGCGCCCGCCACGGCGGGGGAGGCGCTGATCCGCGCCTCGAGCGCCCGTAGCCGGACTGCGACGTGCGACTCGGTGTCGTCTCCGACGAGATCGATATCGCCGATGATGTAGACCATGCGCGGCCCGACGATCTCCAGGCGTAGATAGGTCACCCGGGCGACCTCGGGCATCGCGAGCAGCGCCCGGATCGAGGCGGCACGAACGCGGGAGTCTGCCTCTTCGCCGACCAGGAACTGACGATTGCGGTTGATCAGTACGACCGCGACGACGGCGAGGAGCACGCCGACGAGGATGGAGCCTACGGCGTCGGGCGTCGAGGAACCCGTCGCCTCATGCGCCGCCAGGCCAACCGCCGCGATGACGAGGCCGACCAGAGCGGCGGAGTCCTCGAAGAAGACTGCTCGGAGCGTCGGATCGGACGTGGCCATCACCTCCTCGATCACGTCGCGACCGAACAAGTCGGCCGCGGGTCGGGCTTGGCGCACCGACCGCAGAAGGGAGATCCCCTCGAGCACGAAGGACAGCGCCAGCACCACGTAGCCGACGACAAAGTCGGTCGCCGGCTCGGGCGTGATCAGCTCCTGGATTCCGTGCGTGACCGACACGGCGGCGCCGGCCACGAACAGGCCAAGCGCCGCGAGCAGGGACCAGACGTATGCCTCCCGACCGTGGCCGAGTGGATGCGCACGGTCGGGCGGTCGGTATGACCGCCGGTTGGCTACGAGCAGGAACACCTCGTTACCGGTGTCCGCCCAGGAGTGCGCGGCCTCCGCCAGCATCGACGCCGACCCGGTCACCACGGCCGCAATCGACTTTGCCACTCCGACGAGAAGATTGGCGCCGAAGGCGATCCATACCGTCCTCGCACTGGCAGACGCGCCCGAACGCGACACCCCCGAGAGCGAGCCAAGGAGATCTGTCTCGCCGACACGTGGCTCGTCGTCAGCCGCTGGGCTCACGGGCGGAAGTCTCTCGCACGACGTCCGCCTTGAAGGCCGACATGATCTTGTTCGTGGACCCGATCTCAGCCCGCCAAGCCGGCTCGGCTCGCTTCCTCCGCGCTTCTCCGGCGGTGTGAGCAACACCGCTCCGCTCTTCACGGCGACCAAGGCGCACGGCGCCGAGCGGCGCGGCCTGGCACCGGCTCGTGGAGCGGTGCGGGTGAAGCTGCCAGCGCTGGCCGAGCGAGGGCTCGAACGGCCACGGGCGTTGCCCGCCGACGGTGACCTGCTCACAGTGATTATCGGACGTAGGCGATCACGCCGGGGCTTTGGGTCTACGATCGCCTCGCCCATGGCTGGCGATCATTCAGCTCCGCGGCGATGATGCTGCAGGGCCGGCGAAGCGAGTGCGCGGTGCTGGATGCGGTGCTCGAGGGCGCGCGGGCTGGGCGCAGCGCTGTGCTCGTGGTACGGGGTGAGGCAGGAGTCGGGAAAACGGCGCTGCTCGATTATGCAATGCGATCTGCGTCGGAACTGAGAGTGCTCCGCGCGGTGGGGGTGGAGTCGGAGATGGAGCTGGCGTTTGCGGCGTTGCATCAGCTTTGCGCGCCGTTGCTCGATCGGCTTGATCGGCTCCCGGGGCCGCAGCGCGATGCGCTTCAAACCACGTTCGGGCTGAGCGCCGGGCCCGTGCCGGATCGGTTCTTCGTGGGCTTGGCCGTCTTGGGTCTGTTGTCGGAGGTCGCCGAGGAGCGACCTATCTTGTGCGTGGTCGATGACGCCCAATGGCTGGACAAAGCCTCCGCCCAGACGCTGGCGTTCGTCGCTCGCAGGCTGCTGGCGGAGTCGGTGACGATGCTATTCGCCGCGCGGCATCCGAGCGACGAAACCGCGGGCCTGCCGGAGCTGGTACTCAAGGGGCTTCGCGATGCCGATGCGCGGTCGCTGTTGGCGTCGGTGCTTCCGGGGCGGTTGGACGAGCGGATCGCCGACGAGCTCCTAGCCGAGACACGGGGCAACCCGTTGGCGTTGTTGGAACTGCCGCGAGGGCTCACGGCGGCGCAGCTGGCGGGCGGCTTCGGATTACCCCGAGCGCTGTCGCTTCAAGGCAGGATCGAGGAGAGCTTCCTAGCGCGGCTGCGGGCCCTGCCCGACGACACCCGGCGGCTTATCGTGGTGGCGGCGGCGGAGCCGACCGGCGATCCGGCGCTCTTGTGGCGCGCGGCCGAGCGACTCGCGCTCCCCGGCTCGGCGCTCGAGCCGGCGAAATCGGCCGGGTTGATCGAGGTCGACAGCAGGGCCCGCTTTCGCCATCCGCTTGTGCGCTCGACGGCCTACCGATCGGCCGCGCCTGATGAGAGGCGCAAGGTTCACCGAGCGCTGGCAGAGGCGACGGACGCGCAGGCCGACCCCGATCGGCGCGCGTGGCACCTGGCCGAGGCGGCGGCCGGCCCCGACGAGGATGTCGCGGCGGAGCTGGAGTGGGCGGCCGACCGTGCCCAGGCACGTGGAGGATTGGCGGCCGCCGCCGCGTTTCTGGAGCGCGCGCTCGCGCTGACACCCGAGTCCTCTCGCCGCTCTGGGCGCGCACTTGCGGCCGCTCAGACCAAGTACGAAGCGGGCTCGCTCGACGACGCTCTCGCCCTGCTCGCCACGGCGGAGGGGGGCGCCATCGGCGAACTGCAGCGGGCGCGGGTGCATCTGCTGGGCGCGCAGATCGCGTTTGCCTCGAGGCGAGGCAGCGACGCGCCCCCACTGTTACTCAAAGCCGCCCGCGAGCTCGAAGCGGTCGACCCGAGCCTGGCGCGAGCGACTTACCTTGAAGCGCTCTCGGCGGGAAGGTTCGTCGGTCGGCTGGCGCGTGGTGTGGGACTGGCCGAGATCAGCGAGGCCGCGCTTGCTGGCCCCCCGCCTCCGCAGCCGCCGCGTCCGTCAGATCTCCTCCTTCAGGGGTTGGCGACCAGATTCGCGCAAGGCTACGCCGCGGCAGCACCCATTCTCAAAGAGGCGGTGAGCGCGTTCCGACGCGACACCGACCTGCCTGCGCAAGACGCCCGCTGGCTCTTGCTTGCGTGCCGGGTCGCATCGGATGTGTGGGACGACGAGAGCCTGACGCTGCTCTCAGCACGGGAGCTCGAGCGTGCGCGCAACGCCGGGGCGCTCAGCGCAATTCCCCTTGCCCTTGATGCTCGTAGCTGGATCCACGCCATCTCCGGCGAGCTGGCGGCGGCCGCGTCTCTGCAGGGCGAAATTCGAGCAGTCACCGACGCGACTGGAATCGCCACTGTTCCGTACGCTCCGCTCTGGCTCGCGGCTCTGCGCGGTGGCGAGGCTGAGCTGTCCCACCTGATCGAAACCACCGTGAGCGAGGCCGTGTCGCGGGGAGAAGGGTTCGCGCTGGCGATCACAGAACTTGTGAGCGCCGTCTTGTACAACGGCCTCGGTCGCTACGACGAAGCGTTTGCCGCCTTGGACGATGCGCGCGAGCGCTCCGATGTCGCCGGCACGCCGCGCGGGCCGGAGGCTGAGCTGGTCGAAGCCGCGGTCCGGTCCGGACAGCCCCAGGTCGCGGAACGCGCGCTCGAGCGGATCGTGGAGACGACCAGCGCCAGCGGCACCGACTGGGGCCTCGGGATGGAGGCCCGCTGCCGCGCGCTCCTCACCGAAGGCGACGAGGCCGACAACCTGTATCGCGAGGCGATCGAGCGGCTCGGGCGCACGAGCGTCCGCGTGCAGCTCGCCCGCGCCCATCTCCTGCACGGCGAATGGCTGCGGCGGGAGCGAAGGCGCGTGGACGCCCGGGAGCAGCTGCGCACCGCGTTCGAGATGTTCAATGCGATGGGGATCGAGGCGTTCGCTGTGCGCGCCGAGCGCGAGCTGCTGGCGACCGGCGAGCGTACCCGCAAGCGCACCGTCGAGACCCGCGATGAACTCACCACTCAGGAGGCCCAGGTCGCGCGCCTCGCCCGCGACGGTCTCTCGAACGCCGACATCGGCGAGCGGCTTTTCATCAGCCAGCACACGGTCGCCTACCACCTGCGCAAGGTGTTCACAAAGCTCGACATCACCTCGCGCAACCAACTCGGGCGGGTGCTGCCCGAGAGCGCGAGTGCAGGCCACGTGGCGTAGCCAGCCGACGCCCCATGCGGCCGTCAATTCAGGTGGTGGCAAGGGGTGGAGCGCTCCCCAGGCCCAGCCGCGGCGATATTCCTTCCGCCATAGCGCGAGCCACACCGTCTGGTGCTGTCCTTGGCGTTTGCGTCAGCCGCCGCCGCCGGAGGCCGCGACGACGGCGGCGACCCCGGCGGAGCGCGACGGCGATCAGGGCTTGGTCATCGAGTGGTTCTCATGAGCCAGCTGGATTGCGGGACTGCTAGTTCTGCAGGGCCTTGCCGGCCGGCGTGACGACCCACCAGGGGGCGCCGAAGCCGTCGCTGCCCTGGCCGGTGGTCTGGCCGGGCTGGGTGTCGCCCGCGAAGTAGTAGAGCGGGTGGCCGGCGTAGGTGACTTCGCGCGAGCCGTCGGTGCGCTTGGTCGTGCCGAGCAGCGAGGCCTTGGCGGCACCGCTGGCCTTGGGCGTGGCGTTGGTCGTCAGCGGCGGCCAGGCCTGCGCGCAGGCGCCGCTGCACGTGCTCTTGGAGCCGTGGTCGGCGTCCCAGAGGTAGAGCGCGCGGCCGTTGGCGTCGACGAGGAAGGTTCCCAGCGAGCTGGTCTTGGTGCTCACGGCGGACGCTGCGCCTGAGTTGTTGGAGGTGCTGGGCTTGGCGGTGCCGTGGCTCGGCGTCGAGCCGGAGCCCGATGAGCTGGAGGTGCTGGAGCCGCCGCAAGCGGCGAGCACCAGCGCGCTGGCGACGGCCAGCGCGGCGAGACTGAACAGACGGGTCATGGGATCTCCTTGAGTGTTGTGTGAGGAGGCGTCTTCACGCGTGACGACGTCAGGGGCCAAGGCGCTTCACCGTGTCCGCTTGATCGCGGCGCCGGGCGACCAGTCGCTCGGGTAGAGCGTGCTCGCCTCCAGCCAGGCCACGACGTCGCTGGCTTGCAACTCGAATTCATCCGCAGGAAGCCGGCTGACGAGCTCGATGCTGAGATCGACATACCAGTCGTCGGCCAGCTGCGGATCGCCTGTGGCATCGCGAATGAGCGCCCACGCCAGCTCCTGCGAGCCGGCGCCGTGACGCCCCCACGAGTACGACCAGAGAGAGGAGCGGCTTCGGGGAGCCAGCCGCTCGGCACCGCACGGACCGAGCACGTACACCCGGGGCCCGGTAGGCAGTCGCTCCCCTCGGTAGGCGCGTCGCGTCATCGTCACGCCACGAGCTCGACGGCAGCGGGCGGGGTCCGAGCGCCCCGGCTGCGCGCCGTTCGCGCGATCGCCTGCAGAAAGGCGAGTGTTGCGAGGCTGTCGGTGTCGGGATGGGTGAGCACAGCGCTCCGGAGCACGGGCTCGTCTGTCTCCAGCGCAACGAAGCGGATCCCCGGAGCGGCAAACCGCTCGGTGACCGCCTCGGGAAGTAGCGCGGGCCCCGCACCGGCGGCCACGGCGAGCAGCACGTGCTCGACGCGCGGCTCCGGGATCTCAACGAACGTGGGCGAGAGCCCGGCGACATGGCACATCGCGACGACCGCGTTGTGGAAGGCGGGGTCGGCCTCCCGTGGCAGGACGACCAGGCGTTCGGGGGCCAGCTGCCCGAGGGCGATCGTGGGGCCGACCGCGCGCGGATGGGTCGCGGGGAGCACCACGACGGCGCCCTGCTCACCGAGGGCCGTCGCGCGCAAACCCTGCGTGGGCGCCGGCAGGGTGGTGACGACCGCGTCGAGGCGCCGCGCGCGGACGTCCTCGATCAGTCGCAGCGCTGGCCCGGTCGTGAGATCGATCTCGACCAGGGGTGCCGACACGGAAAGGTGGCGCAGGGCGCGGGGCACGCTCGCGGGCAGCGAATCGGGCAGATAGCCGATGCGTAGCCGCGTGGTGGCGCGGTCGCCGGCATTGCGCGCCGCCTGCTGCGCCACCTTCGCGTGGCGCAGGACGTGGCGCGCCTCCTCGAGGAACGCGGTTCCGGCCGCCGTGAGCGCGACGCTGCGCTGGGTGCGGTTGAAGAGGGTGACGCCGAGCTCCTGCTCGAGCTTGCGGATCTGCTCGCTCACCGCCGGCTGAGCGACGTGCAGACGCTCCGCCGCCTTGCGGAAGTGCA
>DASUYU010000115.1:0-11051 GCA_036377235.1 Thermoleophilaceae bacterium
ACGAGTCCTCGTGGTCGTGCTCCTCGGCGATCGGGAGGACCTCGTTGTCGACGAACTGCCTCACCATCTCGGTGATGGCCTTCTGCTCGTCGGTCTTGTCTGTGTAGGCGGTTGCGACGGCCATAGGCGCCGCAGATTACCTAGGGCGGCTCAGTAACCGGACGGGTGGCGCGCCACGAAGGCGGAGGAGCGGCGAAGCGTCTTGCTCCAGCGCGGGCCGGTCGCGGGGCCGGGCGCGTCCGAGTCGTGCATCGACGTGTCGAAGCGGAAGCCGGCCACGACCAGGTAGGCGTGGCCGCCGTCCGCGTACACGGTCAGCCAGGTGCCCGGGCCGCGCCTGCCCCAGCTCATCAGCGCGCCGCTCGGGAGCGGCGACCGCAGGAAGCCTCCGCCATGAAGCGCGTGCGAGACGCTGCCGGAGCAGTCGTAGCCGCGGTCGAGCTGGCCGCGCCGGTACGGGCGGTGGCCGCCGCCGTAGATGTACGGCTTCTCGACGATCTGGTTCGCCGCGGCGATCACGCGCTTGATGCGGGTCGGCGCCGAGGCGGGCGCGAGCAGGCGGCCGTCCACGAGCTTCGCCTTCGCGGGCGGCGGCGGGGGCGGCTGGAAGGCGGCGCCGCCTCCGCTCGTCGACGACGAGGGGGTCTGCGCCATCGCGCTCGGCACGGCGACGAGCGCGCATGCGAGCGCCAGCGCGGCAAAAAGCAACCTGTTTACGAAGGTGGAAGGCATTCTCTTTCGAACGCCTACGGGGTTAGCTGACGGGCTCGCGCTGAAAGAGCTTGCGCGCCTTCTCAAAGAGAAGGTTCGCCCCAGTGGCCGTTGGCATGGCCACCTTGGTTCCCCCGTTCCGCGCTACCGCGGATTCGGCGTGGCGGTGAAGCTATCAGATGTGTCGGCGAGCGTCGCCGGTCCTTTAATGCGCTATCACACGAGTTCGGCCTGGCGGCGCCGTGTCCTGCCCGTCCGGGGCGAACGCGCCTCGCCGCGGTCCACTCTCAGCAGCGACCACGCGATCAGGGCGATCAGGGCGAGCGCGATCGCGAGCACGGTCAGGTACGCCGCCAGCGTCAGGAAGCTGGGCACGCCCTGCTTCTGCTCGCGCTGCAGCACCTTCTTGTCCCTGAGGAAGGCGCGCGTGAAGCTCGCCTCCGCCGGGACCTCCTTCGCGGGGATCGCCTGGTCCTTCGGGAGGAAGATCGGCATCGAGATCAGCGCGTCGCCCTGCTGGATGCGGAGGGTGGCCTTCCAGCTGCCGTAGACCGGAATCGCCTTGGTAGTGCGGTAGACGTCCGGCCCGACCTTCTCCAGCGGGTCGAGGACGCGCGTCTTGCCGCCCTGCCACGCGGTCACGTTCATGAACTCCGGATCCTTCAGGGAACCGGGCGGTTCCAGCTTGACCGTCGCGGCGACCGTGCGCTCCTTGCCGCTCTGGATGTCCTTCAGCGCCACCTGGGCTCGCGCCGGCCCGGTCGTAGTCATGGGCAGCGCCCAGCCGATCACCGCCATCAGCACGAGCCCGCCTGCCAGCGCGGCGCGGCGGTCGCCCGACGTGATCCGGGCACCATCCTCGCGGCTGATCAGCGCGCCGCTCCTACCGACGAGCGAGCCGCCGATGAACCCGCCGACGATGCCGGCGGCGACGGCTGTGAGGAACCCGGCGATCGCGGCCTCGGGCAGCAGCGAGTCGTTCCACGGGATCGGCATCCAGATGTGAGACCACGCCCACTCCGCGGCGAGGCCGATCGTTCCGATCAGGGACCCCGCGATGGCACCGTTCACGACCGGGCTGCGGCCACCGGCGCGAAGGAAGACGGCCTCGACCAGAAGCGCCTCGACGATGTAGAGCGGGAAGTGGGGAGTCACCTCGCCCCAGACGACACCGACCATGATCGTCAGGAAGCCGCGGATGATGACGTAGCCGCCCACGGCCATGAGCGCTCCGCCACGACCGGCGAAGAGCCGGCAGGTCACGAGGCCGACGCCCGCGGAGAGCATGATCAGGATCGGCTGGAAGACCTCGCGGAACTGGGGCACGCCGAAGTCGAACTCGGCCTGGAAGGTCGATAGAGCCACGAGGAAGCTGCCCACGAGCAGCGCGCGGCGCACGTGGTAGACCAACGGCGTAGCCTCACGCTCCGGGTCGCGCCCGATCGCCGTGATGGCCTCGCCCATCAGGACCATGCCGCCCAGCGTCGCGAGCGACGCGCCGCCGATCAGCATCAGGTGAGTCGGGCCCCAGAGCGTGACGTCCTGGCCGAAGAGGCGGTGCCACATGTCGTCGAGCGGGAAGCCGCTCAGCGCGAAGGCGCCGCAGGCCGCCATCATCAGGCCGCCCACGGGCGCCCACCAGTCTCCGCCCAGGTGGATGGCCGTCTTGACGGGGCGCTCCGTCCCGGACATGACGATCGACATGACGCCCGCCACGAGCACGCCGTAGAGCCCCACGAGAATCAGGTAGTGCGCCGGGTTGGCCAGCGGGCCCGGATCGCGCCCGTTGTCGATGTGCAGCGAGATGTCCCAGTACATGCCGAGCACGGCGACGAGCAGCGACACGCTCAGCAGCATCGACGGCACCGACGCCCAGGCCGGTAGCCCCGTGTGGCGCTCGGCCCACTCGCCGAAGCGGTTGAGGATGTCCGTACGGCCGCCGCGGTGGCGCGTGATGAGGAGCACGACGAGCGCGGTCGCGACGAGCGCGCCCGCGGTGGCGCCGATGGCCTCGCCCAGCGCGGCGCCACCGGCCGGCTGCGTCCCGTTCGACTGTGCAAACGCCGGTCCGGCCGCGGCGAGCATGCCGATCGCGCCGGTGGCAGCACCGATAATCCAACCCCGCATGTGCTTAGCTCCTCGTTGCCTCGAATCCCGCATAAAGACTGGTCTTCCCAGATCGCGGGAAAACCTA
Source organism: Thermoleophilaceae bacterium (assembly GCA_036377235.1). GTDB lineage: Bacteria > Actinomycetota > Thermoleophilia > Solirubrobacterales > Thermoleophilaceae > JACVRW01. The sequence continues at coordinate 2,906 of DASUYU010000115.1, forward strand.
ACTGAACGGTCAGTCAGTTGACTGTGACGTCAGTCACAGAGTGTTCTTAGCCCATGGCCGCACCCCCCAAACGCCGACTCACAGCAGAGGAGCGCAGGACCGAAATCCTGGACGCCGCGCTCGCCGTCTTCTCCGAGCGCGGCTACCACGACGCCTCGATCGACGAGATCGCCGGCGAGGCGGGCGTGTCGAAGGCGCTCATCTACGAGCACTTCGCCTCCAAGCAGGAGCTCTACGGCGAGCTGATCGCCCGCAACGCGCGCGACCTGACCCAGCGCGTGGCGGGTGCGCTGTCCGGGGTGGAGGTCGAATCCACCGCGGAGCGCCTGGCGACCGGGCTCGAGGCCTTCTTCGCGTTCGTGGAGGAGCGCCGCGACGCGTGGCGGATGCTCTTCCGCGATCCGAGCGACCCCGAGTCGGCGGCGGTGCTCGACCGGATGGTCGGGCAGGTCACCGCCGAGGTGACGGTGCTGATCTCACAGGACCCGGGCGCGCGCGATCTCACGCGCGTCCAGGCGGACCGATCGCTGCGCCTCCTGGCGGAGATGCTCGTGGGCGGGGCCCAGTCGATGGCGAACTGGTGGACCGATCACCCCGAGACCGAGCGCGCCGAGCTGGTCGAGATCGCGATGGACTTCGCCTGGCTCGGGCTCGAGCGGCTCAGTCGCGGCGAGCGCTGGTCGGCGCCTGAATGAGCTTCGTGCGCGAGGTGGTCGACGCGGCCGAGCCGTCGCGGCTCGCGCTGGTCGAGGTCGCGCGCGACGGCGAGCGGCGCGAGATCGCCTTCGGGGAGGTGGCCGACCGCTCGGCCCGGATGGCGGGCGCGCTCGCCGCCCGCGGGGTGCGCGCCGGCGACGTCGTGATGACCGTGGCCGGCAACCGGCCCGAGTGGGCGTACGCCATGCTCGCCTGCTGGCGGATCGGCGCAGTGGCGCTGCCGTGCTCGGAGCAGCTGCGGCCGGCCGACCTCCGCGCACGTATGGAGGCGGTCGAGCCCGCGGCCGTGGTGGCGGACGAGCGCGACCTCGACCTGGTTGCCGCGAGCGGCTTCGAGGGCGCGGTGCTGGCCGTGCCCGACGAGACGGTGGTGGGTCACGAGCCCGTGCCCGCCGGCGACTTCCCGGACGACCACCCCGCGCTGATCCTGTTCACCTCGGGCACGGCCGGCGAGCCGAAGCCGATCCGCCACGGACACGGCTACCTGCGCGGCCAGGGCGTGCAGGCCGAGCACTGGTACGGCGCGCGGCCGGGCGAGTTGTGCTGGTGCACGGCCGCGAGCGGCTGGTCGCTGTCGGCGCGGAACGCGTTCGTGGCCGCGTGGATCCGCGGCGCCGCCGCGCTTCTGCACGACGCGCGCTTCGACCCAGAGGAGCGCATCGAGCTGCTCGACCGCGAGCGCGTGAGCGTGCTGTGCATGTCCCCCACCGAGTACCGCGCGATCGCGAAGCGCTGCACGCTCCGTCCGCCCGCCGGCCTGCGGCACGCCTGCGCCGCGGGCGAGCCGCTCAACCCCGAGGTGGTGCGCGCGTGGCAGGAGGACGCGGGCGTGTCCGTGCACGACGGCTACGGCCAGACGGAGACCGGCCACCTCACCGGGATGCCGATCGGCCCACCGGTGCTGCCCGGCTCCATGGGCAAGCCGCTCCCCGGCTTCCGGGCATGGATCGATGCGGGCGAGCTGGTGGTCGATCCCGCGACGGTGCCCACCTTCTTCATCGACGGCCCGCGAGACCGCCCCTGGCACACCGGCGACCGGGTGAGCGAGGACGAGGACGGCTACCTCTGGTTCGAGGGCCGCACCGACGACGTGATCATCTCCGCCGGCTACCGGATCGGCCCGTTCGAGGTGGAGTCGGCGCTGGTGTCCCACCCCGCGGTGGCGGAGGCCGCCGCCGTGGCGGCCCCGGACGACGTGCGCGGCCAGGTGGTCCGCGCCGTCGTGGTCCTGCGCGACGGCCACGCCCCCAGCCCCGCCCTGGCGACCGAGCTCCAGGAGCACGTGAAGGCGGAGACCGCGCCGTACAAGTACCCGCGCATCGTGGACTTCGCCCCCGGGCTGCCGAAGACGCCGAGCGGAAAGATCAAGCGCGCCGAGCTGCGCGGTCAGCCAAGCGGGTCGAGCGACGCGAGGTAGTGGCGCAGCAGCGGGTCGATGACCCGCCAGCGGCCGTGGGACTCGTGCTCCAGGATCCCCGCATCGCGGAGCAGCTTCAGGGCGCGATCGCGCGCCCCGGGCTGCACCCGGCGCGGCATCGGATTGCCCTCGGCCACGGTGCGCGCGATCAGCAGGCCGTGCTTGTGGAGCAGCCGGATCCGCTCCACCACCTGCTCCATCGTCGGGCGGTCGCCCTCGAGCGCGCGCTCGAAGCCGAGCTGCACGAGGTCGAGGCCGATGTCATGCGTGCCGAGCTCGAGCGAGACGAGGTGCGCCTGCTGGGCGATCCGCATGGTCGCGCGCGGATGCCCGCCGCCCAGCTCGACGATGCGCGCCAGGGCCGCGTCCGCGACCATGCAGCCGTCCTCGGCGAACCGCGCGGCCAGGCCGGCGCGCCACTCGCCCGCCTCGATCGGCCGGAGCGAGTAGAAGCTGCCGAAACCGCTGAACGCCCTTCGGCTCGGGGCGAACAGGTCCCGCATCACGTGCTCGATGCTGCCGGCGAACAGATAGGACACCGACGTGCTGCGCTGGAACACGGCACGCATGCGGTTCGTCACCGACTCCGGGTCTCCGTACGGCTTCCGGGCGGACGCCAGCTCCTGGAACTCGTCGAAGAAGAGGATCAGCTGGTTTCCGTCTGCCACGGCCACCCGCTCGGGCAGCTCGAGCGCGAGGTCGAGCGCCCGCTCGGGGTCCTGCGCGGCCAGCCCGGGCGTGAGCGCGAGCTCCACCCCCTCCCCCAGCTCGCCGACCATCTTCAGCACCGCCCTCGCCTGAGCGGCCGACAGCGCCGCGCGGCCGGCGCTTCGCGCCCGCCGCAGCGCCCGGTGGGTCGCGGACCGGTTCGCGATCACCGCTGCGGCGATCGCCTCGGCCAGCTCACCGACGTCTGAGAGACGGAACAGGTCGAGCCTCGCCGTGTAGGCGCCCCGCCGCTCGGTCCGCCGGAGCGCCGCCTCGCAGACGCTCGTCTTGCCCGTGCGCCGCGGCCCGGCGACCACCAGGTGGGTGCCCGCCTCGAGCCGGGTGGCCATCTCGGCGATGTCGTCGCGGCGCCCGATCAGCTGTCCGGCCGGCACCGGAGAATCCGTCGGGAACAGCCTTCCGCTCGGGATTCGGAGGTTGTGCGGCTTGCGCGCCATCGTGGAAAGTTTACACAGAATCTGTGTAAATGATCATGCGGATTGTGTAAGCCTATGCGCCGGTAGCCTGAGTGCATGGCCAACCGGCTGGCTGACGAGACCTCTCCGTACCTCCTCCAGCACAAGGACAACCCCGTGGACTGGTATCCGTGGGGCGAGGAGGCGCTCGCGCGCGCGCGGGAAGAGGAGCGGCCGATCCTCCTGTCGATCGGCTACTCGGCGTGCCACTGGTGCCACGTGATGGAGCGGGAGTCGTTCGAGGATCCCGAGATCGCCGCGGTCATGAACGAGCTGTTCGTGCCGATCAAGCTGGATCGCGAGGAGCGGCCCGACCTCGACTCGATCTACATGGAGGCCTGCCAGGCCATGACCGGCCAGGGCGGCTGGCCGCTGAACGTCTTTCTCACACCGGACCAGGTGCCGTTCTTCGCCGGCACGTACTTCCCCCCGGATTCGCGGATGGGGATGCCGAGCTGGCGCTCCGTGCTCGAGGCCGTCGCCACGGCCTGGGAGGAGCGCCGCGGCGAGATCGAGGCCGGCGGCGACCGGATCGCGGAACGGCTGCGCGGTGGCGCGCTGCTGCGCCCGGCGGAGGGCGACCTGGACCCGGCCGCGCTCGACTCGGCGGTGGAGACACTCCGCGCGAACTACGACCGCGCGAACGGCGGCTTCGGGCGCGCGCCGAAGTTCCCGCCCGCGTCGGCGCTCGAGTTCCTGCTGCGCCGCGGCGAGACCGATATGTCCACCCACACCCTGCGCGCCATGGCGTCAGGCGGGATGTACGACCAGGTCGGCGGCGGCTTCGCGCGCTACTCGGTGGACCCGTACTGGCTCGTCCCCCACTTCGAGAAAATGCTCTACGACAACGCGCTGCTCGCGCGCGCGTACCTCCACGGCTGGCAGGTCACCCGCGACCCGCTGTTCCGCGCCGTGACCGAGGAGACGCTCGACTGGGCGCTCCGCGAGATGCGCGGCCCCGAGGGCGGCTTCTACTCCGCGCTGGACGCGGACTCGGAGGGCGAGGAGGGGAAGTTCTACGTCTGGACGATCGAGGAGCTCCGCGAGGCGCTCGCCGGGGAGCCCGATGCCGACGATGCGATCGCCTGGTTCGGAGCCACCGATCGCGGCAACTTCGAGGGCCGGAACATCCCCGTGCGCGGCCCCGGCGAGCCGGAGCGGCGCGACGCCTGGCGACAGCGCCTGTACGACGTGCGCGCGAAGCGCGTGTGGCCCGGGCTGGACGACAAGCGGCTCGCGTCCTGGAACGCGATGATGATCTCCGCGCTCGCGGACGCCGGCGCCGCGCTCGACCGCGACGACTACCTGGATGCCGCGCGCGGCACCGCCGAGTTCGTCCTGCGCGACCTTCGTGACCCGGACAACCGCCTCCTCCGCACCTGGAAGGACGGACAGGCCAAGCTGAACGCCTATCTCGAGGACCACGCCTTCCTGCTCGAGGCGCTCATCTCGCTGTACGAGGCCACGTTCGAGCCGCGCTGGTTCGGCGAGGCACGCGCGCTGGCCGACACGATGATCGAGCGGTTCGCCGACGATGAGAACGGCGGCTTCTTCGAGACCTCGTCGGACCACGAGCAGCTCGTGGCCCGCCGCAAGGACCTCGAGGACCACCCGATCCCCGCCGGCAACTCGAGCGCCGCCTACGGCCTGCTTCGGCTCGCCGCGCTCACAGGCGAGCACGGCTACGCGGAGCGGGCTGAGTCCGTGCTCCGGCTGCTGGCCGAGATCGCGCCGAAGCACGCGCAGGCGTTCGGCCACCTGCTCCAGGCACTCGACTTCCGGCTCGCGCAGGTGAGGGAGGTGGCGCTCGTGGGCGAGGAGCTCGGCCCGCTCGAGCGCGTGGTGCGCGACGAGTTCCGCCCCCACCTCGTGCTCGCGGGCGGCGAGCCGGACGGAGTGCCGCTGCTCGAGGGCCGCGACCCAGTTGACGGCCGGGCCACCGCGTACGTTTGCGAGCAGTTCGCGTGCAAGGCTCCGGTGACGGAGCCCGACCAGCTGGAGGCCCTCCTGAGTTGATTGCGACCCTTCTGGCGATCGCCGCGGCCGGCGCCCCGGTGCCGGCGGACGCCTACGGCATCGCCAGGCGCATATCGAGCTGGGGGCCGCGGCCGGCGGCGAGCCGCCGCGAGGCCAGGGCTCAGCGCCTGATCCGGCGCACCTTCCGCGACGGCGGCCTCCGCGTGGGCGTCCAGGAGTTCCGCGTGCCGGGCAAGGGCCGCTCGCGCAACGTGATCGGCGTGTACGACACGCCGCGCAGCTGCCTGCGCATCGTCATGGCGCACGCGGACTCGCTGCCGCCCGCTCCCGGGGCGAACGACAACGCCTCCGGCCTCGGCGTGGTGGCGGACCTCGCCGGCCGGGTCAAGCTGATCAAGCCATGGTGCGACGTCTGGCTCGTCGCCACCGGTGCCGAGGAGCGCGGCTACACGGGGAAGCCGGACCACCTCGGCGCGCTCCAGCTCGCGCGCCGCGCCCGCGCGCACCACGCCCGGAAGCGGCTTCGCTGGGCGCTGTCGCTGGACGAGGTGGGGCGCGACTATCCGTTCTGGCTGCGCTCGCCGGTGAGCGCGCCGCGCGCGTCGGTCGAGGGCGCGCTGCTCGACGCCGCGGCGCGCGAGGGCGCCGAGGTGAGCTGGGTCCGCGACGAGGACACCGGCAACTCCGACCACCGCGAGTTCGAGCTGCTCGGCCTGCCGGCCGCCAAGCTCGGCGTGGGCGCCGGAGGCGAGCCGTGCCGTCACATGCGCTGCGACACGCCGTCGCGGCTCGAGCGCAAGCCGCTCGTGATGGCGCGCCGGATGGTGGCCGAGGCGCTGCGGCGCCGCTAGGCCAGATCCTCGATCGCGTCGAGCATGGCCTCGATCGTCTCCTCGCCCGTCGCGGGCGCGGTGATCGTCATGCGCAGCCAGCGCTCGCCGTTCACCTCGGTCGAGCTGAGATGGAAGCCCCGCTCGGCGAGCAGGCGCTCGCGCAGCCGCACCTGCTGCCCGGAGTCGCTCCCGTACCGGAAGCACAGGATGTTCGACTCGGGCCGTGACAGGCACTCGAAGCCCGGCCGCGCCGCGATCAGGTCGTGGAAGCGCGCGGTCTGGTCGTACCGCTCGCCCACGTAGCGACCGATTGCGTCCTCGCCGCGGAAGGCGAGGTTCATGAAGATCCGCATCCCGAGGGCGGCCTTGGTGCACTCCACCTGGCGCCCGAGGAGGCTCGGCGACTCCTCCTCCGAGTCCTCGTAGATCAGGTAGGCCGCCTTCTGGCGGAACGCCGCCTCGAGCCGGCGCTCGTCGCGAAGCAGCACCGCGGCGGCGAGCGCCGGCGTGCGCATCATCTTGTGGGCGTCCCAGATCGTGGAGTCGCCCAGCTCGATGCCCTTCAGCAGGTGCCGGTGCCCGGGCGACAGCAGCGCCGTGGCGCCGTGCGCGGCGTCCACGTGGAACCAGATCCCCTGCTCGCGGCAGAACGCGCCGATCGCCTCGAGGTCGTCGTGGAGCCCGGTGCTCGTCGCGCACGCGGCCGCCACCAGCGCCATCGGACGGCGGCCCTCCGCCTCGCACCGCTCGAGCGCGTTCCCGAGCGCCTCCGGCACGATCCGCTCGTACTCGTCCACCTCGAGGTCCACGACGGCCCGCTCCCCCATCCCGAGCATCGCGACGCTGCGCTTGACCGAGTAGTGGCTGCCGGGCGGGGCCAGCACCGCGAGCGTCGAGTCCACGCCGTCGACCCACGCGTCGGGCGCGGCCGCGGCGCGAGCCGCCAGCAGCACCGTCAGGTTCGCGAGCGAGCCCCCGTGCGTCAGCACCCCGCCCGACCCGGCCGGCCAGCCGACCTTCTCGGTCATCCACTCGACCACGACCCGCTCCATCGCGTGCGCCGCGGGCCCCATCTCGTAGATCGACATCGGCTGGTTGATGGCGCCGTGCATCAGGTCCGAGATCGCCGAGGGCACGTCCGGCGCGCTCACCTGGTGAGCGATCATCGCCGGGTGGTGGAGGCGCACGCTGTGCGCGAGCACGTCCTCCACCCAGGGCTCGAACGCCTCGCCGTCCAGGCGCTCGCCCCGGACCAGCTCGCGCAGGCGGAGGCGCTCGATCAGCTCGGGGAGCGGCGGCGGAGCGCCCACCGGCACAGCGGCCCGCTGGCTCTCGTCCACGAACCGCGCGACGGCGGCCGACGCGATCCCCGCCAGCCGCTCGTACTCGGCGATGTCCCAGAGGCCGCCGGCGTCCGTCATGCCTCGACTGGGATCCGCTCCGGGCCGGCGGACTCGTTCTCTTCGCGCGCCAGCGCCGACGGCCACCACACCCGTGGCCCGATCAGCTCCACGAGCGCCGGGACGAGCACGCTCCTGACGAGGAACGTGTCGAGGAGCACGCCGAACGCGACGACGAAGCCGATCTCGGTCAGGAAGACCAGCGGCAGGACGGCGAGCACCGAGAACGTGCCCGCGAGCACGATCCCGGCGCTCGTGATCACGCCGCCGGTGACCGCCAGCGCCCGCAGCATCCCCGCCCGCGTGCCGTGGGTCAGCGTCTCCTCACGCGCACGCGCCATCAGGAAGATGTTGTAGTCCACGCCCAGCGCCACCAGGAACACGAACGCGAACAGCGGCAGCGACGGGTCCGAGCCCGGGAACCCGAAGATCACGTCGTACGCGAAGTAGCCGACCCCCAGCGCGGCCAGGAAGCTGAGGATCACGGTGCCGATCAGGAGCAGCGGCGCCACGACCGCGCGTAGCAGCGCCGTGAGGATGAGGAACACCACCACGAGCACGATCGGCGGGATGACCTTGGAGTCCCACGCCGCCGCCTCGCGGACGTCGAACTCCACC
>DASUYU010000116.1:0-3468 GCA_036377235.1 Thermoleophilaceae bacterium
GGCGTGCACGGGCGCCCGAAGGTCTCAGCCGAGCGCAAGATCCTCCCGCTGGACGGCCCCGCCGGTGTCAAGGCGATCTCGATCGAGTACTTCCTGAACGAGCGCGACCAGGCCATCACCTGGCGCGGCCCGATGCTCCACAAGGCGATCCGTCAGTTCCTCGAGGACGTGGACTGGGGCGAGCTCGACTACCTGCTCATCGACCTCCCGCCCGGGACGGGCGACGTCTCGATGACGCTCGCGCAGCTCTTGCCGCAGGCGAAGTTCGTGATCGTCACGACGCCTCAGCCCGCCGCCCAGAAGGTCGCGGCCCGGGCGGCCGACACCGCTAAGCGGTTCGACCTGGAGATCGCGGGCGTGATCGAGAACATGTCCGGCTTCACCACGCCCACGGGCGAGCGCTTCACCATCTTCGGCGAGGGCGGCGGCCAGCTCCTCGCCGACGAGCTCGACGTGCCGCTCCTCGGGAAGATCCCGCTTCAGGAGGAGCTGCGCGTGTCAGCCGACGAGGGCCGACCGCTCGTGCTCGACGACCCCGACGCGCCCGCCGCCCAGGCGCTCTACCACGCCGCGCGAGGCATCATCGCCGCCACGCCGCAGGAGCTGGGGGTGCTCCAGGCGCCCTCGGGCCCGCCGATCCCGGAGATCACCGGCACGGCGCTGCCGATGGCGTAGAGAGGTCTCTAGGCGCCCGCGCCGGATTTGTATTACGACAACTCAGGCGCCTGCGCCTGATTTGTAGTAATCGGCGTTGACCTGGATGTACTGCTGCCACTCGTCGGGGAGCTGATCCTCGGCGAAGCAGGCGTCCACGGGGCAGGCCTCGACGCAGGCGTCGCAGTCGATGCACTCCTCGGGGTCGATGAACAGCTGCGTGACGTTGTCGTAGTCGGGCTCGTCGGGGGTCGGGTGGATGCAGTCGACGGGGCATACCTCGACGCAGGAGTTGTCCTTCGTATCGATGCAGGGTTCGGCGATCACGTATGCCATGCGGCGGCGCATTCTACGTGCATCGGTTAACGGGGCAGGTCGCGCTGCCGAGTAAGGACGGTGATGGACAGGATCAGCTCCTGGCTCTGCCCCACCGAGCACCACCGGGCCCGCGCGCTCGAGGCGAACGCACGGGTGCGCACCGCCCGCACGATGGCCGGGGCGACGTGCGGCATCTCTCTGCTGGCCATGGCGCCGTTCGTCGGCTGGTGGTTCCTCCTGCTGTTCGCCGTCAGCGCCGCGGTGCTGTTCACGGCCGACCGCCGCATCGAGAGCTCTGCCCGGCCGGAGCTGGCCATCGCGCTCAACGGACTGGTGATTCTCGCGCTGCTCACGGTGGGAGCCGGCCTCAGCGGCGGCGAGGACAGCCCCGCGCTTCCGTGGCTGGTCCTGCCCGCCGCTCTCGCGGCGGCGCGCTTCCGGCCGCAGGTGGTGATCGTGGGCGCCGCGCTCACGGCCGCCGCGATGTTCGGCGTGTCCGTCGTCGTGGATGCCCAGGGCGTCGTGGACGACCCCACCCGCCTGATCTCGACGCTCACGCTCCTGATTGCGATCACGGCGGTGATGACGGCGCTGATGGAGAGCGAGCTGGAGCATCGCGACCGCGCCGTGCTCGACCCGCTCACGGGGCTCCTGAACCGGGCATCGCTCGAGGCGCGCGTGCTCGAGATCGAGGAGCAGGCGCGCCTGACCGGCGGCGCCGTCTCCATGATCCTGCTGGACCTGGACTGCTTCAAGGGCGTGAACGACACCCACGGCCACAAGCGCGGCGACGCGGTGCTGAGCGACGTGGCCTACGAGATCCGCAGGTCGCTGCGGAGCTTCGAGCTCGTGTACCGGATCGGCGGCGAGGAGTTCCTCGTCCTGCTCCCGGGAGTGGACCTCACGGAGGCGCTCGAGATCGGCGAGCGCGTGCGTCACGCCGTCCAGGAGGCGCGGCCCGGCAACCTGGATCTAACCCTGTCGGCGGGCGTGGCCACCGGCGCCGGCGGCCACATCAGCTACGACGAGCTCTTCCGCGCCGCGGACGAGGCCCTCTTCGAGGCCAAGCGCGCCGGACGCAACCGCGTGGAGACGGCGGGCGGGCTCTCGCGCCTCGCATTCCCCGACACCCGCCAGCTGCACGGCGACCCGAGCGCGCTAAGGGCCTAATCTCCGCGCCCGTGATCCTGCTCACGGGCGCCACGGGGACGGTCGGGTCGGCGCTGCTGCGCCGGCTTACGGCCGACGGCCGTCCGGTGCGCGCGCTCGTACGCGACCAGCGCCGCCTCGGAGACCAGCGCGTGCGCGTCCAGATCGCGCTGGGCGACCTCTCCGATCCGCCCTCGTTCCGCAACGCGCTGCGGGGAGTCCAGACGGTGGTGCACCTGGCCGCGTCGATCCGCGACCAGCCGCGCGGCTCGATCGAGGAGCTGAACGCCGTGGCCACGCTGCGGCTCGTCCGGGCGGCCGAGCGGGCCGGGGTCGAGCGGTTCGTCTTCTTCTCGGCGATGAACGCCCACCACCACTCGCGCACGCGCTTCTTCAGGGCGAAGGCGCTGGCGGAGGAGGCGGTGGAGGAATCCTCGCTCCCCTCGCTCATCTTCAAGCCGTCGATCATCTACACGCCGGGCGATCCGTGGCTCACCCTGCTCGATCGCCTGTCCCGGCTCCCCGCGGTGCCGATCTCGGGCTCGGGGAGGGCCCAGTTTCAGCCCGTCTGGGCGGAGGACGTAGCGGAGGCCGTCGTGAATGCCCTGGACTCGGCCAACTCGACATACGAGCTGGCCGGACCGCAGGTCCTCTCTTACGACGACATCGTCCGGGAGGTGCTGCGAGCGGTGGGCAGGCGGCGCAGGCTCGTGCACGTGCCGCTGCCGTTGGTCCGCGCGTCGCTCAAAGTGCTCCGCTTCGCAACCTGGGAGGAAGCGGAGCTGATGGAAGAGCCGATGGTCACAGAAAGAGGAACGGCGGACATCGAGACGCTGGGCGTTAGCCCGCACTCGATGCCCGCCGTCCTGAACAGCAGGTAGTCCCAGAGGGACTTACATCATTCCGTCCATGCCGCCCATGCCGCCCGGCATGCCGCCGCCGCCGTTCTGCTCAGGCAGCTCGGCGATGATGGCCTCGGTCGTCAGGATGTTCTTCCCGATCGACGCGGCGTTCTGGAGCGCGGAGCGGGTGACCATCGCGGGATCGATCACGCCCTCCTTGACGAGGTCGACGATCTCGCCGGTGTCGGCGTTCAGACCCTCGTTCGTGCCCTTCGCGTTGCGCACGTCGTTGACCACGACGGAGCCCTCGAGCCCCGCGTTGTCAGCGATCTGACGCAGCGGCTCCTCGAGCGACCGGAGCACGATCTTCGCGCCGGTGCGCTCGTCGCCCTCGTACGAGTCGAGGGTGATCGCGTCCTGGGCCCGCAGCAGCGCCACGCCGCCGCCCGGCACGACGCCCTCCTCGAGGGCGGCCCGGGTGGCCTGGAGAGCGTCCTCCACGCGG
>DASUYU010000117.1:0-24866 GCA_036377235.1 Thermoleophilaceae bacterium
GAAGCCCTTCACCGTGCATGGGATGCCGCTCGAGATCGAGGCCAGCATCGGGATCGCCTTCTATCCGGAGCACGGCGCCGACGTGGACGAGCTCCTTCAGCACGCCGACGTCGCCATGTATGTCGCGAAGCGGACGGGCGCACGGTCGGCGGTGTACGACGCCGACGAGGACAGCAACAGCCCGACCCGGCTGACGATAGGCGGCGAGCTGCGGCGGGCGCTCGAGCAGCGCGAGCTCGCCCTCTTCTACCAGCCGCAGGTGGAGCTGGCGACGGGAGTCGTGACCGGCGTCGAGGCCATGCTCGGCTGGCAGCATCCGACGCACGGGCTGCTCGCGCGGGAAGCGCTGCGGCCGATCGCCGAGCGGGCCGGCCTCATCGACGGGTTGACGCGCTACGTCGTGGAGGGCGCGCTTCGTCAGCGAGCGCAGTGGCAGCGCGAGGGGTACCGGTGGCCCGTCGCCATCAATGTCTCCACACGGAGCTTCGACCGCGAGCAGTTCGCCGCTGACCTGGAGGAGCTGCTCGGCAGGTGGAACGTGCCGGCGTCCGCGTTGAAGCTGGAGCTCACCGAGCCGCCCGCCGTCACGGACCACGGCCGGGCGGCCGAGGCCCTCGAGATGCTTCGGCAACGCGGTGTCCGGGTGACACTCGACCACGTCGGCGGCGGACAGTCGTCGATCGCCTCGCTCCGGCTGCTGCCGGTCGACGAGATCAAGCTCGACGCTTCGCTCGTGGCCGGCGTCGAGAGTAGCCCCGACGACGTCGCGATCGTCGCCTCCGTGATCGACCTTTCACGACGGCTCGGCCTCGAAGTGGTCGCCGACGGCGTCGATACTCCCGAGCTCTGCACCGTGCTCGCCGAGCTCGGCTGCCACTCGGGCCAGGGAGGCCATTGGACCGCGCCCCTACCGCCCGACCGGCTCACCGCCTGGCTTGCGAAGCGGCGCGCGGCGAGCGGGACCGAGAATCAAGCCGCCTAGTCGAAGTGGTCCTGGTCGAGGATCCCTGCACGACGCAGCTGCTCGAGCATGTCCTCGACGGGCGGTGCGTCCGATCGGTAGTGAGGGCCTTCAGGCGTCTCCTCGACGCGGAAGCCGAAGGCCTGCGGCGTCACGTCCGTGCGCCGGCCGAACTCCTCGACCCCCTCACGGAGGCCGGCTGGACCGGCCGCCGCGGCCCGCCGAAACAGCGCGGGGACGTCGGCACCCAGGCGTCGCGCGCAGTCGTGATGGGGGGCGAGCGCCATCATCAGATCGCGATCGTCCTTCAGCCATTCCTCCTCGCCGCCGACCAGCAGGTTGACCAGGTCGGCCTCGACCAGGCTCGGGTCGCCCCTGCGAAGCAACTGCGTCACCTCGTCGAGCGCCGTCAACTAGTCCCCTTCCTCCGCCCGCCACGCAGGCTGCGGCGGCGCTGTGGCCAGCGCGCGCCGGAGCAGCTTCACCAGATCGCGGCGCTCGCCGGTGGTGAGCCCATGGAGCACCTCTTCCTCCACCTGGCTCGCCATCTCCCTCCCGCGCTCCAGCAGTCGGCGACCCTTCGGTGTGATGACCACCTCGCGGGCCCGGCGATCCGTGGGATGAGGCCGGCGCTTGGCAAGCCCCGCGCTCTCCAGCTGATCGATCAGCGAGACCATCGTGCTGGGGTCGATGCCCATCGCTGAGCCGATCTCCTGCTGAATCGCCGCCTCGCGAGCGCCGAGCACGTTGAGTACGCCGAAGAGCGCGGGGGTCAGGCCGATCGACTCGAGCGCCTCCGCGATGCGTGTGTGCGATGCGCGCCAGAGCCGGAAGAAGAGCTGACCGGCGAACTCGGCGACCTCGGTGCCCTCGGAGGCGGGGTTCGTAGTTGTCATCAGGTGCATTGTCGCAGATGTTCTGGGCGCCAACAATAATTTGTGATATCAATAATGGTATGCACAAAGCATATGACCCCACTTCCTCCTCTCTCTCAACGCGCCGCGGCAAGCTCACACTTGCCCTGCTGGCCGCGGTGGCCTTCCTCGACTTCGTCGACGCATCGATCGTCAACGTCGCGCTCCCCTCGATCCGCGAGGACCTCGGCTTCTCGGAGCAGGCCCTGCAGTGGGTCCCGAGCGCTTACCTGCTCACCTACGGCGGCTTCATGCTGGTCGGCGGCCGCGCCGCCGACCTGCTCGGGCGACGGCGCATCCTGGTTGCGGGCACCGTCGTGATTGGCCTCTCGTCGCTGATCGGCGGCTTCGCCGAGAGCGAGGGCGTTCTCGTCGGCGCCCGGCTCGCGCAGGGTCTCGGTGCCGCGATGATGCTCCCGGCCGCGCTCTCGATCCTCACCACGACGTACAGGGAGGGCTCCGACCGCAACAAGGCACTCGGTGTCTGGGGCGCCGTGGGCGGGCTCGCCTCAGCCGCGGGCGTGCTCCTCGGCGGCCTCCTGACCGACGGGCCGGGCTGGCGCTGGGTCATGTTCGTAAACCCCGTGGCGGCGCTGCTGGTTCTCGGCGGGATCTTCGCGCTGATCAGCGACGACCGGCGCCGCGGGCAGCTTCGTAACTTCGATCTCCGCGGTGCCGGTCTCGTCACCGGCGGGATGCTGTTGCTCGTCTACGCGCTCGTCGAGGCGCCGACCGTCGGCTGGGGCACCGCCCGGACTATCGGTGGGCTCGCCGGGGCGCTGCTTCTCCTGGCTGCTTTCGTGTTCAACGAGCAGCGGGTCAGGAGGCCACTCGCGCCTCTGTCGATCTTTCGTACCAACGGGCTCGCCTATGCCGACGTCACACAGCTGATCGCCTTCGCCGGCTTCCTGGCGATGTTCTTCTTCCTCACGCTCTACATGCAGAACGTCCTGGGCTACTCGCCGATCGAGACCGGGCTCGCCTACCTTCCGGTCACGTTCGGTGCGGGAATGGCCGCGGGCATCACGTCGCAGCTGGTCGGGCGGACCGGAACGCGTCCCGTGATCGTCACCGGCGCCCTGATCGCCGCCGCCGGCGTGTATTACCTCTCGCACGTGCCCGTGGGCGGCTCATACGTCGCCGACCTGCTGCCGGGGCTCGTGGTGATGTCGCTCGGCATGGGCGCCGTGTTCGTCGCCGTCACGGCGGCCGCGAATGCGGGCGTCCCGGCCGACAAGGCCGGCCTGGCTGCCGCGCTGCTGAACGCGTCGCAGCAGCTCGGCGGCGCGTTGGGACTGGCGATCTTCTCCGCGATCGCCACCTCTCGGACCGCGGAGCTGATGGCCGCTCACAGCTCGCAGGCCGAGGCGCTCACCCAGGGCTTTCAGCGAGCGCTGCTCGTAGCGAGCGTGTTTCTCGTAGCCGCCGCTGTCGTTGGGCTGCGCGCCACGAACACGCGAGGGGAACAGCAGGCGGCGTCCATCATCGAGGCCCCTCAACCTGTCGCGGCCTGAACCGAACAGCCCTATGACCGATCAGGCCGTGGCGGCCTCCACCAGGCGGGCGCTGTTCAGCGCCCGCTCGGTCGTCGAGATGAACGCCATCGCGACGACGACGAGCCCGCATGCCACGCAGATCCACCAGCCGGCATGGCTCGCCGCGGCGATGCTGCCGCCGCCGGCGTCTCGGCTCGACACGACGATCGAGCCGATGATCGCCACGCCGAGAGAGATGCCGACCAGCCGGCTCGTGGACGCCACCGCCGCCGCCACGCCCGCCTGATCCGCCGGCATCCCGGACACCGCGGCGTTCGTGATCGGCGGGTTGACCATCCCGAAGCCGAGACCGAAGACCGAGTAGGCCAGGAGCAGGTCCAGAGTGGCGGTTGTGGGGGTGAGCTGCGTGAGAATCAGGCTGCCGCCCGCGAGACCGAGCCCGCCCACCAGCAGCGGGACTCGCGCGCCGTGCCGGCCGACGATTCGGCCCGACAGCGGCGCGGCCACGAACGCCAGAACCGCCATCGGCAGCGTGTAGAGGCCGCCGTGGACCGGTGAGAGCCCGCGGTCGCCCTGGAGGTACAGGTTCGTCACGAGCAGGAAGCCGCCGAGTGCGATGAAGGCGGCTATCGCCGTCAGCGTCGCGCCGGTGAACGGCACGCTGCGGAAGAAGCGCAGGTCGATCAACGGCTCCGGTGCGCGACGCGCGTGTGCCACGAAGCCCACGACAGCGGCCGCGGCGAGGATCGCCGACACCTGCACCCGGGTAGAGCTCCACCCGGCGGCGCCGGACTCGATGATCGCGTAGGTCAGCGAGGCCAGGAAGAGCATCGCCAGCACCTGGCCAAGCGGGTCGAGTCGTCGCGGCCGGGCGGCGCGCGACTCGGGTACGACACGCGCTACGAGCACGATCGCGAGGATGCCGATCGGCACGTTTATCCAGAAGATCGAGCGCCAGCCGGCCGCGTCCGTGAGCGCACCGCCCACCACCGGCCCAAGCGCCATCGAGATCCCGACGACGCCGCCCCAGACCCCGATCGCCTGGGCACGCTCACGCGGATCGGTGAAGACGTTGCGGATGATCGACATCGCGACCGGGTTGAGCATCGAGCCGCCCACGCCCTGGAGCGCGCGGAACGCGATCAGCCAACCGGGCGAGGGCGCGGCGCTGCACAGGAGGGAGCCGACCGAGAAGAGCCCGAGCCCGACCGCGAACACGCGCTTGCGCCCGATCCGGTCGGCGATCGAGCCGCTCAGGATCAGAAGGGTCGCCAGGACGACGGTGTACGAGTCGACGATCCACTGGAGCTGCGACAGCGACGCACCCAGGTCGCGCTGGATCGTCGGGAGCGCCACGTTGACGATCGTGTTGTCGAGCGAGACGAGCAGGATGCTCATGCAGCAGATCGCGAGCACCTGCATCCGGCGACGGCGAGTCAACGTGAGGCGATCTCCGAGTCGAGCGACACGGTTCCGAGGATAGGTGAGGCAAGAGCGCGGATCAGGCCTCCGCCGGGGCGATCTCGAAGCCGGCCTGGGCCTCGCCGGCCGAGGCGCCCACCGGCCGCAGGACGGTCAGCGCCACGCCGACCGCCGCCACCACCAGCAGCGCCGCGATCGCGAAGGCCAGCCGGTAGCCGTCGGTGAGCGCGGACGCGTTCGAGGCGCCGTCCGCCACCAGGTGCTCGGTGCGCGTGGCCGAGAGCGTCGCGAGCATGGCCAGCCCAAGTGCGCCGCCCACCTGGACGGTCGTGTTCACGAGCCCGGAGGCGAGGCCGGCGTCGCTGGGCGTGGCGCCCGACATCGCGATGGTCATCAGGGCCGGGAAGGTGAGCCCGGCGCCGGCTCCGATCAGCACCATCGTGGGCAGGATGTCCACGGCGTAGGAGGCGTCGACCGGCACCCGTGCGAACAGCCCGAGCGCCGCGGCGATCAGCATCAGCCCGGGGATCACGACGTTGCGAGGACCGAAGCGCGTGATCATCGGCTCCGAGTAGCGCATCGACAGCGTGCCCATCACGAGCGTCACGGGCAGCACGGCCAGTCCGAGCTCGAGCGCGCCGTAGCCGAGCACGCGCTCCATGTAGAGCGAGCCGAGGAAGAACATGCCGAACATCCCGGCGACGCTCAGCACCTGGATCAGGTTGGCGCCGCTCACGTTGCGCGAACGGAAGATGCGCAGCGGAACGAGCGGGTTGGACGCGGTCGCCTGGCGGGCGACGAACGCCACGGCCAGCAGCAGCGAGAGGCCGCCGAGGATGAGCGTCGTGCCGGCTCCCCAGCCCTGCTCGGCCGCCGGCTTCACGATCGTGTAGACGCCGACCATGAGGGCGCCGGTGATGAGCGCGCCACCGACGGCGTCGGCGCCGTGCGCGGTGCGCGCCTGCCGGTCGGGCGCGAGGAGTCGAACCGCGAGCGCCGCGGTGAGCAGCCCGATGGGCACGTTCACGAAGAAGATCCAGTGCCAGTTGATCGCCTGGGTGAGCACGCCGCCGGCGATCAGGCCGACGGAGCCGCCCGCGGAGGCCACGAACGCGTACACGCCGATCGCCTTCGCCTGCTCCCGCGGCTCGTGGAACATCGTGACGATCATCCCGAGTACCACCGCCGACGTCATCGCCCCGCCGACACCCTGCACGAAGCGCGCGCCGATCAGGACCTCCTGCGTGGGCGCGAGGCCGCAGGCGAGCGACGCCGCGGTGAACACCCCGAGGCCCGCGAGGAACACCCCGCGCCGCGAGATCAGGTCACCGACCCGGCCGGCCAGCAGCAGCAGGCCGCCGAACGCGATCAGGTACGCGTTCACCACCCACGCGAGGCTCGACTGCGAGAAGCCGAGGTCGTCCTGGATGTTGGGCAGGGCGACGTTCACGATCGTCGCGTCGAGGACGATCATCAGCACACCGAGGCAGAGGACGTAGAGGGCGAGCCAGCGAGCGCGATCGGTCTGTGAGGTGGCGTTCATGCCTGTGTAGACCGGCCGCACGACTGCCACTCATCGGCGCGCTCTGTGACGTTCGTCTCATTGGACGCCCTCCCTGGCGGTCGTCGCCATTGAACAGTCGGCCCGGCGCTCGGCGGGTTGCTCGTGGCCGCCCTCGGAGCGGGCGGAGTCTTCATCCTGAACGGCGCGTCGTTCGTCGCTGTCGGAGCGGTCCTGTTCGCGTGGCAGCGGAAGCCGGCGACGTCGACGCTGCCGCCTGAGCACGTCTTCAGCGCGATGCGCGGGCGCTCGTGAGCGAGCACCCAAGCCTGCGCCGGCGCCCGGTGGTGGCAATACGGGACATGGCCTTGGTCTCCACGCCTGCCCCGCCCACGCCCGGACAGATTCCTGGTCTTTATAGACCTGTTTCTGGTGTAGGAGTACAGTGGTCACGTGAGCCCCTCCGCGGGTGCGCGCAGCTACTCGCAGTACTGCCCGGTGGCCAAGGCGCTGGACGTGCTCGGCGAGCGGTGGACGCTGCTGGTGGTCCGGGATCTGATGTTGGGTCCGAAGCGCTACACCGACCTCCGCGAGGGCCTGCCCGGCATCGCAACCGACCTGCTCACGGCCCGGCTACGCGCGCTCGAGGCGGCGGGGTTCGTCGCGCGCCGAGAGCTGCCGCGGCCGGCGCCCGCGACGGTCTACGAGCTGACGGATTCCGGGCAGGGCCTGGCGCTCCTGATCCTGGTGATCGGTCATGCGGGCCTGCGCCTCCTGGGAGCGCCCGCGGAGGACGAGGATGTCCGCGCCGAGCGGGTCGTCCTCTCGCTGAGGGTCAGCTTCAGGCCGGGCGAGGCCGCCGGCACCTCCGACACCTACGGCCTCGAGATCGACGGCGAGCCGTTCACGATCACGGTCGCGGACGGGTCGCTCGACATCGCCAAGGCATCAGCCGAGGACCCCGCGATGAGGCTCACGACGGACGGCCGCACTCTCGTGGGGCTTCTCATGGGCCAGGTCTCCGGTGCCGATGCGCTCGCCTCGGGCGCCGCCACGCTCGAGGGACGGCGCGGAGCGCTCGAGCGTTTCCTCAAGGTCTTCGGCTACCCGTCATGAGCGCACCGGCAGACGCGATCGTCGATCTCGACACGCTCGTGCAGCCCGGCGACGCCGGCTACGTCGAGCCCCACCTGCACGTCCGCATCGGCGCGGACGACGAAGGTCTGAGGCTCCATCGCGTCAGCTGCAGCTGCAACGAGTCCGGGTTCGAGCCCCGCGCGCTGACCCCGGCGCCGGTGCTCGTGTTCGTGGAGCACGGGTCGTTCCGGCGGCGCACGCCGGCCGGAGACATCCTATGTGACGCCGGCTTCGCGTATTTCGGCAATCCCGGCGCGGAGGAGGAGTACGCCCATCCACGCGACGGAGGCGATGTCTGCAGCGCGATCACGGTCAGCCCGCGGCTTCTCGGTGAGATCACCGGCGGTGAGCTCGCGCTGCCCGAGGGTCTCGTTCCCGTCGACGCGCGCACCCACCGGGGACTGCGCCGGCTTGTTGGGGAAGCGCACTGCGGGTCGGGCGGCGGCTGGGTCGAGCAGGGGATCCAGCTCGTCGCGGGCCTGGTTCGGGCGAAGAGCGCCACGAGCGTCCCGGTCACGCGTCCGCGGACGCGTGCGGCGCATGCGCGGCTGGCCAACCAGGCGCGCGAGGCGGTCGTCGCGCACCCCGAGCTCGGTGTGACGGAGCTGGCCCGGCTCGTCGGGTGCTCGCCGTTCCATCTCAGCCGGGTCTTCCGGGGCGAGACGGGCACGACGATCTCCACCTACCGGCTCAGGGTCCGCGTGCGCGAGGCCGCGGCGAGGATCGAGGCGGGCGAGGAGAACCTCGCCCGGCTCGCGTGTGAGCTGGGCTTCTCCGACCACAGCCACATGACGCGCCTGCTCGCGCGGGAGCTGGGGCAGACTCCGACGGCGATCAGAAGAACGATGTTACTCTAGGGCCACAACGTTCTGACACGGAGGCGGGCAATGGGCAAGATCGTGGTACATGAGTTCATGAGTCTGGACGGGGTCTTCGAGGACCCGAGGTGGACGTTCGACTTCGGCTTCGACCCGCAGATGGGCGAGACCATCTCCGCGGTCACGGGCGAGAGCAACGGCATCCTGCTGGGGCGCCAAACCTACGAGGAGTTCTATCCGTCGTGGTCGACCCGGACGGCCGAGGACGATCCCGGCGCGCCGTTCTTCAACGAGACGCAGAAGTACGTCGTGTCCGGGAGCCTGCGGGAGGCGGTTTGGGAGAACTCGACGATCGTCGGGCCGTACGCGAAGGGCGTGATCCAGGACCTGAAGGATCAGAATGACGGCGCTCTCTACGTCAGCGGTAGCGGGACGCTCGTGAGGGCGATGCTGAGCGACGGCCTGATCGACGAGCTCCATCTGTTCGTCTTCCCGATCGCGCTCGGGTCCGGTGCCCGGCTGTTCCGCGACAGCGACTCGCCCACGAAGCTGGCCCTGCAGGACACCGAGACGTACGACAACG
Source organism: Thermoleophilaceae bacterium (assembly GCA_036377235.1). GTDB lineage: Bacteria > Actinomycetota > Thermoleophilia > Solirubrobacterales > Thermoleophilaceae > JACVRW01. Next base: position 8,833 of record DASUYU010000117.1, read on the forward strand.
GCGTGGTCCACCTCGCGTATGGCCCCGCCGATGGGTGATTACGTACAGCTCAGGGAGGTTCGCGCGTGGTACGAGGACGTCGGTGAAGGCGAGCCATTGGTCCTGCTCCACGGCGGCCACACCGACGCCCGCTTCTTCGAGCACAACATCGGCGCGCTGGCCGAGCACTTCCATGTGTACACGCCGGAGCGCCGCGGCCACGGGCACACACCCGACACCTCGGGCCCGTTCAGCTATGACCTGATGGCCGACGAGACGATCGCGTTTCTCGAGACCGTCGTGGGCGGGCGCGCGCACCTGTTCGGCCACAGTGACGGTGCGTTCGTCGCGACCCTGGTCGCGATGCGGCGCCCGGAGCTCGCCGGCGACCTCGTGCTCGTGAGCGGGGGCTTCAACAAGAACGGCCTGATCGGCGCCGACGAGGAATACGACATCGACGAGCTCGTCGCCTTCATGGGGCCGGCCTATGCCGAGGTCTCACCCGACGGAGAAGAGCACTTCCGGGTCGTTGCCCAGAAGACGGTCGACATGGCGGCGGACGAGCCGGCGCTCGAGCAAGCGGAGCTGCAGGCCATCTCGAGCCGCACGCTGGTCATGTTCGGCGACGACGATCTGGTCACGCTCGAGCACGCGGTGGCGATGTATGAAGGGATACCGAACGCGGAGTTCGCGATCGTGCCCGGGACGTCGCATTTCCTCCTCCAGGAGAAGCCGGTGCTCTGCGACGCGATCGTGCTCGATTTCCTGACCAGGGAGCCCGTGCCGACGATCGCGCCGATCAGGCGCGCGGCGGCGTGACGCGGCCGCCGATGACCGTTGTGCATCACAACCCCGCGGGAGTGCCGCGCAATCCTGCCTTCAGCCAGGCCGTGAGCGTGCAGGGACCGTCCCGGACGATCTACGTCGGCGGGCAGAACGGGGTGGTTGCCGACGGCTCGATCGTCAGCGACGACATTGGTGCGCAGACAGCGCGCGCTCTCGAGAATCTGGAGACGGTGCTGGCCGCCGCGGGCGCCGCGCTGGAGAACGTGGTCACGTGGTCGATCTCCATCGTCGAGGGACAGGATGTTGCCGAGGCCTTCGCCGCGTTCCAACGGGCGTGGGGAGACCGGCTCGATCCTCCGGCAATCTCACTCTCGATCGTCACCGGGCTCGCCAACCCGCGCTTCCTCGTCGAGATCGGCGCCACCGCGGTGAGGGGGGCAGACGAGTGACGCCCACGGGCCAGACGGCGGACGGCACCTGGGAGGTCGGGGTCCGCCGGACGTTCCCGCTCGGCGTCGGGGAGGCGTGGCGGCTTCTGCCGACGCTGGTCGCGGACGATCCCTGTCTCGGCGCGACGCGGAGCAGTACGGAGAACGAGGTGATGCGCCTGTCCTACCGCTGCCAGGGGTGGGCCAACGATTCGACGGTGCAGCTGCGCGTGATCCCCGCGAAGCACGGGGTGACAATCGCCGTGCATCACGAAGGGCTCCCGGGCCCCGCGCAGCGCGAAGTGATGCGGGAGCGCTGGACGGCCGCGCTCGGCGCGCTCGAGCGACGCCTCGTCTAACCCCTTACTCCCAGGCAAGCCGCTCCGGGAAGCGAGGAAGCCCGTCGTCCGGGATCGGATCCCAGGGCGCCGCGTAGCTGACGAACTGGTGGACGGTCGGACGAACGCCGGGGTCCTGGTCGAGTGCGCCAAGACGAATCGCGACCAGGTCAGGGTTCTCGGGGTGCGTCGTGTACAGCTGGCTCCCGCAGGCCGAGCAGTACGTCTTCAGCCAACCGTCGTCATCGGGCCGGTAGGTGCAGACGACATCGTCGCCGGCGACGACGGCGAACGAGCCCGGTTCGGTCAGACCGCTCACCGAGAAGGCCGTGCCCGTCCGGCGCTGGCAGCGCTTGCAGTGGCAGTACGCCGCGCCGAGCAGCGGCTTCGATATCTCGAAGCGCACAGCGCCCACATGCACGTACCGGTCAGCATGTGAATAACACCGTACTAGAGACAATACAACGTTATCCAAAGCAACTACTGGCTGAAACAACCGGTGCTCGCCGGACATCTGCTTCACGTCAGGCCCCGACCCGGTCATGCATGCCCTCGACGGGTGTTGATCCAACCGAGCATGAATCTTCCAGCGCGCCGCGCGCCGCGAGGGGAGGATCGGGGCGTGCAACCCTTGGGCGTCACGGATCTCGACCGCGTCGACCGCGAGGCGGTCCTCCTCGCGGCCATCGACTGCGTCGTGAGAATCGGGGACCACGGGCTGTTGGCGACCCACGTCGCCGCGGAGGCCGGCACGGAGATTGAGCGCGTCCGTGGTTTCTTCCCAACGGCCTCGGCACTTGCCGAAGCGGTCGTCGACCGGATCACCGACGAGATCCTCGGGACCCTCAACGAGGCGCTCTCGCCAGATGACCGGCTTCGCCTTCACCTGCGGTCCCTCGCCCGGATGGGCCGGGAGCGGCCGGCTCTGTTCCTGGTTCTCGCCGAGCTGGAGCTGCGGGGTTGTCGCGATGGGCTCGTTCGCGCCGCACTCGCGCGGTCGACCCGCGCGTGGCGCGACCGCCTCGACGCCCTGGTCCGAGAAGGCGTCACTCGCGGCGTCTTCTCCGCCAGCCTCGACGTGGAGGCCGTGGTCGACCTGATCACGGCGGCCGCTGCCGGGACCGGCCCTCGAAGCGACCCCTCGTCCCGGCGGCTCGCGCAGCTCGAAAGGCTCCTCCTCCCGGGCACTCCGGGCGCGTGCACCGGTTCGTGACCCGGCTACTCCCGCTTGCCCTCGGCGATCCAGCGGGCGAAGACCGCGACCTGCTCGTCGGGCCACGCCCCGTCGCACGGCATGGAGCCGTTTCTGAGCCGCTCGAGGATGTCCTCGGCGTGCTCGCCGACGTCCTCGTATGACCAGAGGTCGAACGCGAACTGCATGGACGTCCGGTCACGCTCGCGGAACAGCGCCTTGATGTGCTGGGCGAAGCCGACCGGCTCGCCGGGCTCGGGCAGCGTGACGGCCGGCTCCTCGTGGGGTTGATCTCCGGCCAGTGCTGAGACGCGGCTCCCGGGGGGCCCGGCCCCGGTCGTCCAGTCCCAGTGCGGCATCGGCATTCGCTGAGGCGGTCGCGAGTCCGTCTGCGAGTTCTCGACCGCCAGCCTGGATCCCCATTCGATGTAGGACCGGAAGGCCGAGATGAACTCGGCGTCGTTCGGCAACCCGGCCTCGTGCAGCGAGCGGATCAGCAGCGTGACCCACCGCTCGCGCCACTCCTCCGTGAGGCACCTGCCGAGATGCTGGGCGAGCATCCGCGGGTACCCGCCGTGCTCCTCGCTGTAGCAGGGCGGTCCCCCGAACACCTCCCCGAGCCACTTCGCGACGCGCTCCGGATGATCCGGCGCCATGTCGGCGAACAGGGGCGCGAGCAGGGGATCCTGCGGCACGTGCTTCTCGTAGAAGAGGCGCGTCATCCTGGTGAGCGCCGGCAGGCCGCCGGCCCACTCGAACATCGTCGGCCTGTGCTCGGGGCCGGGCTCCGGGTCCCGGAAGCCGACGTACCAGTGCATTCCCGTGCAGAAGGGCTTGTTCAGGGCATGGCCGCAGCGGCAGAGCGCGTAGTGCTCTCGTGACGCCCCCTCGTTGCGCGGAACGTTCGCGCCGTCCGCGTCCACCAGGCGGACCGCGCCGGTCACACGGTAGGGCCCGTCCTTCGAGACCTCGATCGCCGGTGAGCGACCGCCGTGGCGATCCACCTCGTCCCGGGCCTCCACGCCGTCGATCGCATAGCTCAGCGCTCCGGACGGGCAGTCGCGCACCGCGCGGATGAGCTCGTCCATGCGGCCGCCGCTGGGCTTCACGAAAGGCTCCTGGCCGACGCGAAAGGCGGTGGCGATCCGGTCGCTGCAGAACCCGGCGTGCTGACACGTGCCCCGATTGTCGAGGATCGTCACCTGCTGACCCACGTAGGTGTCGCGCCGGTCGGGGATGCGCTCGGGATCCTTGGCGTCGTCGAAGCCGCAGGTGGCGTGGCTGCCGTCGCACCGCGGCTTGATGCCCGACTCCCCGCACCGGCACAGCGCCATCTGTGGGAGCACGGGAAGCGGTTCGCCGAGGTGCGAGCGGATGTCATCGATGTTCGTGACGAGCAGCGGGCCGTTCGGCGACAACCTGATCGTCGGCGGGATATCGCGCTGGAGCGAGCGGAGCTCGTCGAGCAGGTCCGGCTGAGTGGCCGGCTGCGCGAGCTCGATGGCGAGCTCCTGCGCCGCGGCGGTTGCCTCGAGCACGGCGGGGGCTTCGCTGCGCGCGGCGGTCAGCCGGACGGCCAGCGCGCGGGCGGCCGCGTCGGGGGCGGCCTCCGTGTGCCCGGATGAAGCTTCGACTCCGAGCGGACTGAGGATCGAGCGGTCGATGCGCTCGAGCATGCGCGCGCGCTCGCCTGTTTCGAGCGCCGGGGCGGACCGGATCGCGTCGCGCAGGTCGCCGGCGAGGTCGGAAATGTCCGGAGCAATAACACCGTTATCTCGCACGCCACAACGTTACCACCCCGCGGCGGCCGGGACTCATCTCTTCTTCTTGCGCGGCGGCGCCAGGAGCGGCTGGAGCGCCGCCGACGTCAGCGCGGCGAACCGCTCCTCCGCGCGGGTGGCGTCGTCGAAGTGCCCGGAGAGCTCCAGGCTCACGGCCCCGTGGGCCGCGGACGTCAACAGCTCGGCGGCGAAGTCCGGGTCCGTTCCTCGCTTGAGGATTCCTGCCTCGATGCCGTCCTGTACGAGTGCCTTGAGGGCGTCGAAGCTGCTTCGCGCCGCCGTCCGGGCGCTCTCGCTCGGCTGGTAGCCCGGAAGCGCGTTGCCGAACATGAGCTGGTAGCGAGCGGGGTCCTCGAGCGCGACTTCGCGGTAGACACGCGCGCTGGCGGCCAGGCGCTCAGCCGGTCCGTCGTCGCCCGGAATCGCCGCCAGCCGCTCGCGCAGGACGACGTGCCCGGACCTGACCATCGCGTCGATGATCCCGTTCTTGCCGTCGAAGAGGTTGTACAGGACAGTCGTGGAGGCGCCGATGTGATCGGCCAGCCTGCGCATCGTGAGCGCACTCGGTCCCTCGAGAGCCACGAGCTCGGCCGCCGCCTGCAATACGGCGCTCCGAAGCGCTTCGCGGCCCGCCTCGCGGGCAACCTCGTAGCGCGTCCGCCGGGGCATCGCGCCACCCTAGCGCCAGGCCGGTGGAGCCGCGAGCTAGTCCTTGGTCTCGCTCTCGAGCAGGAGGGCGAGGCGCGTCAGCACCTGTGCCGCGTTAGCGGGGTCCGTGCTCGCGCCCTTGACCACGGCCACGAGCACGGCCGCGGCCACGTCGGGATCGGGGTGGCTCGCCAGCAACGATCTCACCGCCGCCCGCCAGCGCCGGTTCGCCCGTTCGACCGCCGCCCGGACCAGCGGGTCGCGCCGCCCGCGGAGCTCGAGCTCCGCGAACACGAGCAGGAGGGTCGGGCGCTCCGTCAGGAGATGGGCGAGCGCGGTGAGCTCGACGTGCAGCTCCCCGACGATGTGATCGAGCACCTCGGCGGCGAGCCGATCGGTGCTGGGGAAGTGCCGACGGACGATCGCCGCCGGCAGGCCCGCTTCGCGGCCGACAGCCGCGGCGTCGAGGCCCGCGATTCCCTGCGCCGCGATCGCGTCCATAGCCGCGAGGACGATGCTCCGGCGCTCGCGGCGGTGGCTGCGCGATGACACGCCGGAATGCCCTCCGCACCGGCGGTGAGCGCCCGCGGCGACAGGGACTGTGGATGTCGATCGTGTGTGCATGCGGCTGGCCGCCGGCGGCGGTTGGCCGCCTCTATCCGTCCGAACCTGAATCCTGCGGCGCGCGCTCAGCGCGATCAACGGCGAGCTGAGCAACGATCGATGCGCTCGGGGCATCGGTGGCCGCGTGGCCTTCGTCGCGTGCCGCCAGGGCCTCCCCGAGCTGCGCGAACGCGCGTATGCGCGCGTTCTCGTGGGCGGCCACCCAGATCAGCCCGAGCGGGAGCGGTGCCATGTCGTGGATTGGGACAAAGGCCACCCCGGGACGTGGGTAGAGCGAGGCCACCGAACGGACCGTCGGGTGCACGATCCTCCCGCGGGCCACGAGCGCGAAGATCTCGTTGGGGGTCGCGACCTCCACGGTGCGCCGGATTGGCACGTTCCGCGGGGTCGTGGAGGGAACGATCGCCTCCCAGAGCGCCTGGGGGAGGCCCTTGGGGTGGCAGACGGCCTCGCCTCCGAGCTCCTCGGCCGATACCGCGTCCCTCGAGGCAAAGGGATGCGTCGTGGAGACCGCAACGATCCGCTCCTCCTCGTGGATCACGGGGCCGCCCTTCAGATCGGGCTCGTCGAGCGCAAGCCAGTTGCAGAGGATGTCGATCTCGTTGCCCCGCAGGGCCGTGTACGGATCCATCAGAGGAACCTCGCGCTCGACGATCTCGCAATCCGGATGACTCGCCTCGAACGCGACGATGGTTCGAGTAAGCGCTTCGAGGCGGGTCGTGGGCGTGAAGCCGATGCGGAGCGTGCCGGTGGTGCCGCGTGCCGCGGCGCGCGTCTCCGCGAGCCCGGCTTCGAGGAGGTCGATCGCCGTCCGGAGCCGGTCGCGCAGCTGCTCCCCGAGCGGAGTGATCCGCACGCGCCGGCTCGTGCGCTCGAACAGGAGCCCGCCCACCTCGACCTCGAGCGAGGCGATCATCCGGCTCACGCGAGGTTGCGAAAGGAAGAGGCGCTCCGCGGTTCGGCCGAAATGCAGCTCGTCGGCGAGGATCAGGAACGCTTCGGCCTGGGCGAGGGTCACGGACCGCCTCCCCTCCGATCGATGCGTGGAGCGGATCGACCGGTGCAGATCTCGCCGTTGATCAGCACCGGCCGGCTGCGTAGAACGTCCGTTCATGAGCGCACGAGCCCCAACGCTGAGCGGCGGCCTGCAACATCGCGAGGTCGTCGACGTGGTCCGCCCTGGGCGACCGCGCGTCCTGCTGGTCGTCGCGAACACGATCGACACACCGGGCTTCCCGGTCAGCTTCTGGGCGTCCGAGCTGACGCACCCGTATCTGGAGTTCACGGGCGCGCGCTACGACATCACGATCGCGAGCCCGTCCGGGAGTCGCGTCGAGTGGGATCGCTTCTCCGATCCCGGCGACGACAGCGGCTGGGCGGCCGACGACATCGTGACGAGGGGCTTTGCCCACACGCCCGAGTTGATGTCGCTGCTCGACGCCACGCCCGCGCTCGCGGACCTCGACCTCGCCGGCTACGACGCGCTCGTCGTGGCCGGCGGCATGGCGCCGATGTTCACGTTCCGAGGCGACGAGACGATCAAGAACGCGATCCGGGCCTTCTTCGAGGCGGAGAAGCCGACCGCCGCGCTCTGTCACGGCGTGTCCGCTCTGATCGACGTGAAGCTCTCGGATGGCACCCGGTTGATCGAGGGGCGCACGATCACGGGCTTCGCGAACGTCGAGGAGGACTACGGGCGCGACGCCATGGGGATGGATCACGACCTGTGGCCCTGGCGCATCGAGGAGGCCGCGAAGGCGGCCGGCGCGAACTACGTCCAGGGAGGTCTCTTCCGGTCGTTCGCGGTGCGCGACGGGAGGCTGATCACGGGGCAGCAGCAGTACTCGGGCGCGGCCGTCGCCCGGATCGTGATCGCAGCGCTCGGCGTGTGACCGGCTTGCGAGGCCCGCTCCCGGATTTTGCAATCGTCCGCGGTGCCATAACATTGTTCTCGCAACGTAGCACCGTTATGGAAGTGGGGCAATCTCGTGCAGCTCTCCAAGACGACCGCGGACGCGCCGGACATCGCGGTGGCGAGAACGCCACACAAGGGGCTCGTCCTCGCGGCGCTCCTCCTGGCCGCGTTCGCGATCAACCTTGACACCACGATCGTCAACGTTGCGCTCCCGACCCTCATCCGTGAGCTCCACGCATCGACGAGCGAGCTCGAGTGGATCGTCGACGCCTACAGCCTGGCCTTCGCCGCCCTCGTGCTGGCGGCCGGCAACCTGGGCGATCGGGTCGGCCGGAAGGGCGTCCTGCTCGTGGGGCTCGGGGTGTTCGCCTCCGGCTGCCTCGTCGGCGGCTTCGGCACGACGCCCGGCGAGCTGATCGCGGCGCGCGCAGTGATGGGGATCGGTGCCGCGCTGATCTTCCCCGCGACGCTGTCACTGCTCACGAACGTCTTCACCGAACGTCGGGAGCGCGCCCGCGCGATCGGTCTGTGGGGCGCGACGACCGGCGTCGGGATCGCGGTCGGGCCCATAGCGGGCGGGTGGCTCCTGGAGCACTTCGACTGGTCGAGCGTCTTCTTTGCGCTGGCCCCGATCGCGGTGGTGGGAGCCGTCCTCGTCGCGAGGAGCGTCCCCACATCCCGCGACCCCGAGGCGCAGCCCACGGACGGGCCGGGCGTGATGCTGTCGAGTCTCGCGATGGCCGCGCTGGTCTACACGATCATCGAGGCCCCGAACAATGGATGGGGCTCGCCCCGGAGCCTCGCCGGCTTCGGGGTCGCGGCTCTGCTGTTCGCGGCCTTCGTGTGGTGGGAGCGGCACACTCCCGCGCCGTTGCTCGACATCGGGCTGTTCCGGAACCTCCGGTTCACCGCCGCGAGCCTCTCGGTCACGATCACATTCTTCTCGCTGATGGGCTTCATCTTCCTCGTGACGCTCTACTTCCAGTTCCTGAAGGGCTACGGCCCTCTCTCGACCGGCGTTCGGCTGCTGCCGGTCGCCAGCATGGTGGCGATCACGTCGGTGGTGGGAACCAGGCTCGCCGTTCAGCATGGAACGAAGCTCGTCGTCGCCTCCGGGCTGCTGACGCTGGCCGCGGGCCTCGCCTGGACATCGTCGGCATCGGCGAGCACGAGCTACCTCGTGATCGTCGGTCAGATGGTGTTGCTGGGCTCGGGAATCGGTCTCACGAGCGCTCCGGCGACCGAGTCGATCATGGGAGCCGTCTCGGACGCCAAGGCGGGCGTCGGCTCGGCGATCAACGATGCGACGCGGATCCTCGGCGGGACACTCGGCGTGGCGGTGATCGGCAGCGTCTATGCCTCGCTCTACGCCACCAGCCTGGCCGACAAGCTGAGCGCGCGGATCCCCGCCTCCGTCGTGGATGAGGGGCACCGGTCCGTCGGCGCGGCGCTCGGTGCGGCGGCGCAGCTCGAGGCGACGGGGCATGACGCACTCGCGCGGACGCTCGCCGATGCCGCGTCGGCGGCCTTCTTCGACGGTTTCGAAGTGGCCTGCCTGGTGGCGGCGGGCGTCGCGCTTGCGGGGTTCGGCCTGGCGCTGGCCCTGCTGCCGGCGCGACCGCCTCCAAGCGGGGACCTGGGCCAGTGAGGCTCGAAGCGAGGAACGCCCTGATCACGGGCGGCGGTTCCGGGATCGGGCTCGAGCTCGCGCGGCGTCTCGCCGCGAGGGGCAACGACGTCGTGATCGCCGGGCGCGATCTCGCCAAGCTCGAGCTGGCACGTGAGGAGAGCCCGGCGCTACGGCCGCTGCGGCTGGACGTGACCTCGGAGGAGGATGCAGCGCTTGCGCTCGGCCGAGTGAGCGCGGAGCTCGGTGGCCTCGACCTCCTCGTCAACTGCGCCGGGGTGATGCACGGAGGTCCGCTCGACACGCCGGCGGCGGCCGGCACGACGCGCGAGGAGCTGGAGGTCAACCTTGGCGGCACGGTGCGGATGACGAGGCTGGCGCTGCCCCTGCTGCAGGCCTCGCCGGAGGCGGCGGTCGTGTTCCTCTCGTCCGCGGTCGCGCTGGCCGCCGTCCCAGGGCTGGCCGTCTACGCGGCGACCAAGGCCGCGCTCCACTCGCTCGCCCGCTCGCTGCGGGCCGAGCTCGCAGATGGGCACATCCGCGTGGTCGAGGTCCTCCCACCGGTCGTCGACACCGGTCTCGCGCAGGATCTCGACGTGCCGAAGCTCCGCCCGTCGACGGTCGCGGAAGCGATCGTCGAGGGGCTCGCGCGCGATCGCGACCAGATCGCGGTGGGACGCATCAGGCAGCTGGTCCCTCTGGCTCGAGTCGTACCACGGCTCGCCGACCGCCTGGTTCTACGGTCCCTGCAGCCATCGCGCTCGCGCGGGAGCCGGTGACCGCTATGTCGCGTCAGCTGCGACGAGCTCCACGCCGAGATCGATGCCGCGTTGCGGGACAGGCGAGGACTGGACCAGCGAGGTCGTCGTCTGGCCGTACACGGCGAAGCCGTCGATCACCTCTTCAAGGTGCTCGACCGACCGGACGTGCGCGGTCATGACGTAGCAGTCGTCGCCGGTCACGCGCCGGCAGTCGACTATCTCCCGCGTCTGGCGCGCCGCGTCGGCGACGAGATGGAGCTCGCGGGGGGCGGGACGGACTCTGATCACCACCGTCAGCGGGAGCCCCAGGGCCTTTGGGTTCAGCTCGGCGCGGTAGCCGAGGATCACCTCGTCGCGTTCGAGGCGCTGGAGCCGTTCCGCGACGGCCGGGGACGACAGGCCGACACGACGCCCGAGCTCGGCCAGCGACAGTCGCGCGTCGGCCTGCAGCTCGGCGAGCAGGCGGCGATTCGTCGCGTCGATCGGACCACCTTCGGCAGAATCGCCATTTCGGCTTCGGTTCGTAGCCATGCGGGCGAGTATACCGGTGTTTGCCCATATACCCGAGGCGTCTTCCCTAGGAAAATGCGGAGACATGAAGGCAGCAGTCGCAGCAGTCGCCCCAATCCGCCCGGAGCGGAGGCGGGTCGTGACCATGATCGAAGAGGGGCCGCCGCACCTGTACTTCCTCGTCAGCGCGATCTTCCACTCGCTCGGGCCGTCGTTTGCCGTGCTGTTGTTCGCCCGAGTCGACGTACTCGGCGTGGCGTGGCTTCGGATCGCGTCGGCAGGAGCGGTCTTCGCGCTGTGGCGGCGACCCTGGCGAGCCGTCCGCACCCTGGACCGCGACGGACGCCGACTGCTGGTCGCCTGGGGAGCGGTCCTGGCCGTCATGAACGTCTGTTTCTACAGCGCCATCGACCGGCTTCCACTCGGAACCGTGGCCACCATCGAGTTCCTGCCGGTAATCGCGCTGGCGGCGCTCGGAGCCCGCAGCGGCCGTAACGCGGCCGCGCTCGCGCTGGCGGTGGGCGGGGTCTACCTGCTCACCGACGTCCGGCTCGCCGGCGAGCCGGCGGGCGTGGCGTTCGCGTTCGCGAATGCCGTCTGCTTCGCGGCATACATCGTCCTCGCCGACCGCGTCGCCAAGCGCCGGGCGCTCAGTGGCATCGACGGCTTGGCCGCCGCGATGCTCGTCGCCACCGTGGCCGTGACGCCGTTCGGCGGCTGGGAGGCAGTGACCGCGGTAGCCGATCCGATCGCGGTGCTCGCGGGAATCGGCGTGGGGCTGTCGTCGTCGGTCATCCCGTACGTCTCGGATCAGCTGGCGATGGTACGGCTGCCGCGCTCCACCTACGCCCTGATGATCTCGCTCCTGCCCGCGTTCGCGACGGTCATCGGCATCGTCGTGCTCGCTCAGATCCCGAGCTGGGGTGAGGTGGCCGGTGTCTGCCTCGTCGTGATCGGCGTGGCCGTGCACCGCCAGCCTCGGGTCACTCCGACGGCGAACGCCGAGGCATGATGCAGGCGCGGGACACGATCGTGGGCCGTGGCGCCGACGCGCTGGTGCGCGAGAGCCTCGCGATCCGGCCCGGCGAGGAGGCGCTCGTGATCTGTGACGAGGCCACGCGGGAGCTCGCTGAGGTCTTCTGGCGTAGCGCTCAGCGCGCCGGGGCGGATGCCGCGCTGGCGATCATCTCGCACCGCGAGAGCGAGGAGGGCCGCGAGCCACCGGGTTGCGTGGCCGCCGCAATGGCCGCCGCGGACGTGTTCATCGCCGCGACGACGCGATCGCTGAGCTACACCGAGGCGCGTCGACGGGCGACCGAGGCGGGGACGCGCGGCGCGACGATGCCCTCGGCTACCTCCGACATGCTCGCGCGTATGACGAATCTGGACTTCCCGCTGATGGCGGCGCGCAGCCGAGCGGTCGCCAAGGCGCTGACGGAAGGCGCGCAGGCGCATGTGAGCTGTCCACGCGGGACGGATGTCACGGTCGACATCGGACGGCGCGAGGGCATCGCCGACGACGGGGACATGAGCATCCCGGGCGCCTGGGGCAACCTTCCGTGCGGCGAGGCCTTCATCTCGCCCACCGGGGGAACAGGCGTGCTCGTCGTCGAGTCGATCGCGGGCCTGGGACGCTTCGACACGCCCCTGCGACTTGTCGTCGAGGACGGCCGCCTCGCAGCCGGCGACGAGCGCCTCACCCGCCTGCTCGACGCGCACGGGCCCGCCGGACGCAACCTGGCTGAGCTCGGTGTCGGAACCAACGACTGCGCAGAGCTCACCGGCAACGTGCTCGAGGACGAGAAGATCCTCGGCACGGTGCACGTGGCCTTTGGCGCCAGCCTCGGCATCGGCGGCACGGTCGAGGTGCCCGTGCACCTCGACTGTGTCGTCCTCACAGCGTCACTGCAGATCGACGGCGTGCCCGTGCTGGACGCGGGCAAGCTGACCGCGTCGTAACGCTCGGCTCGATGCGCCCAACTCGTGTTAGGCGTCGTCTCCGGTCAGCACGTCCGTCGGCTCGGCTCGCTCGTCGGCCGCCGCCCGCTTCCGGGCGTCCTTCCTGGCCTTCTTCTCGATCCGGCGCTCCAGGAGCCTGCGCTCCCGGTTCAGCTTCGCCATGGTCGTCTTTCTCTTGCCTGTCGAAGCGATGCCAGGCCCCTAAAGGACCTGGACGTTCGCCGCCGCGGGGCCCTTCGTGCCCTGCTCGGCGTCGTAGCTCACCTTCGCGCCCTCGGCGAGCGACTTGAAGCCGCTGCCCTGGATTGCGTTGTGGTGTACGAACAGGTCCTTGCCGGCGTCATCGGGCGTGATGAAGCCGTAGCCCTTGTCGTCGTTGAACCACTTCACTGTTCCTGTTGCCATCTTGTCCCCCTCCGGGGTTGGTGCACTGCGAAACGCGGAGGGTGCTGGAAGGCAACAACTGCGGAAACGCTGAGCACTGCTCTCGGCCGGACGGATGCCCGGCTCCTATACGAGGGTAGCGCGACTGGCGGCGCGGGCCGCGAAGTACCCGCACATCCCGTGCACGCCGCCGCCCGGCGGCGTCGACGACGAGCAGATGAAGAGCCCGTCCACCGGCGTCGAGTACGGGACCGGGCGGGCGACCGGGCGTGTGAAGAGCTGGCGGAGGTCCTGGACGCCGCCGTTGATGTCGCCGCCCACGTAGTTCGGGTTGCGCCGCTCGATGTCCCCGGCGTCGAGCGCGGAGCGGGCGACGATCAGATCCCTGAAGCCGGGCGCGAACCGCTCCACCTGCCCCTCGATCACATCGGTCATGTCGCGAGTCGATCCGCTCGGAACGTGGCAGTAAGCCCAGGCCGTGTGCATCCCCGCGGGCGCGCGCGTGTCGTCGAACAGGCTCGGCTGCACGAGCAGGACGAAGGGGCGCTCGCAGTGCTCGCCGCGGACGGCGGCATCCTCGGAGGCCGCGATCTCGTCGAGCGTCCCGCCCACGTGCACGGTGCCCGCGCGGGCCACCTCCGCGGCGGTCCAGGGAATCGGGGCGTCGAGCGCCCAGTCGAGCTTGAAGACGCCGGGGCCGTAGCGGTAGCGGCCGAGCCGCCGGGCGTAGCGGGCCGGCAGCCGGGAGCCGGCGAGCCGCAGCAGCTGTCGCGGCGTCACGTCCACCAGCGTCGCCCCGAACCCCGCCACCTCGTCGAGCGATTCCACCCATCTGCCCGTCTCGATCTCTCCCCCGAGCGAGCGCAGGTGGGAAGCGAGCGCGTCCGCGAGCCGCTGCGAGCCCCCGCGTGCCACGGGCCAGCCGACCTGGTGCGCGCCCAGCATCAGCACCACGCCGAAGGCCGCGCTGGCGGGACTGGTCAGCGACAGCATCGAGTGTGCGGAGCAGCCGGCGAGGAGCGCACGAGCACGCTCGCCCTCGAAGCGGGATCGCGCGAGCCCAGCCGCCGAGCGCAGGCCGACCGGCGCAAAGCGCGCCATCGCGATGGGATGGCGGGGCGGGCGGAGCGGACCGAGGATCTCCCGCATCAGCTCGGGCGCGGCGCCGACGAGCGGCCCGAACAGCCGCCGGTAGGCATCCGCGTCCTGGCCGAGGCCGTCCGCCGTCTGCTCGACGGAGCGCTCGAGCAGCACGGCCGAGCCGTCGTCGAGGGGATGCGCCAGCGGCGCTTCGGGATGCACCAGCTCGAGGCCGTGCTCGGCGAGCGGCAGCCCGCTCAGGAAGGGGGACGCGAGCGCCAGCGCGTGCACCGTGGAGCAGGTGTCGTGTACGAAGCCCGAAAGCGTCAGCTCCTCGGAGCGGCAGCCCCCGCCGATCGTCTCCGCGCCCTCGAGAACGGTCACCCGCCGGCCGGCCCGGGCGAGCACGATCGCGGCGGAGAGGCCGTTCGGGCCCGAGCCGACGACGACGGCGTCGGCCGCGCGGTCAGGCAACCGCGCGGCCGCGCGTGAAGACGCGCTTCAGCGCGCGTCCCGGAGCGCCCATCGTGTAGATAGTCGAGCGGATGGCGGAGCTCTGCCACAGGTTCCGCCAGCGGGACCACTGGCGTCGTCTGTCCACGCATACGACCTGGGTGTCCACCTCGGCCTCGTGCTCGAAGTGGGCGGCAAGCGCCGTCAGCGTCTCCTGCCAGAAGCGATCCTCCTGCTTGTGGCCGCCCATCGTCAGCCCCAGCTCGAAGATCGGGTCGCTGGCGCGCATCAGCACCTGGGCCTGAGCCACGGTCTCGTCGCCGACCGGCATCGCGCTGAAGGTGATCCAGCCGGCGAACATGTGGCCCTCCGGCGTCATCAGCGTGAACGACTCCTCGTCCGCGTACAGCACCATCACCCCGGTCGAGAGCTTCATCCTCCCCGGCATGGTCATGTTGAGGAGCGCCACGTCGCCGGGCGCGATTCCGGTGAGCGGCCCGTAGAAGCGGTTGCCCTCGGGCCAGAAGTCGGGGAAGCGCTCTTTCCAGGTGGCGATCACCTCGGGGGCCGACACGCGTTCGGACGGGAAGCGCACCTGATACGTCTTCTGCCACATCTTGCCGAAGCCCTGTATCGGAGAGGCGAGCCGGCGCCCCTCCACGTTGAGGTTCAGCGCGCCCTCGGGCACCTCCGAGACCTTGAGCTGCGACACCGACTTGGCCCATCCGGCGGCGTCGCGCGCGGCTGCCTGTTCCTGATCGCTCATGGTTGCCCCTCCTCAGGCATCGCCGACGGCGGCGAGCGCGTCGGCTTCCGAGTCGTGGATCGCCACCGCCTCGTCGAGGCGGGTCAGCTCGAAGATCTGCCGGTAGTGGTCGGACAGGCCGTGGGCGAGCACCTGCTGGTGCTGGCGCTGGGCGCGCACGAGCAGGGTGACGAGCAACCCGATGCCACCGCTGTTCATGTACTCGAGCGCGGTGAAGTTGAGGACGATGGCCTTCACGCCCTCGCCGCTCGCGCGGCCGTACGCGTCCATCAGCACCTCCTCGCTCTGAGCGGTGATGTCGCCCTCGATGTCGATCACGCGGATACCGTCGGAGACCGCGTGCACCTCGAATGTGGTCGCTGCTTCAGGCATCGATACTCCCTTCGGGGCCGCCAACCGCGCGGTCCTCGTCGTCCGTGATCGTCATGAAGTCGGCCAGCCGCGTGATCTCGAAGATCTCGCGGTAGTGGTCCGACAGCCCGTATGCCTTCACTTCGATCCCACTCGTCCGGGCCTGGGCCAGAAGCCCGACGATCAGGGCGATGCCGGTGCTGTTGATGTAGTCCGCGCGCGCGAAGTTGAGGACGACCGCGTCGGTGCCGCCGGCCGTGGCCTTCGCGTACGCGTCGTTCAGGGCGGCCTCGGCGTCCGAGTTGACATCACCGGTGAGGTCGATCACCGGGACGCCGTCCCGCTCGCGCACCGCCGCCTGCAGCTCACTCGCCGTCATCTGGGCCTCCCTCCAGGCGCAGTACGAGCTCGACGGTACGTCCGCCTCCCTCGCCCGTGACTCGCGCCTCGTC
>DASUYU010000118.1:0-36355 GCA_036377235.1 Thermoleophilaceae bacterium
AGCCAGGCGGCCGACAGCGGGTCCAGCTCGACCTCCGCCGGGTCCACCCGCAGGTCCACGCCGTCCATCCGGCCCAGCTCGCGCAGCTCGGCGCTCGTGAACGCCGCCTGGGCGGGCCCGCGCCGGCCGAGCACCACGACCTCACGGATCCGGCTCTCGCGGAGGGCGTCGAGGGCGTGGTCGGCCACGTCGGTGCGCGCCAGCTCGTCGGGGCTCAGCGTGAGCATGCGAGTCACGTCGGCGGCGACGTTCCCGTTGCCGATCACCACGGCCCGGGTCCCCGACAGGTCGAACTCGTGGTCGCGGTAGTCGGGGTGGCCGTTGTACCAGGCCACGAACTCGGTGGCGGGGCGGCTGCCGGGCAGATCCTCGCCCGGGATGCCGAGCGACTTGTCGGTCTGCGCACCGGTCGCGTAGATCACGGCCGAGTAGTGGCTCATCAGCTCCTCATGGGAGAGGTCCACGCCCACCTCGACGTTGCCGAAGAAGCGGCAGCCGCGCCGGAGCGTCTGCTCGTCGAAGGTCTCGTCGAGCCGCTTGATCTCCTGGTGGTCGGGCGCCACGCCCGCCCGCAGCAGCCCCCACGGGGTCGGCAGCCGCTCGAACAGGTCGATCTCCACCCGGCCGCGCGCCCGCAGCAGCCGGTCCGCCGCGAACGCCCCGGCGGGCCCGGCGCCGACGATCGCGACACGCTCGGCCATCAGGCGGCCGTCCGCGTCCGGTCGGCGGTGCTCGCCTCGGCGAAGAACTCCGCGTTCAGGTCGAGCGCGTAGGCGAACTTCTCCGGCACGTCGAAGTCCGGGAAGATCGCGTCCACGGGGCACGCCTCCACGCACGCGTCGCAGTCGATGCACTCGTCAGGGTCGATGTAGAGCTGCTCGGCGGTCTCGAAGTCGGGAGCCCCCGGCTTGGGATGGATGCAGTCCACAGGACAGACCTCTATGCAGGAGTCGTCCTTGATGCAACTGCCGGCGATGACGTAGGTCATAGATGTAAGGCTAGGCAACGGCGGACGTGAGCCGCGTCTCGCGGCTCAGATCCTCGAAATGCACGACCAGCTCGTGGAAGCGTGCATCGCCGTTCGCCGGGAGCGGCGTGACCTTCAGCTCCACCTCCACGGTGCGGCCGCTCGCATGCGCGAGCCGCTGCTCCAGCCGGAGGGTCGCCACCTGGCCCGTGGCCACCTGGCGCAGCCGGCTGCCGAACACGGCGGCGTCCTCGTCGTCGACGAGCGTCCCGAGGGCGGTGCCCTCGAGCTGGTCGCCCGAGTAGCCGGTGAGGCGGGCGAGCGCGAGGTTCGCGCGCACGATGCGGCCGTCCTGCCCGATCAGGGCGCTGGCATGCGGGAGCGTGCCGAAGAGGGAGCGGAAGCGGGTCTCGGCGACCCGGCCGGCGTCGTCGTCGGCGCGCCGCTCGGCGATCGGCCGGGCGACCGTCGTGACCTCGCCGAGGCGGCCGCCCTCGCCGCCGTCGGGGCGGAAGTCGACCTCGACCGGAACGTACTCGCCGGCGCGGTTGCGCAGCCGTGCGCGGAAGGTGACCTCGGCCTGCGCGGCGCGGGCGCGCAGCAGCCGGGCGCGGTCCTCGGGATGGATCAGGTCGGCACCCGGGCGCCCGACCAGCTCCTCCGGCTCGTAGCCGAGCAGCCCGCGGGTGCCGGCCGACGCTGCGAGACACACGCCCCGCTCGTCATACCGGGCGATCAGCTCACGACCGTGCTCGCCGACAAGCGCCCGCTCGGCGCCGGCAGCGGCGAGCTCGCCTCCGAGCTCCTCGATCCGCGCGCGGGCGCGCGCGTGCTCGGCGGCGACCCGGTCGAGCTCGTCGCTCGCCTGCGCGTACTGGGCGCGCGTCCGGTCGAGCTCGTCGCTGATCTGTGCGTGTTCGGAACGCGTCCGGTCGAGCTCGTCGCTCATCCGTGCGTGCTCCGTGCGCGTCCGGTCGAGCTCGTCGCTCATCCGTGCGTGCTCCGCGCGCGTCCGGTCGAGCTCGTCGCTGATCTGTGCGTGTTCCGCGCGCGCGCGCTCCTGCTGTTCCTGCAGGGCGCGGCTCGCCGCGCGCTCGCGGGAGAGGTCGCCGGCCGAGGTTGTGAGCTCGGCTCGGACGCGGCTCAGGTCGCCACTCGTGCGCGCGAGGTCGGCGCGAAGCCGCTCGGTCTCGCGGGTGCCGCGCTCGACGTCGCGGCGCGCCGAATCGCGCTCGGCGGAGGTGGCTGCCGCGGTCCGGCGTGCCTCGTCGCGCTCCGCGGCGGTGGCCGCGAGGTTCCGCTGGGCGTCGTCCCGCTCGCTGGTCGCGCGCGCGTGCGTGCGCATCATTCTCTGCAGGTCCTGCTGCTCGGCGCGGAGGGCGCGCTGCGTCTCGGCCAGCTCGTCGTCGCGCTGCTCCAGGGCCGCTGTCAGCTCTTCGACGCGGCGGCTCGCTCGCTCGAGCTCGCGGGCGGTGCCGCGGAGCTGCGTGCGCGCGTCGTCCCGCGCCCGCGCCCGGAGCTGCGCCTCCTCGGTCGCGCGGTCGAGCTGCTTGCCCAGCCGCTCGCTCTCGGTGAGGTCGCGGATGAACACGTGCCAGAGGCCGTCGTCGCCGTCGATCCCGGGCCGCACGGTCAGCGCCGCCGGGAACTCGCGGCCGGACTGGTGCCGCGCCAGCAGCGTCAGCTCGCGCGCGTCCGGAGTCGGCGTGACCGGCCCCGCCCCCGGCGCGATGCTCTCGAGCGAGCGTCCGCTCACCTCGCCGGCCTCGATCCCGAACATCGCCTGCGCCCGAGCGCTCCAGCCGGTGATGAGTCCCTCCGAGTCGACCGTCACGTAGGCGTCCGGAGCCGAGTCCGTGATCGCCCGCAGCCGGCGGCTGCTCCGCGCCGCGGCCACGCGCTCGACGCGCCAGTCCGCGACGGCGGCGGCGAAGGCCAGCGAGCTCACCAAGAGCGCGGCGAGGAAGGCCTGAAGCACGAGGACGTTCGAGTCCACCGTGCCCGCCCCCAGAAGGTTCGAGTCCGCGGCCAGGTTCATCGCGGCGAGCGCGACACCGGTGCCGCCGACGGCGGCGGCACGCGGCCCCCAGCGCCATCCGGCCCACAGGCACACCGGAAGCACGAGCGCACCGCCCGCCATCGCGGCGGCGCCGGTGGGCTGCGCCCACACGGCGAGCCCGCCGACCGCGATCACGGCGGCGCAGAAGCGCAGCTCGGCGGCCTCCGGGCGCTGCTTGCGGCTGTGCACGAGCGCCACGACCAGCGGCGCGAACGCGAGCACGCCGAGGGCGTCGGCGCTCCACCAGCGCAGCCAGCTCTCCGCGAACGAGACGCCGAATGTCTGCGCGGCCACGGCGCCCGCGGACAACGCGACCAGCGCGGTGGCCACGGCCGACCCGATCACGAGCGCGCTCACGTCGCGCAGCCCGCCGAGCCTGAAGCGGCCGCGCCCGATCCGCTCAACCAGCACGGCGCCGAGCAGGCCCTCGGCGCTGCTCGGGACGGCGAACGCCACGCTCAGCTCAAGCGAGCTCCCGGCGTGGGAGTACGCCGCCAGGCTGCCGAGCCCGGCGCCGAGCGCCAGCGCCGGCCACAACTGCCGTGGCGCCACGAGCATCAGGCCGAGGTACACGCCGCTCGCCGGCCACAGCACGGCGATGCCCACGTCGCCCGCGAGCGAGCTCGTGAGCTCGGCGGTCACGAAGTAGAGGGTTGCGAAGGCCGCGGTCGCGGCGACGAACCTGAATTTGGGGGAGGCGGACCCCGGGAACGTCATCTGGGTTCCCATCGGGAGCCGGGGCCGACTCCTTTAGAGCTAGGCGCTCAATACCGACGCTTCAGGCGATCTCGTCGAGCGCGCGAAGGTCGTCCTCGCCCGGTACCCAGCGGGCCGCGCGGGCGTTGCCGGCGATCTGGTCGGGCCGCCTGGCCCCTGCGATCACCGACGCAACCGCCGGCTGGGCCGCGAGGCCGCCGATCGCCACCTCGAGCAGCGACACGCCGCGCTCCTCCGCGTACCGCTCCAGCGCCTCCAGGACGTCGAAGGTGCGGGCGTCGGCCACCTCCTCCCGGGAGCTGAGCCGGGCGCCCTCCGGACCGGCCTCCCCGCGCCGGTACTTGCCGGTGAGAAGGCCGCGCGCGAGCGGGAAGTACGGCAGGATCCCGAGCCCGTGGCGCTCGCAGGCGGGCACCACGTCGGCCTCGAGCTCGCGCTGCAGCAGGCTGTACTCGTTCTGGAGGCTCACGAGGGCGGCCCAGCCGTTCTCCTCGGCCAGGCGCGCGGCCTCGTCCACCAGATCGGCGCCGAAGTTCGAGCAGCCGATGAAGCGGACCCGGCCCTCGTCGATCAGCTCGTTCATGGCGCCGAGCGTCTCCTCGAGCGGCGTCACGCCGTCCGGGCGGTGGTACTGGTATAGGTCGATGTGGTCGGTCCGGAGCCGGCGCAGCGAGCCCTCGACGGCCCAGCGGATGTACTCGCGCGAGCCGTACGGCGCCTCGGGCACGCCCGCGATGCCGGACAGCCGCATTCCGAACTTGGTGGCGACCACGAAACGATCGCGGCGGGCGCCCGCCAGAGCGTCGCCGAGGAACGCCTCGCTCGAGCCGGCCTCGCCGTAGGTGTCGGCCGTGTCGACGAGGTTCACGCCGACCGCCTCGCACTCGTCGATCAGCTGCCGCGCCCCGTCGCGGTCGACGGTCCTGCCGATCTGGTTGCAGCCCAGGCCCAGCACGGACACCTCGAGATCGGAGCTCCCGAGCCGGCGTGTGGCTGGTTGAGGGCTGACGGTGCCGACGCGATGGAGCATAGGGCTCCCCGCTGGGCGGACAGCGACTAGCGCTTGAGGCGGATGCGGAGGACGCCGGCGGGCGCGGCGCCGTCGGCGCTCGAGGCCGCACCCTTCAGGGTGAGCGTGGCCGTCCGGCGCTGCCTGAGGCCGGCGAGGATCTGCTTGGCGAGCCGGCGCGGGATGGCGAGCACCACCCTGGTGGTCTTCGTGCCCGCGAGCGTGTAGGTCTTGGCGCGCAGCTTGAGCTTCTTCGCGCGCGCCTGACGCTTCGAGAGGCCGGCCGCGCGGGCGCGCGAGAGCGCTATCGAGCCGGACAGCTTCATGGAGCAGTTGGCGCTGCAGAGCGCGGACAGCGTCAGCCGCGGCTTCTTGGCGCGCAGGCGCTGCGTCCTGCGGCCGCTGAGCTTGAGCTCCAGCGAGGCGCCCGAGGGCGTCACGACGCCGCCGCCGGTCCCGCCACCGGTGCCGCCACCCGTGCCGCCGGTCCCGCCACCCGTGCCGCCGCCGGTCCCACCACCGGTCCCGCCACCTGTGCCGCCGCCCGTCCCGCCGCCGGCCGGCGCGTCGACGGTCCAGCTCCGCGTGGCGGGCGTGCCGTCCGCGTTGCCCACCGCGTCGAGCGCGCGGACCGCGAAGTCATGTGCTCCCACCGCCAGGCCGGAGTAGCCCTGCGGCGACGTGCACGGCGTCCACGCGCCGCCGTCGAGGCTGCACTCGAAGTCCGCGCCCACCTCCGGCGAGCTGAAGCCGAGGTCGGCGTCGGTGGCCGTCGTGTTCCCGGACGGGCCCGAGTCGATCGCGGTGTCGGGTGCGGTCGCGTCGATGGTGAAGCTGCGCGCCCCGCTGGTGCCGGTGTTGCCCGCCGCGTCGGTCTGGGTCGCCTGGGCGGTGTACGTGCCGTCGGCGAGCGCGCTCGGCGTCGCGGACCACGAGCCGCCTGTGCGCGTGGGCGACAGCGTCTCGACCGGCGAGCCGGACACGCCGGTACCGGCGTACACGCGCACCGTGACGGTGGTGGAGTCGCCGCTGCCGCTGCCCGCGCCGCCGCTGAGCGTCGGCGTGGTGTCGTTCGTAAGCAGCCCAACCGCCGGCGCGGTCAGCGTCACACCCGGCTGGGTCGTGTCCACCGTGAACCTGCGCGGCGCGCTGTACGAGGTCTGCGAGGTGCTGTCGTCCTGGGTCGCGTATGCGATGTAGGTGCCGTCGGCCAGCCCGGGCGAGGCGGACACCGTCCAGTAGCCGCCGACGGCGGCGCGCGTGGTGGTGAGCGCCTGGACCAGCTGGTCCGCGCCGCCCGCGACGGGCCGGTAGATCTCGACTCCGACCGTCGCGGAGTCGCCGGCCGCCGTGCTCGCGTGGCCGTTCAGGTCGGTCGTGGAGTCGTTCGTGAGCGCGTCGTCCGCGGGCGTCTCGAGCGTCACCACGGCACCGGAGGAGTCCACCGTCCAGGTGCGAGACGCCGGCGTCGGGTCGACGTTGCCCACGTCGTCCGTGGCGCGCACGTCGAAGGTGTGCGAGTCGTCGGCCAGGCCCGAATAGGACTGTGGCGAGCCGCACGGCGCCCACGCGGCGCCGTCGAGGCGGCACTCGAACGTCGAGCCGCTCTCGCCGGCGGAGAAGCTGAAGCTCGCGGCCGTGGCCGCCGTGGTCCCCTGCGGACCGGTCGTGATGGTGGTGTGCGGCGGCGTCGTGTCAACCGTGAAGGACGTGGCCGCGCTCACCGCGGTGCCGACCGTCCCGGCCTGCTCGGCGTGAGCCACGTAGCGCCCGTCGGGCAGCTCGGGCGAAGCCGTGACCGACCAGGAGCCGTCGGCCGGCGAGCGCGTCGTGGGAAGCGTCTGCTCGAGCGCGTCCGGAGCTCCGGCCACCGGCCGGTAGATCTTCACGGTGACCGTGCCGGAGTCGCCCACGGCCGTGCCCGCCACGCCGCTGAACGACGGCGTGGGGTCGGCCGTGCGCGTGCCGGTCACCGGGGCGGCGAGCGTCAGGCCCGGCAGCGCCGGGTTGACCACCCACGTGACGCTCGCCGGAGTGGCGTCGGTGTTGCCGGCGCCGTCCGTGGCGCGCACCTGGAAGGTGTGCGGCCCCGCGTTGAGCCCCGACCGGACCTCGGGCGACGAGCACGCCGCCCAGGCGGCGCCGTCGAGCCGGCACTCGAAGCTCGAGCCCGTCTCGCTGGAGTCGAAGCTGAAGTCCGCGGACGAGGTGCCGGTCACCGCCGGCGGCGTCTGCGTGAAGAGCGTGTCGGGCGCGGTGCGGTCGACGCGGAAGCTGTGCGCCGCGCTGGTGCCCACGCCGCTCGCGCCGCCGAGCTGCTCGGCCCGCGCCACGTAGTCGCCCTCCGGCAGCCCCGGGTCGGCCGCCGTGGCCCATGAGCCGTCGGCCGCGCGCGCGACGGTGTGCGTCTCGACGAGCTGGTCGGGACCGCCCGCGACCGGCTGGTACAGCTTCACCGTCACGTTGGGGTCGTCGCCGGGCGCGACGCCCGCGCTGCCGTCGAATACCGGAGCGCTCGCGTTCGTCGTGCTCCCGTCCGCGGGGTTAACGAGCGTCACGTTCGGCAGCGTGGTGTCGATCGTCCATGCCGTGCTCGCCGGCGAGTCGTCCACGTTGCCGGCGGCGTCGATCGCCCGGACCGAGAAGGTGTGCGGGCCGATCGCCAGGCCGGAGTACGCCTGCGGGGAGTCGCACGGCGCCCAGTCGGCGTCGTCGATGAGGCACTCGAAGGTCGCGCCCGGGTCGTCGGCGGCGAACCGGAGGCTCGCGCCTGTCGAGGCGGTCGTGGCGCTCGGGCCGGCCGTGATGGTCGTGTCGGGTGCCGTGGAGTCCACGTCGAAGGTGTGCGCGCGGCTCACGGCCAGGTTGCCGGCGTCGTCCGACTGCTCGGCGCGCACGGTGTACGTGCCGTCCGCCAGCGCCGGCGAGGCGTCCACGGTCCAGTTGCCCGAGCTGTCCACCGTCGCCGCGGCGGTCTGATCGGGCGTGCCGCTCGCGCTCGGCCCGGCCCACAGCTTCACCGTCACGCTCGTGTCGTCGCCGGCGGCAAGGCCGCCGGTGCCCCACAGCTGCGGAGTCGCGGAGTTCGTCACCGATCCGGTGCGCGGCTCGAGCACCGCCACGTCGGGCGCCGCCGTGTCCACCCTGAAGCTGTGCTCGGCGCTGAAGGCCACGCCCACCGCTCCGTCCGCCTGCTCGGCGTGCACCAAGTAGGTGCCATCGGGCAGCGGCGTGCCGGGTGCCACCGACCACGTCGCGCCGGTGCGTGTGGCCGTGAGCGTCTGCACGAGCTGGTCGGGGCCGCCCGCGACGGGCTGCAGGATCTTGACCGTCACGGTCGCCGAGTCGCCCGGATCGTTCCCGGCGGCGCCGCCGATGTCCGGGGTCGAATCGCTCGTAGCGGCTCCGTCGGCCGGGGTCGTGAGCGTGACCGCCGGGAGCGTCAGGTCCACAGTCCAGGACGTGCTCGCCGGGGTGGCGTCGACGTTCCCGGCCGGATCGAGCGCACGTACCTGGAAGGTGTGCGTGCTCTCGGACAGGCCGCTGTACTGCTTCGGCGAGGCGCACGCCGCCCAGGCGCCGCCGTCGAGCTTGCACTCGAAGGTCGCGTCCGGCTGTGTGGCCACGAACCCGAAGTCGGCGGTCGTGAAGGGGGTGCTACCCGTCGGGCGCGCGGTGATCGTGGTGTCGGGCGGCGTGGCGTCGACGGTGAACGCCTTCAGCGTCACGAAGTGCGTGGCGTCCTTCTGCAGCCGGACGCTCCACGTGCCCTCGTTCGCGGCGCCGAAGGCCGCGCACGGGCTCGTCTCGTAGTTCGACTCGATGTTCCACGCGGCGGCCGGTGCCCCGGCGTCGGGCCGGTATTTCAGATAGCTGCCGGATGCGAGCAGGCCTCCGGCCGTGGCGTCCGGCCGGTCAGCGTTCAGGGTGTTGGCGCAGGCCGTGCTGCCGGACGGCCGCAGCCACGTCGTCGACCAGTCGCTCTGCGCCGTGTTGGCCGCGCTCAGCTTCACGACGCCGATTCCGCTCGCCTTGACATAGGCGCTCGAGCCAGCCGCGAACACGCTCCGCGCGGTCGTGAGCGCGGAGTCCGCGAACGAGCTGGCGCGTGCGATGTCGAAGTACTTGCTGCTCGTCTTGGCCGGGGTGCCGCTGCATGCGAAGTTGTTCCACTCGTCCAGCCGGAACCGCCAGGCGGTCGCGCCGGTGGTGGGGTCCGTCGTCTTGATGTCGTACGTGAAGCCCGCGCTCCCCTTCACGAGGCTCTGCTTGCACGCCGTGGAGGCGCGGACGGTGCCGGACGCGTCCAGCACGCTGAACCGGTAGTAAGCCACGTCCACCGTGCCCTGCGCATACACGCGCCCGCCGTCGGTGTAGAGGTAGTTCTCCACCCCCGTGGAGGTGCTCTGCCGGAGCCGCGAGAGCCCGAACTGGGCGGCGTCGGCCGTCGACGGCGCGGCCGCGACCGCGATCAGGACGGCCAGGACCGCCAGCAGTGAACGTGCAGGTGTCGCCATAACCCGTCCGGCGGTTATCGACGGCGGGGAAGTCCCCCTTTAGGGCTACCGCGGACTCAATTCATGGCGACGGTCACCGGGCGACCATAATCCCGCGCGTGGCCCACGCGCGGCTCGTCGCACTCGGCGCTCTTGTTGGGATCCCGGCGGCGGCCGTCGCCGCCGTGTTCCTCGGATTGGTGCACGAGCTGCAGCACTGGCTGTGGACGGATCTCCCCGACTCACTCGGCGAGTCGGGTCCCCCGTGGTACCTCGTGGTCGGCCTACCCGTCGCCGGCGCCGCCGTCGTCTGGCTGGCGCGCACGTTCCTGCCCGGCGACGGCGGGCACACGCCTCTTCACGGCATCGACCCCGCCCCCGCACCGCTCTCCCACGCGCCCGGCATCGTCCTTGCCGCGGCCGGGACCCTCGGCTTCGGGCTGGTGCTCGGGCCCGAGGCGCCGGTCGTGGCGCTCGGGTCGATAGTCGCCGTCACCCTGACCTCGTTCGCCCGGCTTGCCGACACGGAGACCAAGGTGCTGGCCACGGCGGGCGCCTTCGCGGCGATCTCGGCGCTGTTCGGCGGGCCGATCGTCGCGGGCGTGATGATGACCGAGTCGGCGGCGCCCGCGCTCGGCGCGATGCTGGTGCCGGCGCTCCTGCCGGGCTTCGTCGCGGCCGCGATCGGCTACGTGATCTTCGTCGGCTTCGGCAACTGGGGCGGGCTCGAGACGGCCGGCCTCGCCGTGCCGGACCTCCCGCTCTACGACGGCACCCGGGTCGTCGATCTCCTCTTCGCGGTGGTGATCGGAGTGGTCACCGCCATCGCGATCGCCGCCGTGACCCGGTTCGCGATCGGGGAGGTGGCGAGCCGGCTCAAGTCGTGGAGCATGGCCGCGTCGCTGCTTGCCGGGGGGCTCGCGGTCGGTCTCATCGCGCTGGTGGCCGACGCCATCGGCACCGATTCGCAGGACGTCCTCTTCTCGGGCCAGCATTCGATCTCGCCGCTCGTGGCCGAGACCTCCACGGGCGTGATCCTCCTCCTGATCGTCGCGAAGGCGGTCGCCTACGCCGTGAGCCTCGTCGCCGGCTTCCGCGGCGGCCCGATCTTCCCGGCGGTCTTCCTCGGCATCGGCGTCGCGACGCTGCCGGTGGTGTGGTTCGACGTATCCCCCACGTTCGCGGTCGCGGCCGGCGCGGCCGCCGGAATGGCCGCCTACGGCCGCTTCGTACTGACCGCCATGCTCTTCGCCGCGCTCCTCGTCGGCACGCAGGGCTTCGACACGATCCCGGGGGCGGTGCTCGCCGCGGCGGCGGCGTGGCTCACGGTGACAGCGATGGACCGGCGCCTTGAGGAGCGCTCGGCGAGCCCGCCTCCTCAGCTCTCGTAATCGCGCGGGCCGCCAGGATCAGCGTCAGGTGGCTGAACGCCTGCGGGAAGTTGCCCACCTGCCGGCCGTGGTGCACGTCCCACTCCTCCGCCAGCAGGCCGAGGTCGTTCGCCAGGCCGACCAGCCGCTCGAAGAGGGTGCGCGCCTCGGCGACCCGGCCGTTCAGCGCGAGCGCGCTGGTCAGCCAGAAGGAGCAGGCGAGGAACTGGCCCTCGTCGCCCGGCAGCCCGTCGTCCGTCTCCGCCGTCGAGTAACGCGAGACGAATCCGTCCCGACCGAGCTCCTGCGACACCGCGTCGATCGTGCCGGTCACCCGGTCGTCGTCCCCTGGCAGGAAGCCCACCAGGGGGATGTTGAGCACGCTCGCGTCGAGCTCTTTCGACCCGTAGTACTGCGTGAACGTCCGCCGCTCCGAGTCGTAGCCCTGCTCGCAAACCTCCGCGTGGATCTCGTCGCGGATCTGTCTCCACCGGTCGAGCGGGCCGTCGAGCTCGAACCGCTCCGCCAGCCGGACCGCCCGGTCGAAGACGACCCACGCCATCACCTTCGAGTAGGTGTAGTGCCGCTGCGGGCCGCGCGCCTCCCAGATGCCGTCGTCGGGCAGCCGCCAGATCGTCTCGACGTGCTCGACTATCGCTCGCCAGCGTGGCCACAGGCCAGGCTCGAGCCGCCCCAGCAACTCGGCGCCGATCGCCAGCACCCCGGCCACCTCGCCATACACGTCCAGCTGGAACTGCTCGGACGCGGCGTTCCCGACGCGCACGGGCCGCGACCCCTCGTAGCCGGGCAGATGGTCGAGCTCGTACTCGGTCAGCCGGCGCTCGCCGCCGACGCCGTACATGATCTGGATGTGCTCGGGGTTCCCGGTGCCGACCCTGAGAAGAAAGTCGCGGAACGCGACCGACTCGTCGGTGTAGCCCGCCGCCAGGAGGGCCTCGAGGGCGAGTACGGAGTCGCGCAGCCAGCAGTACCGGTAGTCCCAGTTGCGCACGCCGCCGATCTCCTCCGGCAGCGACGTCGTCGGCGCCGCGATCACGGCGCCGGTCGTCTCCGAGGTCATCGCCTTCAGCGCGATCAGCGAGCCCAGCACCTCGTTCTCATAGGCGCCCCGGTACCGGGACCGATCGCTCCACTCGCGCCACCACTCCTCGGTGCGCGCGAGCGCCGAGTCGGCATCCTCCACCGGGGGCGTCTCCTCGAAGGAGAGGTTCCAGGTCAGCGTGAACCGCTGGTGTGCGCCCTCCACGGACTCGAACGCAGACGTGACCGACCCATCCGCCACCTCCAACGGCTGCGAGGTCGTGAGCCGGAACGAATCCGGGCCGGAGATGACGGCCGCTCCGTCCGCGGTCGGCTCCACCCACGGGACGATCGAGCCGTAGTCCGGGCGCACCGAGAGCTCCATGCGCATCGGGACCCGGCCCCGGAGGCCCTCGACGATCCGCATGACGCGCGGGGCACTGGTTCTCCTCCGCGGCATGAAGTCGATCACCCGGACCGCGCCGTCCGGCCCCTCGAAGTCGGTCTCGAGCACGAGCGTCCCGGGCCGGTAGCGGCGCGATGTCGCGCTCGCCCCCGCCGCGGGCGCGACCAGCCACCGCCCGTGGCTCTCGTTCCCGAGGAGAGCCGAGAAGCACGACGGCGAGTCGAAGCGAGGCAGGCACAGCCAGTCGATCGTCCCGTCGCGGCTCACGAGGGCGGCAGACTCGAGGTCGCCGATGAGCCCGTAGTCCTCGATGGGGCGGCTGTGCGGGCCGTCCATCAGCGTGAGGGCCTGAACGGGCGCTGCTCGTCCTCGCCCGGCTGGACGATCAGCACCGTCGACTCCGGGATCTTGTCCCACAGCCCCGGGAGGTCGGACAGCGGCTCGGACACCACGAGCCGGTCCTCGTCGCGGAGCCGCTGGAGCCGCTCGTTCTCGGGGTGGAGGCGGCGCACGGAGGTAGCATCGCAGGAGCTGAACAGCGTCCGCGACCTGCCCTCGCTCGAATAGCGGAACGCCCAGAGCCGCTCGCCGTCGCTCAGGCCCATGCTCGCCTGGAGCGGATTCTCGACGCCGCGGCGCTCGGCGGTGGCCTCCACGTATCCGACCGCGCGCTCCAGCGCGGCGACCGGGTCCGCGGCGAGCCCGAAGCTCAGCGCCAGGTTGAAGATGACCTCCGAGTCCGTCGACCCCTGGATAGCCGAGAAGAGCGACGGGTCGATTCCGAGCATCAGGTCGCGGCGCAGCACCTCGAAGTGCGCGATCGCGCCGTTGTGCACGAACAGCCACCTGCCGTGCCTGAACGGATGGCAGTTCGTCTGCTGGATGGCGGTGCCGGTCGTCGCGCGCACGTGCGCGATGAAAAGCGGCGACTCCACGTGCGCGGCCAGCTCGCGCAGGTTCTCGTCGCCCCAGGCGGGCGCGACGTTGCGGTACACCGCCGGGCCCTCGCCGCCGCCGTACCACCCCAGCCCGAAGCCGTCGCCGTTCGTCGTCTCGACGCCCAGGCGCGAGTGCCGGCTCTGGTCGACCAGCCCGTGCGGTGGGGCGAACAGCAGCTCCTCGACCATCAGCGGCTGCCCGTACCACGCCATCCAGCGGCACATTCGCTACCCCCTCCCCTACGCCCAGCCCGCCACGTCGGCACCACCCTCCTCGGTGATTCGCTCGCCGAAGCGGATCACCGCGGGATGCGATGCGATCTTGCCCGCCACGAGCGCCTCGCCCTGGCGGAAGGTCATCGCGCGCTCGATCAGGCCGGGCGGCACGAACGAGAAGACGGTCCCGACGTGCGCGAGGTCCGCCGCGGAGTTCATCCGCATCAGGACAAGGTTGTCGCACTGCGACAGGACGTTCTCGTGGACCTTCTGCGGCCGCTGCGACACGAGGATCAGGTACAGCCCGAACTTGCGCCCCTCGCCCGCGATCCGGATGGCGTCCTCGGTGGCGAGTGCGGCGAGCGGGCCCTCCGGGTCCGCGGGGCACACGTTGTGCGCCTCGTCGATCACGATCGCCACCGGCTCGCGGTCCGCGCGCCGCCGCCACAGCCGCTCGAGCACGTGCCCCGCGGCGATCGTCTGCTCCTCGCGCGTGTCGAGCGAGCCGAGGTCCACGACGAGGCAGCGCGGGCCATTCGGGTCCTCGAGCTCGTCGGCGAGCGAGGCGCCGTCCGGGCCGGGCCAGATTCCCCAGCGGTTCACGCCCAGGTTGTGGGCGCGCAGCCGGATCGAGTCGGACGCACCCCGCTCGACGTCGGCCACGCTTCGCACGCCCTCGTCCTCGACAAGCGCGGTCAGCTCCGCGTACTCCTCGCGGTCCGCGAGCGGATCGAGCCTCAGGACCGCCGCCTGCTGCTGCGGGCTGAGCTCGCGGAAGCGCACGCGGATCGATCCATCGCCGGTGACGCCGCTCCGCACCGCGACCGAGCCCGCCACCGTTCCGTACCGCTGCGCCGCGCTCGCGTCCGCGTCCGCGCGCGGCTCGCCGAGGCGGACGTAGTCGGAGTTCGGGTCGAGCACCACCACGCGCAGGCGCGTCTCCATCAGGAGCCGCTCGAGCAGCACCCCGAGCGAGTACGTCTTGCCGGACCCGGACTGGCCGCACAGGAACGTGTGGCGGCCGAAGCCCGCGGCATCGAGCTCGAACGGCACTCCCGTCGCGAGCGCAAGCTCGCCGACGGGGAGCGTCGCGCGATCCGGGCGCGTCCGGTCGAGCCACGCGGCCACCTCGTCCGGCCGCGCCGGGCGCACGGTCGCGTCGTGGAACGGCCGCCCGTCGCCCTCGAGCACGGCGCCGTCGCCCCGGCCGAAGCGGATCCGGACCTGCGGCAGCCCCGGCCCGGTGCCCTCGCCGCTCCCGAACTCGAGCGAGACCAGCTGGCCGAGGCGCTCGCCCCCGCCGCCCTCGAGCACCACGTACGCGCCGGCCTCGAGCTCGAGGTCGTACAGCGAGGTCTGGAACGTGAAGCGACGGCCGTCCACCGACGTGGCCAGCGGCAGGATGGACCGCTCCAGCTGCTCCCGGACGTCGCGGTACTCGGCGAGCGCCGCGCCCACGTCCTGCGCGCTCACGTGGCCACCCGCCCCGGCAGCCGCCGTGTGAACCAGAGGCCGAGGAACGCGAACACGGCCACGGCGCCGATCGCCCGCTTGAGCCCGTGAAGCTGCGCGTCGCCGTAGTCATCGGCCACCGCCTGCGCCTGATCCGCGTCCAGGCCCGCCTCGGTCGCCGCGTTCTCGACGTCATCCACCGGCACCACCGGGATCCCCTTCTCGGCCGCCTGCGCGATCCTGTCGCGCGCCTCCTGTGGCACCGCCGGGTTCTCCTCGATGCGGGAGACGAAGCCGCTCGAGAGCGCGGCGATCAGGACGGCGCCGATCAGCGCGGTCCCGAGCGAGGCGCCGAGGTTCTGCGCGGTGCCCTGGAGGCCGCCCGCCTCGTTCGTCTTGGACGGGTCGACCGATGACATGATCACGTTGCCGAGCTGGGAGAGGAGCAGTCCCGCGCCCACGCCGAAGACCGCCAGCGCCACCGCGAATTCCGTCTCGCTCAGCTCCACGTCGATGGTCCCGAGCAGGAGCACCGAGGCGAGCACCAGCGCCAGCAGCCCGGCCTGCGCGACTCGCTTCGGAGCGAGGCCGGCGGCGAGCCTCGGGCCCAGCATGGCGGCGAGGAACATCGTCACCGACATCGGGAAGAGCCGCTTGCCGGTCTCGAAGGCATCGAGACCGAGCACCACCTGGAGGTACACCGGCATGACGAAGAACGTGCCGAGCAGGATCAGCTGCTGCATCATCAGCGTGAGGAGCCCCGCGCGCAGCGGCGCGATCCGGAGCAGCGAGCGGTCGAGCAGCACGTCCCGGCCGCTCCGCTCGCGGCGCTCCTCCCACATCGCGAAGGCCGCGAGGAAGCCGCCACCGAGCAGGATCAGATACGGGACCACGGAGAAGCCGAACGGGGTGATCTCGGTGCCGCCGACCGTCATCGCGCCGCGCGGCTCGATCAGGCCCCACTCGCTGCTCTTCAGGATCCCGAAGACCACCAGGCCCAGCCCGGCGGCCGACAGCAGCACGCCGACCACGTCCAGCTTCGGTGGCTTCGCGATGGCCGGCGCTCGCACCAGCTTCCCGCGCAGCAGCAGGATGCCGATGACGATCACGACCTCGCCGGCGAAGACGTAGCGCCAGCTCAGCTCGGTGGTTACCCAGCCGCCGATCAGCGGGCCCGCCGCCACCGCCGCCCCCGCGACACCCCCGACGATGCCGAACGCGAGCGCGCGGTCCTTCCCCTCGTACGTGCCGGCGATCAGCGACACGATCGCCGGCAGCACGAGCGCGGCGCCGATCCCCTCGATCAGAGACCAGCCGAACAGGAGCACGCCGAGGTTCGGGCTGATCGCGGTGATGGCCGAGCCCAGCCCGTAGACGGCGAGGCCGATCGCGAAGGTCCGGTCCTTGCCGAGGATGTCGCCCAGCTTCGCCCCGGCGAGCATGAGCGCCGCCATCACGAGCGTGTACGCCGTGATCGCGAGCTGGACGCCCTGGATGTTCGTGTCGAGATCGGCGACGATCTGCGAGATCGACACGTTCATGACGCTGCTGTCGAGCACCATCACGAACTGGGCGGAGGCGAAGATCGCGATGGGCAGCCCGAGGCCGCGCCGGGGCTCCCCCGCCACGTCCGCGGTGGCCGCGCCGGTCGTCATGGCAGGGAAGCGCTCCCGGCCCCTGAATACCTACGGACATGCCGCGAGCCGAGCGCAGAGTGGGTCGCTACGGCCTCCTGTTCCTGGCGACCGTCGCCTCCGTTGGGGTCCAGGGCGTCGCCGAGCCGAGCGGCGTCGTGCAGGTGATCGTGACGGCGCTCGCCGGAGGCACGCTGGTGCTCGCCTTCCACGCCGGCGGGCTGGCGCCGCGATTCACCAAAGCCGTGATCGCGTTCGCCGCAGCCGCGGTCGTCGTCGCGATCGTGCGCGCGACCGCGGGCGGGATCGGCGAGGGCGCTGCGCGCGCGGTCAACGCGGCGCTGGTTGCGCTCGGGCCGCCCGCGGTTGCGATCGGCCTGCTGCGCGAGCTGCGCGCGACTCAGGAGGTGCGCCTCGAGGCGGTGTTCGGCGTGCTCTGCCTGTACGTGCTGGTCGGCATGGCGTTCGGCTTCCTCTACGGGGCGATCGACAACCTCGGCGGCGATCCGTTCTTCGCGGGCGGCGCGCCGGCAAGCGTCTCGCACTGCCTCTACTTCAGCCTCACGACGCTCGCCACGGTCGGGTACGGCGACTTCGTGGCCCGCAGCGACCTGGGTCACACGCTCGCGGTATCTGAGGCGCTGATCGGTCAGATCTACCTCGTCACGGTGGTGTCGCTGATCGTCAGCAATCTGCGCCGGCCTAACCTTCGCGAGCGTTCTCAGGCGTGAGCTCGGCGGCGAAGAACTGCAGGGCCTTCTTGGTCTTCGTCTCCTGGTCGCCCGAGATGTCGACCCCCCTCGCCGCGAGGTGCGCCCTCAGCTCCGCCGCCACCTGGAAGGCCTCGCCGGGCTCGCACTTGGCAGACAGCTCGAGGACGCGTGAGCTGTCCGGGTAGAGCCAGAGCTCGGCGACCATGCGCCGGTCGAGCCCCTCGGGCTCGAACCGCAGCTTCAGCACCAGGACCGGTCCGAGCACACGCAGGTCGTCGAGCGCCAGGCCGTCCGGGGCGCGCTCCGCGGCGAGCGCGCGTTGCGGCTTCGACAGCAGCGACGTGAGCGGCCGCTCACCGGCGGCCACCCGCCACACGTCCGCGCTGTCGACCGCGCGCTTCAGCGTGCCGGAGCAGACGAAGCCGCCGGGTACCGCATCGATCTCCACGGTGAATCGCTGCGACGCGCGCAGGGCCGTCGGCAGCTCGGCGGGCTCGACGGGCCGCAGCTTGACGACGGAGTCCCCGCCCTTGCGCTGAATCCGGCGGGCACGCACGACGACGCCATGGCTGTCGAGCGCGAGATCCGGGGTGTCGAAGAAGAACACCTGCCGGATCTGCGCGTCGAGCGGGTCCAGGCGCAGCGCCCGCACGACCGACAGCTGCTCGGACTCGGGAATGGTCAGCTTCAGCTCGACGCTGTCCGTCTCGGGCAGCATCCGGACGAGATCGACGAGCGCCGCGCCGGCGATCATGCGGCAGCCCCGCTCACCCGTGCCGGGTGACGACGCGTCACCCCGCGAGAGCGGATTCTCGCCGAGTGGCCCCCTCTGACTACGAGATCAGGGTGAAGGGGCGGCTCACCGACACCGTCACGAACGCCTTCGAGGATTTCACCGCCTCGGTGAAGCCGGCCGAGACCACGCTGCGCGGCGAGATCCGCGACCAGTCCGAGCTGCACGGGCTGCTCGAGCAGATCCAGTCGCTCGGGCTCGAGCTGATCGAGGTCAGGCGGCTGGAATAGCGGCATCGGTGCTCGGACCCTCTCCGCGCCACGGGTGAGGACGCATCACCCGGCGCGGGTGACGCCGCGTCATCCCGCTCGCGTGGATGCTCGGGCGGTGAGTCGCGGCCGTGTGCTCCGCGCGGTGGTGGTCCTGCTCGTGGACGCGGGCGCACTGCTGCTGCTCTCGGCCGTGCTTCCGAACTTCGAGCTCGACCGGCCCGGAGCCGCCATCGCGGCCGCGCTCGCGGTCGGCGTGCTGAACGCGGTCGTATGGCCGCTGCTCGCCCGGTTCACGCTGCCGCTCAGCGTGGTCACACTCGGGCTCGGCACGCTGCTCCTGAACGGCGCACTCGTGGCGTTCGCGATCGATCTCGTGCCCGGTGCGAGCATCGACGACTTCTGGACCGGCGTGATCGTGGCGCTCGGGCTCACGCTCATCACCACCCTGCTCGCCTCGCTGCTCGCGATCGACGAGGACGACTCGTGGTACCGGAACGTCGTCCGCCGCCAGGCGCGCCGGCGCGGCGACCGCACCGAGAGCGAGGTCCCCGGCATCGTGTTCCTCGAGATCGACGGGCTCGCGCACGGTGTGCTGCTGCGCGCGATGCGCGACGGCAACGCGCCCACGCTTGCGCGCTGGGTGCGTGAGGGCAGCCACCGCTTCGTCCGCTGG
This sequence comes from Thermoleophilaceae bacterium, assembly GCA_036377235.1. Taxonomy (GTDB): domain Bacteria; phylum Actinomycetota; class Thermoleophilia; order Solirubrobacterales; family Thermoleophilaceae; genus JACVRW01. The sequence continues at coordinate 18,697 of DASUYU010000118.1, forward strand.
GAGACCGACTGGTCGTCGCAGACGGGGGCGTGCCAGGCGGGCCTGCTCCACGGCGACAACTCGGACATGCCGGCCTTCCGCTGGTGGGAGAAGGACCGCGGGCGCGCGATCGTCACGAACCACCCGCGCGACGCCGAGGAGCTCGAGCGGCGCCATTCGGACGGCCGCGGGCTGCTCCACGCGGGCGGAGCCAGCCGCGCGAACATCCTGTCCGGCGACGCGACGCACTCGATGCTCACCATGAGCACCGTCCTGCGCCGGAGACGGCCGATCGGGCGCGACTACTCCGCGTACTTCGCGAGCCCGTACGCGGTGGCGCGCACCCTGCTGCTCTCCGTCGGGGAGTACGTGAGCGAGCGGCGCGCGCAGGCGCTCCAGAAGCGGCGGGACGTGCACCCGCGGATCCACCGCGGGCGCGTGTACGCGCTGGTGCGGGCCTGGGCCACCGTCGTGCAGCGCGACCTCCAGGTCGCGGCGGTGGTGGGCGACATGATGGCCGGGAGACCGGTGGTGTACACGACGTTCCTCGCGTACGACGAGGTGGCCCACCACTCCGGCGTGGAGCGCGCTGACACCCTGTCGGTGCTGCGCCACGTGGACAGGCAGCTCGCGCGCATCCAGGCGGCGGTGGCCGACGCCCCGCGGCCGTACCGGCTCGTCGTCCTCGCCGACCACGGCCAGTCCCAGGGCGCCACCTTCCTCCAGCGGTACGACCTGACGCTCGAGCAGCTCGTACGGTCCGCGTGCGACGCGGCCACGGTCCAGTCGGCGTCCGGCGGCCAGGACGAGGCGATCGCCTACCTGAGCGCCGGACTGACCGAGGTGGCCCGGGACGACACGGCGGCCGGGCGAACCGTCAACCGGGTCACGCGCGGGCGCCGCGCCGACGGGGCGGTCGCGCTCGACGAGGAGTCGCGCGAGGAGGTGAACGAGCAGAGCGGCGACGCTCCGCCGGAGCTCTCGGTGATGGCGTCCGGCTGCCTGGGGCTGATCTCGTTCCCCCGCGAGCCGGGGCGCGTGACGCTCGAGCGGCTCGAGCAGCTCCACCCGCGCCTCGTGCCCGCGCTGCGGGAGCACCCGGGCATCGCCTTCCTGCTGGTGCGCTCGGAGCGCGACGGGGCGGTCGTGCTCGGCCCGGACGGCGTCAACTACCTCGACCAGGGCCGGATCGAGGGGCGCGATCCGCTGGCACCGTTCGGTCCCCACGCGGCCGGCCACGTCCGCCGCACGGACGGGTTCCCGCACTGCCCGGACGTGGTCCTGAACAGCTCGTACTGGGAGGACGCCGACGAGGTGGCAGCCTTCGAGGAGCTGGTGGGCTCGCACGGCGGGATGGGCGGCGGCCAGAGCTTCCCGTTCGTCCTGTTCCCGGCCGAGCTGCCGTGGCCGGAGGAGGACGTCGTCGGCGCCGAGCGGGTGCACCGCGTCTTCCGCGGCTGGCTCGCCGGACTGGGCCAGGACGCCTACGCGGACACGGACGTGGACTCGCCCGGCATCAGCACCCGCACGTCCACCGAGGGCGCCACGGCGGCGACCTGAGCCGCGAACTCGAGCGGCGGGTCGCTGAACCAGGCGCCGCGGCGCGCATAGGCAGGGTGGAAGGTGCCCCAGTGGATCGGTATCGCGACGTGTGGGCGCAGCAGGGCGGCGGCGCGCGCCGCCCGCTCGGCGGTCATGTGCCCGGGGCCCAGCCGCGGGCCCCAGCCCGCGACCGGAAGCAGGGCGACGTCGACGGGCGCCAGCTCGGCCATCGCGTCGAACAGATCGGTGTCGCCAGCGAAGTACACGGACGGGCGCGGTCCGATCACGAATCCGAGCGGGTCGGCGGTGGGCCCGAGCCACGGCCGGCGGCGCGCGTCGTGAAGCGCGCGGACGGCGCGGATCTCCGCCCCCGCCACCTCGGTGGACTCGCCCTCCCCCAGCTCGCGCACCTCGAGGCCGGCGCGCTTGAGGAAGGCGCCGGCGCCGCGCGGCGCGATCACGGGCGGCCGGTGGTCCAGTAGCCGCAGCGACGGCAGGTCGAGGTGATCGCCGTGGAGGTGGGAGATGAGGACGGCGTCCACCCCGGCGGGCGGCACAGGCGTGTCGGGGTGGCGCCGGAGGTGAGCCATCCGCGGCCGCAGGACGGGGTCGGTCAGGAGGCGGGCCGATCCGAGCTCGATCAGCAGGGTCGCGTGACCGACGTAGGTGATCCGGCAGGTGGCTATGGCCGGGCGATCGTCCGGGCGGCCCGGAGGACGCCGCATCACCCCGGCCGGGTGATTGCCGGTCACCCCACCGGAACCAAGAATCGCCATATGCGCGGAAGACGCGTCGCCGTCACGGTTCTCCTCGTCCTCGCAACGCTCTTCACCACGGCGTTCGGCTTCGCGCTGTGGGCCAAGCGGCAGGCGCTGGACACGAACCACTGGGTCGACACGAGCAGTGCGCTGCTCGAGGACGAGGACATCCGCCAGGCCGTCGGCCTGTTCATCATCGACCGGCTCTACCAGAGCGACGAGGTGGAGGCCCGGATCGAGCAGGTGCTCCCGCCGCGGTTCGCCCAGCTCGCGAAGCCGGCCGCGGCCGGGCTGAAGCAGGTCGCGCAGCGGAACGCGGGGCGCATACTCGGCACCGACGCCGCCTTACAGGCCTGGGAGACGGCCAACCGCACCGCTCACCAGACGCTGCTCCGGGTGATCGAGAGCGACGCCGCCGAGGACGGGGTGTCGCTCCAGCTGAAGGGCCTGTTCGAGCAGATGGCCACGGCAACCGGCCTGCCCTCCTCGGCGGTGGACAGGCTCCCGCCGCAGGTGACGTCGCTCCAGGTGGCCGGCCCCGGCAAGGTGGAACGCGCGCGCGACCTGCTCGACGCCTTCAAGACGCTCGTCTGGGTGCTGCTCGCGCTGTCGGTCGCGACGTTCGCCGGCGCGATCGCGCTCTCGCCTGACCGCAGGCGGACCGTGCTGACGGTGGGCGGCTGCCTCATCTTCGTGGGCATCGCGCTGCTGGCCATCCGCCGGCTGGCCGGGTCCTTCGTCGTCGACGCGCTCGCCGACGCGCCCAACGCGCACGCGGTCGCGGACGACGTCTGGGGCATCGCGACGTCGCTGCTCGTGGACGTCGCCGAGGGCGGCATGCTGTTCGGCCTGTTCCTGGTCCTGGGCGCCTGGCTGCAGGGCGAGGGACGCCGCGCGACGTCGCTCAGGCGCAGCTCCGCGTACGGGCTGCGTGTCCACCCCGGCGTCGCTCGCGGGCTGCTTGGTGCCGGGATCCTGCTGCTCGTGATCTGGGGGCCGGTGCCGTGGACCCAGCGGCTGTGGGGCATCGTGATCTTCACCGTCCTCGCGTTCCTGTGGTTCGAGTGGGTCCGGCGGCAGACCCTCGAGCAGTTCCCCGATGAAGCCCCGCCGCGAATGCCACGACGAATTCGAATGGAGGCGTGATGGAAGAGATAGGCCCGGTTCAGCTGATCGCGATCGGTTTCGACCGCGACGCGAACTTCGAGGGCAAGGTGATCGAGGAGCTCGCGAAGCTGGAGAGTGAGCGCACCATCCGTGTGCTGGACCTCCTGTTCGTCGCGCGCGACACGGATTCGGAGGACATCGTCGTGCTCGAGCACCCGGACGCCGCCGACCTGGGCGGCATCGTCGGAGCGCTGCTCGGGTTCCAGTTCGACGGAGAGGCCGCGTCCGAGCCCGCCGGCGGGGGCGAGGCCGGGGAGCACCACGCGTTCGGGTTCTCGCAGGACGAGATCCAGCAGATGGCGGGCGGGCTCGGGCCAGGTGAGTCGGCCGGGATCCTCCTGATCGAGCACGTGTGGGCGCGCGACCTGCGCAAGTTCTTCCGCGGCGCCGGCGGCCGCATGATCGGCGAGGGGTTCCTGACACCCGAGACGATCCGGGCGGTCGAGCCGGAGCTCGCCGCGATCTCCGACGCGATAGCGGCGATGGAGCGCGAGGGCGCTCCCGCCTGAGAGGAGCAACGAAATGCCAGGACTGTTGGCCATGAGAGCGGCAAACCGGATGTCCATGCGCCAGAGCTACCGGACGGCTTCGCGGATGCAGCGCCGGCGTTCGGCGATGCAGCAGCGAATGGGCGTGCGGCAGGACTTCGAGCCCGCCTACGACGACGAGGGCTACGAGGACCAGGGCCAGCCCGCCGCGGCACCCGCGCCCCAGGAGCCGGACTACATCGCGGAGCTCGAGCGGCTGGCGACGCTGCGCGACCAGGGCGTAATCTCGACCGAGGAGTTCGACGCGAAGAAGAAGAGCCTGCTCGGGATTTGAGAGGTATATGCCGCTTCGGCTGGTCCTCGCCGAGGACAACCTGCTGGTACGTGAGGGACTGCAGCAGCTGCTCGCGGGCGCGGACGGCCTCGAGGTGGTCGGCTCATGCGGCGATCTCGACGCCCTGCTGGAGACGATCGAGGACCAGCGCCCTGACGTCGTCGTCACCGACATCCGCATGCCCCCCACGAGGACCGACGAGGGAATCCAGGTGGCGGAGCGGCTGCGGGCCTCCGACCCGCGCGCCGGCGTCGTGGTCCTCAGCCAGTACGCCGAGCCCGCCTACGTCCTGAAGCTGCTCGACGCGGGCAGCGACGGCCGGGCGTACCTGCTGAAGGACCGCATCCACGATCGCGGCCAGCTCTCGACGGCGATCAGGACCGTCGCGGCGGGCGGCTCGGTGATCGACCCGAAGATCGTCGAGGTGCTCGTGGCGGCGCGGTCGCGCGCGGAGCGCTCGCCGCTGCGCGAGCTCACCGAGCGCGAGCGCGAGGTCCTGGCGGAGATCGCGGAGGGCAAGAGCAACGCGGCGATCGCGGAGTCGCTCGTGCTCACGAAGCGCGCCGTCGAGAAGCACATCAACTCGATCTTCATGAAGCTGCGGCTCGCCGGCGCCGACGACGTGAGCAAGCGCGTGAAGGCGACGCTCATGTTCCTGTCGGACGGCTCACCGGCCGACTGAGTGGTGCGCGCCCACCCGCGCGCACACCGGTCACCGCCCTTGCCGGATCGCGGCCCCTTTGGCAGCTTCAGCAGGATGGTCGAGGTGCTGACCGTGGACGATCAGGAGGTCTTCCGGGCGGTGGCCCGCGACGTGATCGCGGCGACTCCCGGCTTCACCTCCGGTGGCGAGGCCGCCTCGGGGCACGAGGCGCTCCGGCTGCTGCCCGGCCTCGCGCCGGCCCTGGCGCTGGTGGACGTGCGCATGCCGGGCATGGACGGCGTCGAGACCGCGCGGCGGCTCGTGGCCGCCGCCCCCGGCCTGGTCGTGATCCTGATCTCCCTGGAGGAGCCGGCCAACCTGCCGTCGGCGGCCGCGCACTGCGGCGCGGCCGCGCTGGTTCGCAAGCAGGAGCTGTGTCCCGCCCTGCTGCGGAGGCTGTGGGCCGCGCACGGCCCGGACGTGGCTCGGTCCTAGGAGGTCGGGGGCGGCACCTGCGCGCCGGAACCTGCCGGAGGGGTCCCTCCGGGACTCGCCGCGACCTCCCTGACGTACGCCTCGAAGTCCGCACGTGCGGCCGCCTGCTGCTGCAGGTCGCGACGCCCCATGTCGGACCCCTCGGCGATCAGGTACACGAGCACGCCGAGGAAGGGCAGGAAGATCACGAAGATGGACCAGGCCGCCTTGCCCCAGCCGGAGAGGTCGTGCCTGCGGAAGATGTCCGCGAAGACCCTGAACAGAAGCAGGAGCCACGCGAACCACAGGAAGAACACCAACATCGACCAGAACACGTCCATAAACGGATAATCCGCTGCGATCAACATGAGGCGAGTCTGCCCCCGTCGCGGGTGATCGGGAATCACCCTCGACGGGTGACGCCGCATCACTCGTGCGGCGGTCATCTTGCTCCCAACGAAAGGAGCAGTGCATGAAGACTTACTCGGGCTGGGTCATCTTCGCCGCGGTGATGCTCATCATCGCCGGAGTCCTCAACGTGATCTGGGGAATCGCGGCGATCGCGGACTCGAAGTTCTTCATCCAGGACCAGAAGTACATCCTCAGCAACCTCAACCTGTGGGGTTGGATCACGCTGATCATCGGCGCGCTCCAGCTGCTGGCCGGCTTCTCGCTCTGGTCGGGCAACCTGTACGGCCGCGTGATGGCGATCCTGTTCGCGAGCCTCAGCGCGCTGGCGGCGCTCTTGTCGATTCCCGCCTACCCGTTCTGGTCGCTCGCGATCTTCGCGCTCGACATCATCATCATCTACCAGGTGTCGCTGTACGGCGGCGCCGGCGTCGAGAACGAGGACAGGGACCCGGCGCGCGTGCAGGCGGCGCGACGGGACGTGGTGCGCTAGGAGAGCCCACCGAGCGGAACGGAGCCGATCACCGCGGCGCCCTGACCGGGGGCGGCCGACAGCTCGAGGTCTCCCCCGATCGCGCTGATGCGGTCGCGCATGTTCGTGAGGCCGGTGCCGCTGGTGGCGGCGCCGGCATCGAACCCCGGGCCGTCGTCCCGAACCTCGAAGCGGAGGCGATCGTCCTCCGCGAGCCGCACGCTCACCTCGGTCGCTCCGCCCGCGTGCTTGGCGGCGTTCTGTAGCGCCTCCACGCAGCAGAAGTAGACAGCGCTCTCCACCTCGGGCGCGTAGCGGCCGATCCCGTCGGCCGAGACGGTGACCGGGGCCGCCGCGCGCCGAGCCGCGGCGCGGAGCGCCTCGCCCAGCCCCTCGTCCGAGAGCAGCGGCGGATAGACGCCGTGGGCGAGCGCGCGGATCTCCTCGAGCGTCTGCTCGAGCTCGGGCCCGAGCGCGTGAACGCGCGCCAGCCCGGCCTCCGGGTCATCCCGGAGCGCCTCCTCGGCGAGCTCCAGCTTGATCCGGAGCGCCACCAGCCGCTGCTGCGCGCCGTCGTGCAGGTCCCGCTCGATCTTCCGCCGCTCTCGGTCGGCGGAGGCCACGATGCGGGCGCGCGAGTCGCGCGCCTCCGCGAGCGAGGCCTCCACCTCGGCGTACAGGCGCACGTTGTCGATCGTGATCCGGGCGTAGCCGGCCACCGCCTCGATCAGCTCGTCGTGGTCTCGCAGCGCCTCGTCGTGGACGATCGCGGCGATCGGCCCGTCCGCACCGCCCTCGACCGTGGTCACGAGCTGGCCGGGTCCGGGCTCCGCGGTCGCGACGCGCGTTCCGTCCGCGTCGATCCAGGTGCTGCCGTTCAGCGGCACCCGGTAGAACAGCCGCAGGGACGGGTCGCCGAGCGCATCGGCCAGCGTGGACTGGAGCATGGTCGAGCCGGGGCCCTCGCGCATCCTCAGCCCGAGCGACTGCAGCGCGTGGGCCACGAACAGCCGCCAGCGCAGGAGTCCCGCCAGGAAGGCCAGGGCCATGGCGGGCAGGCCGAGCGCGGCGGCCCAGCCGACCACGTCGATCGCGTCGGAGTGCTCGTCGACGCGCCGGAGCACGACGAAGAGCGCGGCGGCCGCGAACCGCAGGACCGCCACCGCCAGCACCGGGTTGAGCGTCCGGCGCATCAGCCGGGTGGACTCGCGCACACGCGATGCAAGGCGGATCGTCACCGCGAGGAACAGCAGCGACGCGAGCGCGTCCCGGAGCGGCCGGATGACGGAGTCGATCACACCGGGCTCCGACCCGAGTACGAAGAACGCGTTCTGCGGGCAGCCCGCGTCGCAGCTCGTGTACGGGGACGGCACCGGGAAGTCGCTGTCGAACGGGGTGGTCGGCAGGTAGACCACGAGGACGAGGAGCGCCGCCGCCGCGACGATCGAGCGGTCCACACGGTGCGTGACGCGGCCGGTCGGGAAGGACAGCACCAGATAGATCAGCTCGAGCTCGACGAACCAGCTCGCCACGCGGCCGACGCTGTAGACGAGCGTCTCGTCCGACTCGGACAGGGTGCTCAGGAACCACCCGGCGCCGACCAGCACGAGCAGGACGCCGAACCGCCGGTGCGGGGTCCGCGCCCATGCGTAGCACCCGGCCACCACCGGCACGAAGACCATCGACGCGCGGCCGGCGGCGGCGAGGCCGGCACCGCCGCCGTCGACACCGGCGAGGGTCACGCCGACCGTGATCGCGGCGAGCCCGAGCCCGGCCGCGAGAACCGCGGCGATCATCCATGTCGGGGGGGCCTTTTCGAGCGGCGGCAAGTTACCGAAAGGGGGTACGACTTATGTAGGGGAGGCACACACGAGCCGAAGAGTGGCCCGTACCCGATTGGCCGGGGCCGCGCCAGGTGAGACCTTACGTTTCATGAGCGGCGTCGGCGTCCTCACCGTGCACCATGACGAGGACGCGCGCCGGGCGACGCGCGCCGTGGTCAACGCCACCCCGGGCTTCGAGGAGGTGGGCACGGCCGGCTCGGCCGAGGAGGCGCTCGACCTGGCGGTGACGCTGCGGCCGGCGCTGGCGCTGGTGGCCGCCGAGATGCCGGGGATCGACGGGCTCGAGACGAGCAGGAGGCTGATCGGGGCGGTCCCGGAGACGGTTGTGTGCATTCTCCACACCGCGGCCGCGCCGGACCCCGACGCCCTGGCCGGATCCGGGGCCGCGGCGGTGCTGCAGGTCGACGCGCTCACGCGATCCTCATTGCAAGAGCTATGGGAGCAGCACCGGACGCGGTAGAGTCGGTTGCTCAGGACTTCGAAAGGACTCGCGCTACGACTCCCCCGGAACAGGCCCCCGGTCCGGCACGGGTGTTGAAGCGGCCCCGACTGCTCGATCTGCTGGAACGCGGGATCGACGGACCGCTCACCCTGATATCGGCCCCTGCGGGATCTGGAAAGACGGTGCTGCTCCGCACGTGGCTCGCCGAGGCGACCAGCCCGGCCGTCGCGCACGTGTCGCTGACTCGCGAGCACTCCGAGCGGCGCGCGTTCTGGCTCGACCTGCTCGCGGCGATGTCGCGCGCGCGGCCCGAGCTCACCGGGCTCGCGGCGCCCGTTCGCGGCTCGCGCACGCTGGGTGGGCTGCGCGAGGCGCTCGACCGCATGGACGCTCCGCTGGTCGTCGTCCTCGATGACGTCCAGGAGCTCGGCACGGGCGATGTCCTCGCCGATCTGGAGTCCCTCCTCGAGCGGCCGCATCCGGCGCTGCGGCTCGTGCTCGCCACGCGCAGCGACCCGCCGGTTCGGCTGCAGCGGCTGCGGCTGGCGGGTGACCTCGTGGAGATCCGGGCCGCGGATCTCGCGTTCACGACCGACGAGGCGAGCGAGCTCCTCCAGCCGCTCGAGCTGGCGCCGGCCGACGTCGAGACGCTGTGGGCCCGCACCGAGGGCTGGGTCGCGGCGATCCGGTTGGCCGAGCTGTCGCTCCAGGGCCACCCGGACCCCAGCGCCTTCATCGCCGGGTTCGCCGGCGACGACCGAGCGGTGTCCGACTACCTCACCTCTGAGGTCCTGCACGGCTATGACGAGGACACCCTGCAGTTCCTGCTCAGGACGTCCATCGTCGAGCGCGTCAACGCCGAGCTGGCCGAGGCGCTCACCGAAGCCACGGACGGGCGGCGCGCCCTCCGCGACGTGGCGCACGCGGAGGGCTTCGTCGACCCGCTGGACTCGACCGGAACGTGGTTCCGGTATCACCCCCTGCTGGCCGAGGTGCTCCGGGGCGAGCTGCGGCACCGCTTCCCCGAGGAGCTGCCGGCCCTGCACAGCGCGGCGGGCCGCTGGTACGCCGCGAACGGACAGCCGCTCGAGGGTGCCCGCCACGCGGTGACGGCCGCGGACTGGCAGCTCGCCGCCGACCTGATCGGCGAACACTGGCTCGGCTGCGTCGCGAACGGCTCCGGCAAGGTGCTCCGCGCTGTGGCGCTCGAGATCCCCGACGAGGTCCTGAACGGCGACGCCGAGCTCGCGCTTGCCATGGCGGGCCTGCTCCTGGAGGACGGCGAGCTGGGCCGTGCCGACGAGCTGCTCCTCCGCGCCTACCAGCTCGCCGAGCACCTTCCGCCGGCGCGACAGCGGCGGTTCCGCGTGACCTCGACCGCCACCGCGCTCTACCGCGCCCGGCTCGACGGTGACCTCGAGGAGGCGCTCAGCGCGGCCCGGCTCGCGCTGAGCGAGGACTGGGACCGGGCGGTGGCCGCCGAGGTCCGAGCGCTGACGCTTGCCAATGTCGGCATCGCGGAGTTCTGGACGGGCGACGTGGACCAGGCGCTCGAGCGGCTCCAGGCGGCGGCCGGGCTCGCGCTCGAGTTCGGCAGCGACTACATCCTGTTCGTCGCGGAGAGCTACCTGGCCGCCGTGCACACGCGGCAGGGCAGGCTGGGCGAGGCGCACAGCAGGGCGCGCACCGCGATCCAGCTGGCCGAGCGCCGCGGGTGGGCGGAGGTCTCCCACATCGCCATCGCGTACGTGACGCTCGCGACGGTCCACCTCTGGTGGAACGAGCTCGACGAGGCCGAGCGCGCCGGCGACCTCGCCGTGGAGGCGGTCGGGCGAAGCGCCGAGCCGCTGCTCGCGCCCGTGGTTGCTCAGATCCGCGCGAAGATCCACGCGGTTCGCGGCGATCCGATGAGGGCGCTCGACATGCTGCGCGCCCGCGATCCGGGCTCCACGCTGCCGGATTGGCTGCGCGTCTCGGCGAGCCTGCTCGAGGGCGAGATGTGGCTGGCGCTGGGCGAGCCCGTGCGAGCGCGCAGCGTGCTCGAGGCGGTGAGCACGTCGCACCTGTCCGACTCGGCGATCGCGCTGGCGCGGCTGGAGCTCGCCGTCGGCGAGCCCGAGGCGGCGCTGCGGGCGATCGCGGGCTTCCTCGCCGACGATCGCGACGCGCTCATGCCGGTCACGCGAACGGAGGCCTGGGCCGTGGACGCGATCGCCCGCGACGCGATCCACGACGAGCAGGGCGCGCTTCGCGCGATCGAGCGCGCGCTCGACCTCGCCGAGCCGCGCGGGTACGCGAACCCCATTCTGCGCTACGGGGCGCCCGTGCGGTCGCTCCTGCGCCGCCGGATTGCCCAGGGCACAGGTCACCGCGCCTTCGCCGGAGAGCTGCTGGCGGCGCTCGAGCAGCAGCCCGCCCTGCGCCGCCCCGGCGGCGAGCCCCTGCTCGAGCCGCTCAGCGGGCGCGAGCTCGCGGTCCTCCGCTTCCTCCCCACGCTCATGTCGAACGCCGAGATCGCATCGGAGATGTTCGTCTCCGTGAACACGGTCAAGACGCACCTGAAGCACATCTACAGGAAGCTGGATGTGTCCGAGCGGCGGGACGCCGTCCGCCGCGGGCGCGAGCTCCACCTGCTCAGCCCTGGCCTCGGCGATCCGTGAGGCTTCCCTCCCTTCCGGGAGCGGTGGTCGAGTTCGGTGAAGAGAGCTTCCGGCGATTCCTCGACATCGAGGGCACCCTGCAGGCGACCGTGCTCGCCGCGCAGGCGTTCACGTCGCTGATCCCATTCACGGTCGTGGCGGCCGCCCTGGGGCCCGGCGAGGGAGACATCGGCGACCGCATTGTGGACCGCTTCGACCTCGAGGGCAGCGCAGCGCGCAGCGTGGAGCAGCTGTTCGGCGACGCCGGCCAGGTGGAGAGCGCGGTCACCTGGGTCAGCATCGTCATCCTGATCCTGTCGGCGCTGTCGTTCACGCGCGCGCTCCAGCGGATGTACCAGCGCTCGTACGGCACCGCCGGCAAGACCTGGCGGGAGCAATGGCGCGGCCTCGCGTGGCTCTGCGGCTTCGCGGCGTTCCTGATCGTCTCGTCTCCGCTGAAGCACACGCTGTCGAACGTCGGCGGTGTCGTGTTCGCGGTCGCCGTCTCCACCGCCTTCGGCTTCGCGATCTGGCTGTGGACGCCGTCGATCCTGCTCGGCTCGATCGGCTGGCGACACCTCGCGCCGGGCGCGCTGATCTCGGCGGTTCTGGGCGCCGCCCTGGCGGCGGTATCGGGCATCTACGTCCCGATCGTGATGACCTGGTCCGCGGATCGCTACGGGCTGATCGGCGTGGCCTTCACGATCCAGTCGTGGCTGCTTGCGGCCGCCTTCGTCGTGGTCGTGGGTGCCGTGATCGGCGCGGTGGCCAGCGAGAAGCTAGTGCCCGCGTAGGCGTTCCAGCCGGATCCTCACCGGCACGCTGTAGCGGTTCGCGAAGCTCTCCGGCGTGTGACCGATGCGCGCGATGTGGTCGCCGTACTTGGCCACGTAGGCGGCGTCCCCGTCCGCGCCCGGGCCGTCCCGGTCGAGCGTCACGGTGCCGGACAGGACGACGATGTCGCCGCCGCCGCCGTCGCCCGCGAAGTTGAGCGTCACGTGGGGGTTCGACTCGAGGTTGCGCACGCGCGCACCCGGCTGGCTGTAGACGACGACCGAGTCATCACCGTCCCACAGGAACCACACGGGCATCGGCAGCGGCGCGCCGCGTGGCGACACGCTCGTGAGCCAGACCACGATCTCGTCGGTGAGGTGACGCGCCGCCCGGGCGCCGAACTCGGTCGAGTCGTCGATGACCACGGGGCTCAAACTATTGCGCGCGGCGGCGCCGGCGCGGCTTCCGCCCCTCGAGCGTCCACTCGCGGATCCCCGTCAGCATCGCCAGCGCCATCTGCTCGAGGGCGTCCTCGGGCAGGTCCTCGTCGCCGGGCAGATACTGCAGCGCCATTCCGAACGTGAGCGCGTTGATGCCCACCGCGATGTCGTTCGCCGGCAGCGGCAGGTCCCATCCGCCGCGCGCGGCCTCGTCCTCGACCCAGCGTGCGGTGGTGTCGCGGAACGCGCCGAAGCGCTCGACGAACGATCCGCGCAGCTCAGGGTGCCGCATCGCGTACGCCCAGTACTCGAGCAGCAGGAGGAACATCTCCGGCCGCTCGTGCACGAGCTCCATCCAGCGGCGCGCGGCGGCGCGCGTGCGGGCGCCGGGCGTGTCCTCGGTGGCGGCCGCGTGCGCCTCGGACACCTCGCGCACGTCGCGCGCGATCTGGTGCTCGAAGGCGGCCTGGAACAGCTCGTCCTTGCCGGCGAAGTTCGAGTAGATCGCGCCCGTGGTGTAGCCCGCCTCGCGGGCCACGTCCTCGAGCGTGGCGGCGTGGAACCCACGCTGCGCGAACACGCGTGAGGCGGCGTCGAGGAGCTCGGTCCGGGTCGCCGCTCGCCGCTCCTCTCTGGTCATCCGCTTCCTCGCCAAGCCGCATTCCAGCGTAACGCCGGTGCCGGTCCCGCTTGACAGATAGCGATGATTATCAAGATGATGGAGATTATGCGACTCTGGCTCCGCGCGCACCTGTCCTATTCCAACGTCGTCGCCACGATGTGCCTGGCGCTCCTGCTCGGCGGCACCGCCGTGGCGCTCGAGGGCGCTCAGACCTCGGCCACCGCCACGAAGGTCTACGCGTGCGCCAAGAAGCGCGGCGGCGCCATGCGCCTCGCCAAGGCGAGGACGAAGTGCAAGCGCACCGAGAAGAAGGTCTCGTGGGCCAAGGCCGCGGGCGGCGAGCCGAGCGGCGCGATCGGCTTCTACGCCGCCTCCAGCTGCCCCTCCGGCTACTCGGTGTACGAGGAGGCGCGCGGGCGCTACCTCGTCGGCCTGCCGAACGGCGGCCAGCTCGCCGCGGCGGTCGGCACGGCGCTGTCCCCGGAGGAGAACCGCCCGGTCGGCAAGCACGACCACACGATCACCGACCCGGGCCACGGCCACACGCTCGGGTCTCGGCAGACGATCAACACGGGCAACGTGGCCTCGCACACGGCTCAGGGCAACGCGTCCACCGTCGCGAACGACCAGCTCCCGACCTCGACCGACACCACGGGCATCACCGTGAACCCGGCCGGCGCGGTCGACGGCACGAACGCGCCGTACCTCGAGCTCCTGGTCTGCAAGAAGGACTGACCGCGTGAGGCCTCGCCTGCCTCTCGTCGGCGCGTGCGCGCTCGGCGCCGCGGTGCTGGCGGCCTCCCCCGCCGCCGCGGCGACGCGGGAGACGGTCCTGCTCACCCCGGGCACCCCGGACGCCGCCCTGTTCTCCGGCGCCGACCGCTCCGGCGACCGCGTCTTCGTCTCGACCCTCGCGGCTCTGACGCCCGACGACGAGGACGCGAACGTGGACCTGTACGAGCTCCACGACGGGTCGGCGACGCTCGTCTCGGTCACCGAGCCGGGCTCGGACGCGAGCCGGTCCGGGGGCGGGCAGTTCCGGGCGATCTCGGCGGACGGCGAGCGGATCGTCTTCACGACGGCCGAGCAGCTCGTGCCGGAGGACACCGACACCTGGGACGACCTGTACGAGCGATCCGGCGGTCACACGCGGCTCCTGTCGCCGAGCACCGACTTCTTCGGCTTCCCGCTGTTCTTCCGCGGCGCGTCGGCCGACGCCGAGCGGGTGTTCTTCATCACGAGCGAGTCGCTCGTGCCCGAGGACACCGACGGATCCGACGACGTCTACGGGTGGTTCGACGACGCGCTGCACCTGATGTCGGTCGACTCGACGGGCGCGAACTTCTCGGCGCCGGCGGAGTACGACGGCATCTCGACGGACGGCGCGCGCGTCTTCTTCGCGACCGCCGCCGCGGCGGCGCCGGGCGACACGGACTCGGGGCGCGACGTGTACGAGCGCTCCGGCGGCGCGACCACGCTCGTCACGGCGGCGGGCGCCGAGGACGTGGCGTTCAAGTTCGTATCGGGCGACGGCGATCACGTGTTCTTCGAGACGACCGAGCGGATCGACGCGGCGGACACCGACGACGAGAAGGACGTGTACGAGGCCACCGGCGGCGAGACGCGGCTCGTCTCGATCGGCCCCGACGGCGGCAACGGGCCCTACCGCTCGGACTTCCAGCGCGCCGGGCGCGACGGCACGCGCGTGTACTTCACGACGTCGGACCGGCTGGTGAGCGCGGACACGGACGACTCCGACGACGTGTACCAGCGCCACGCCGGCGAGACGACGATCGAGTCGGTCGGGCCCGCGGGCGGCAACAGCGGCGCGGACCTGGTCGTCGAGGGCGTGAACGCCGCCGGCACGCGCCTGTACTTCCGGACGTTCGAGCCGCTGACCGTCGACGACTCGGACTTCGCGGTGGACAGCTACGTGCGCGAGGGCGGGCAGACCGAGCGCGTGTCGATCGGGGCGATCAACGACGACGACTCCGGCACGGACGCGGGATTCGCGGGCGCGACCGAGACCGGGGACCGAGTCTTCTTCACGAGCCTGCAGCGGATGGCCGCGGACGACGACGACACGAGCGAGCGCGACGACATCTACGAGCACGCGAACGGCGAGACGCAGCTCGTGTCGAGCGGTCCGGAGATCGAGGCGAACACGACGCGCTACGACGCGGTGTTCGAGAGCCACTCCGCGGACGGCCGCAGGGTCTGGTTCACCACCTACGAGCGCCTGACGGCGGACGACCAGGACGACGCGCTCGACGTGTACGAGTCGCGGGTACCACCGGAGCCGCCACCGCCACCGCCGGACGAGCCGGGCGGCTCGCCGGAGCAGCCGCCCGGATCCGGCACCGAGCCGATCACGACCCCCTCCGCGACTCCGCTGGCGCTCGCCACCACCCTGGGCAAGCGCCTGGCGGAGCGCGGAGGAGCCGTGACGATCCCGTGCATGGCGCGGAACGGCCGCCTGCGGAGCTGCGCGGCGACGATCGCCCTCTCCTCCATCTCGGCTCGATCGGTGGTGATAGGGAAAGGGTCGCGCTCCTTCCGCGGCCGCGGGCGGCGGGCGGCGCTGCTTCGCGTCCGGCTCACCCGGCGCGGCATCGCGCTCGTCCGGCGTGCGGGTGGAGCGAGCGGTGTGACGGTCCGGTTGCGAGCGCGTGACGTACGCGGGCGAAGCGGCGCGCTTCGGCGCCGGGCGACGCTCGTGCTGCCGCGCGCCTACGTGGTGTCGGGCTACGCGCCCGGCGAATCGGCCGTGCCTCGCGGCGCACGCGGAGCGCTTCGCGACATCGCCCGCGACCTCGCCGGCGCGCGTGCCGTGCGCTGCATCGGGCACACCGACGGCAGCGCCACACGGGCGTTCGCTCTTCGGCTCGGGCTGCTCCGCGCGACCGCGCTCTGCCGGGCGCTGAGCGCTCGCGGAGTGAACGCGCGCCTCACCGCGCGCACCGCCGGCCTGGCCCACCCGCGCGCCTCGAACGCCACCCGCCGAGGCCGCAGGCTGAACCGCCGCGTCGCGGTTGTCGTTATGGGGTAACCAGCCCCTTCGCCTCCACCTGGGCCGGGGGTTACCACGGTCCGTGGGACTGGAACCAAGAGCCGCCTCCACCGTTCAAGTGACCCGCACGAAAACCCGAGACCAGGCCCATGAGACGAACGACCGCGACAGCGATTCTGACCTGCGCCGCGATGCTGGCGGCGCCGCAGGCCGCGTCGGCGCGGCCCGTCTGGCTCGGCGGCCACGTGCTCGCGCCGCCCGCGTCCGCGGGGCCCTCTGTGAGCGTTCCGGTGCTCCTCACCCGCGCCGCCGAGCGTTGGCTACGGGTGGGCACGCCGCTCGTGCGACTGCTCGTCCGGCGGCGCGCGAAGGTGAAGGCACCCGCCGCGTTCGGTGCCGGCAGGGTGAGCATCGCGCCTGGCGCGCTCCGCGCCGGTGACCGCTTCGCGGTGAACATCCGCATGCGTCCGGGCGTTCGCCGGCGGGCGCGCAGGCAGCGCATGCCCGCGCTCCGCGTGCGCGCCATCCGGGTCACGGCACGCGCGGCCGCACTCTCGAACGACGAGCTCACCCGGCTGCTCCTCCAGCTTCAGGCTGAGCTTGCGGCGCTGTCGCGGCGAGTGGACGACCTCGCCGCCCGGCAGGCGCTCGACGTTGCGCTTCTGCGCGGCGACATCGCCGCCCTCGCAGCGCGCCTGGACGGCCTCGAGGCGGGGCTGGGCGCGCTGCAGGGCTCGCTCCAGGACCTCGACGACCTGCTCACGGCTCGCATCGACCAGCTCGCCAGCACCACCGGCGACCTAGCCGCGCGGCTCACGGCCGTCGAGGACGACGTGGCCGGCCTGCTCGGCGGGCTCGGCACGCTGCAAAGCGCGGTGGGAGACCTCGGGACCAATCTCGGCGACGTCGAGACCCAGCTCGCCGGCGTCGAGTCGGGCGTCGCGACGCTCGGCTCCACGGTGTCGGACATCGGGGATCGCATGACCGACGCCGAGACGAGCCTTCAGGACCTGCCCGGCCTCTTGTCCGACGTGGGCGACCTCCAGAGCGGGCTGTCGGATCTGGGCACTCGCGTGGACACGGTCGAAGGCGGTCTCGACGGCGTCACGACCGGCCTCGGCGACCTGGACGCGACGGTCACGGGCCTGACCTCGGACGTCGGCGATCTCCAGGACCAGGTGGGCCAGCAGGAGCTCGACATCGACGCCGTCGAGTCGGGCGCCGCCGCGCTCGGAATGACGGTGACCGGGCTCAGCGGCGACGTGATGGGGCTGCAGGGGAACCTGATCGGCGTGCAGGATCAGGTCGACGGCCTCGTCACGGACGTGACAGGCCTCCAGGCGGACGTGTTCGGGCTCTGTGGGGCCATCCCGGTGTGCTGATGCACGCCTTCACGTCCAGCTTCGAGCGGGTGCCCTGCAGGCGGGTGGCCTGACGTGCCGACGCTGAGCGGAGTGAGGCGCGCTTTCGCCATCGTGCTCGCCGCGCTTGCCGCGACGGCGCCGGGCGCGAGCGCCGCGCTGCCACAGCTCCCCCTGAAGGACGGCGCCGTCGGCGACGTCCTGCCCGGGGACACCGTCGAGGGTGTGGCCGACGATGTGGTGAACAAGCCGCTCCCCGATC